>CANFYZ010000054.1 GCA_947451385.1 Comamonadaceae bacterium | reverse complement strand
CGTTGTGGCCACCTTGGTAGGAGCTGATGGCGATGCCTTGCGCGTCTTCTTGCAGCGCGGCGGTCACCACCTCGTCTACCGAGCGGTTGTGGCCCAGGTGAATCACCTCCGCACCCATGCTTTGCAAAATGCGGCGCATGATGTTGATGGCGGCATCGTGCCCGTCAAACAGGCTGGCCGCGGTGACAAAGCGCACCTTGTTAGTGGGGCGGTATTCGGCCAGGGCTTTGAATTCGGCAGACAGATCGGTCATGGCGTGTCTCTTGGGGGTCGAGGGTTAATTGACGTTAACGTAAACGTCAATCATACCGTGCCACCGATTTTTGTCGAGTGGCCGGGGCGAAGAAAAACGCCGTGCATTCTGAGAAGGCACGGCGCGGGTACGGACAATTCAATCCTTACAAAGTCTACTTGCCATACAGGTACTCAGGCAACCACAGGGTCAGGCCTGGCCAGATGTACATCAGGATCATGCAGACAATAACGATGAACATATAAGGCATCATGCCGGCAAAAATCTGGTTGATCGTCACATGCGGCGGTGAGACCCCTTTCAGGTAAAAAGCCGACATGGCCACCGGCGGTGACAAGAAGGCCGCCTGCAGGTTCACGAAAACCATCACGCCCCACAGCATGGGGTCGATTTGGAAATGGGCCAGCAAAGGCAGGAAGATGGGCACAAAAATCACAATGATTTCGGTCCATTCCAGGGGCCAACCCAGAACAAAAATGATGGCTTGCGACAGCAGCAGGAACTGAATCGGGGTGAGGTTCAGGGCCATGACCCATTCCTCCACCAAACGTTGACCGCCCAGGATGGCAAAAACGGCAGAGAACAAGGCCGAGCCCACAAACAGCCAGCAGACCATCGAGGTCGTTTTGGCTGTCAGGAACACGGCTTGTTTGATTTTTTCAAAATCCAGTGTGCCCGCCGACCAGGCCATCAAGAAGGCACCTGCCGCGCCCACTGCCGCCGATTCGGTGGCGGTGGTGATGCCCAGCAAAATCACACCCAAAACCACCGCGGTCAAGATGCCCAAAGGCATCACCGAGCGCACCAGCATGTTCAATATCTCGAACTGTTCGGCATCGAAATGGATGTAGTAGTAGACCAGCAAGGCCAGGCCCAAGACGCAAGCCACTGCAAAGCCGATGTAAAAACCTTCAGGCACGGGCGCGGTTTTCGGTGCGTCCGAAGTATCACCGTCACCCATGGCAACCAGCGGTGCGTTTTCGTCCGCGGCTTTGGTCTTGGAATCTTCAGCGCCAGGCGGGGTTTGTAAGCCACTGGAAGCGCCGGGTGGCTCTTGCAGGCCGCCAGAAGCCCCAGGCGGTTCTTGAACACCGCCAGAAGCCCCAGGCGGTTCTTGAACACCGCCAGAGGCACCGGGCGGTTCCTTGACGCCATTGGAAGCGCCGGGAGGCTCTTGCACACCGCCAGAAGCTCCGGGGGGTTCTTTCACGCCGCCGGACGCACCCGGTGGTTCTTGCACGCCGGCACCCGGAGGCTCTTGCACCCCTGAGCGCTCGGTGCTGGTCGACGCCGCTTCGGTGGGCGTCGTGGCCGCAGGGCTGCTGATTTGAACCTGCGCCGCCGCATCGTTCTCGGCTTGCGAATGGATCACCACATACCACCAAGTGGCGCCCAGGCTGGTCGCCACCATCAGCACAGGGACCAGGCTCATGCACAAGCTGCGCAGCAGCAAGCCCCAGCTGACTTGAAATTCGGCTGTGCTGGCTTGCAGCGCTTTGGCCGGTGACAGCACGGCTTTGACCAAGGCGATCAAGTGCCGCTGAGAGTAGTGGTCGGCCAAATGTTGTGCCCACGCCGGCACGGGTGCGCGGGTCTGAGACTCTGGGAGTTTGGGGGCAATTTTTGGATCGATCAGGACCCAACCAATGACATAAATCAGGTACAGGGTGGCCAGAAAGAAGCCTGGAAACATGGCCGCTGCATACAGCTTGACAACCGATTGACCCGCCACGGCGGCGTAGACAATGATCATCACAGACGGGGGAATCAAAATGCCCAGGGTGCCGCCGGCGGTTATGACACCCGCAGCCAGGCGCGTGTCATAACCGGCATTCAGCATCGGGCGCATGGCGATCACGCCCATCAGCACCACCACGGCACCGACCAAGCCGCTGGCAATGCCCCAGAAGGTACAAATTACCAAGGTGGCCACAGCCAAAGAGCCGGGCAATTTGCGGAAGGCCAGCTGCACACTGTGGAACATCTTGTCCACCAAGGCGCCCCGTTCCATGACGTAGCCCATCAACACAAACAGCGGGATGGACAACAGCGTGTCGTTGGTCATCGCACCGAAAGTGCGCTGCACCATCAGATTGAAAATCTTGTTGTCAAACCAAGGAGCGCTGGGGTCATAGAAGGCGCCAAAACCAAAGGCCATGCCCAGGCCCATCAAGGTGAAAGCGGTGGGAAACCCCAGCATGATCACCACGATGATGAGCGAGAGCATCAACAGGCCGAGTGCGGGATCGCTCATGCTTGGCCTCCTTTGGCACGTTGGTGTGCAGACTCTTCAATGTTCTTGGCGTTGGCAATGGCTTCCAGTGCAGCGCTCTGGTCCACCAGGCTGCTGCCTGACAATTGTTGTTCCACCACGTCGATCTCGTCGGCATCTTTCAGTCGGGGGGTCCATTCGCCGGTGCGGATGCACACGATGCAACGGACAATCTCAGCAAGCCCTTGCATCAACACAAAAAATCCTGCCAAGGGAATCACCGATTTGAAGGGGTACAGGGGCAAGGGATCGGCGTTGAAGGTTTGCTCATGGATGGACCAAGAGTCAGCGGCGTAATTCCAGCCAGCCCAAGTCAGGGCGATCACGCCAGGAATGAAAAACACAATGAACAACACCAGGTCCAGCCAGGCTTGGGTTCGGGGTTGGGCACTGCCGTAGAAAAAATCACCGCGCACATGACCGTCTTGGCAAAGCGTGTAAGCCCCGCCCATCATGAACAAGGTGCCGTACATCATATTGCTGGCGTCGAAAATCCAGGCGGTCGGCGCATTCAGGGCGTAGCGTTTAAAAACTTCAACCACCACCAACAACATCAGCGCGACGATCAGCCAAGCAAAAGCTTTACCGACCCACGTGCTGATGCTGTCTGCAGTGTGCAACAGGGTTTGCGTATTCATAAGGGAGTCATCAATAGTAAAAAGACCCATCCTGACAGGGCCAGGATGGGTTGCCGTGAGGTCGAATCAGGGGGTCAGGCTTTTTTGTTGAAGTACCGGTTGTAAGCCATTTTGAAATCGACCATGTAATCATTTTGCCATTGACCCGCACGTTGGGCGAAGGCCATCTGAGAGTCCATGACTTTCTTGAAGAAGGGGTTCTCTTCAGATTTTTTGGCGACGACTTTGTCCCACGCATCCAACTGCGCCTTGAGAATCGCATCTGGTGTTTTGTAGAACTTGATGCCCTGCTTCTTCATATCAGAATAGTCTTTGGAATTGCGGTCAATCGCTTTCCAGCTCATTTCAGCTGAAGAGGCTTGCACCGCATATTCAATGATGGACTTGAGTTCGGCGGGCAGCGCATTCAGTTTGCCCTTGTTGAACAAGATTTCGAATTGCTCACCGCTTTGGTGAAAGCTTTGCAACATGCAGTTTTTGACGACATCGGGGAAGCCCAAGATGCGGTCAGAAGAGGCGTTGTTGAATTCGGCTGCGTCGATCAAACCGCGGTCCAAAGCCGGCACAATTTCGCCGCCGGGCAAGGGGTTCACAGCGGCACCCAGTTCTGTGAAGATGTCCACAGCCAAGCCGACGGTGCGGTACTTCAAGCCCTTCAGATCGGCGACTTTGGCGATCGGTTTTTTGAACCAGCCCAAGGGTTGGGTGGGCATGGGGCCATAGACGTAGGAGGCCACATCGATGTTCAAAGATTTGTAGATTTCTTCGAGCAGCTGTTTGCCGCCGCCATAGTTGTGCCATGACAGCACCATGTTGGGGTCCATGCCGAATGCAGGGCCCGAGCCCCACAAGGCCAGAGCCGAGCTTTTGCCGTAGTGGTAAGCCAAAACGCCGTGGCCGCCATCCAAGGTGCCCTTGTTCACTGCATCCAGCAATTGGAAAGCGGGGACCACGGCGCCAGAGGGCAGGACTTCAATCTTCAGACGGCCGCTGGCCATGTCGTTGACTTTTTTGGCAAAGTCGTTGGCGTATTCATGGAAGATATCTTTCGCTGGCCAGGTGCTTTGAAAGCGCAAGGACACGGTGTCGGCCTTGGAAATCATCGGGGCGGAAAGTGCGCCAGCGGCGATGGCGGCACCCTTCAGCACATTGCGACGGCCTGTGGGGATTTTTTTGTCTTCCATGTCGTACTCCAAAAATTATTGAAAAAAGCAAACGAAGGAGCGATTCTGTCTTAACCGTTAAAACTGAATAGAGGGTTACTACCAATACGCGCCCGAAAGGCATCGGAACGAGCTCGCTATGATGAACAATCCCATTGATTTATTTTCATTTCTGCCATGAATTTTCCCGCCCACGCTCAAGGGGAGCTTCCTCAACCTGCTGCTGGCTATGCCGGCGATATTTCTCCCGCGCTGGCCTGGACTTGGGTGCAGGCGGGTGAAGCGGTCTTGGTCGACGTCCGTACCGATGCCGAGCGCGAGTGGGTGGGCTATGTCCCCGGCGCGCAGCCCCTGGCCTGGAAGCAGTGGCCGGGCATGGCCATGAACCGCGAATTTGACGCCGGCATTCAGGCGCTGGGCGCGGGCGGCCAGAAGTTGGTGTTGCTGTGCCGCAGCGGGGTTCGCTCCATCGCGGCCGCCCAACGCGCCACCGAGCTGGGCGTGGTGGCCTTCAACATCCTGGAGGGTTTTGAGGGCAACCCAGATGCTGACGCCCACCGTGGCCACACCGGAGGCTGGAAGTTCCGCGGCTTGCCTTGGCGTCAAAACTAAGCCGTTCGGCTTCAAATGCCCGGCGGCCGGGTGCGGATCATCGCCAAGTTGGCCTGCTCATAGGCGTGGGCCAATTGCAACAGCGCGAAGTCGCCGTGCGGTTTGCCGATCAACTGCAAGCCCATGGGCAGCCCTTGAGGGCCAAAGCCGGCCGGCACGCTGATGCAGGGCAGGCCAGCAAAGGTGCCGTAAATCACCACCTCCATCCAGCGGTGGTAGGTGTCCATGGCGCGGCCGTTGATCTGCTTTGGCCAGCGCTCGCTGACCTCAAACGGCCAGACCTGGGCGGCGGGCAGGGCCAGCACATCAAAGCGCTCAAACAATTTCAGCATCTGCTGGTAGAACTGCGAGCGCACGGCACTGGCACTCATCAATTGCGCGCCGCTCAGCTGCAGTGACTGCTCGTATTCCCAACGGGCCTCGGGTTTGACCAGGGGATGGTTTTCGGCCTTGAGCATGAAGGGCGCGACGCGGGGCCCGACCAGGGCTTTGCGCCAGACCAGCCAGGCATCCCACACCTTTTCGGGGGCCATGCCCAGTCCCGTGTCTTCGATCTGGCAGCCCAGTGGGGCCAGGGTTTGCAAAGCGGTCTGGCAGGTGTCCAGCAAGCCTGCTTCCATGGGCAGATAGCCGTTCAAATCGCCGAGCCAACCGATGCGCTGGCCTTTGACATCCGTGTCCAGTGGCGCGGCGAAGGCCTGACCGCCCTGGGCAATGGACAAGGGGGCTGCCGGGTGGTGACCCGATTGCACCGACAGCAACATGGCCACATCGCGCACGCTGCGACCCATGGGGCCTTCGGTGCCCAATTGCGAAATCCACACATCTTGCGCGGGCACCATGGGCACGCGGCCTTGCGAGGGGCGCAGCCCAAAGATGTGGTTCCAGCCCGCCGGGTTGCGCAGGCTGCCCATGAAGTCCGAGCCGTCCGCCACCGGCAGCATGCGCTGCGCCAGAGCAACCGCCGCGCCGCCACTGCTGCCGCCCGCGGTTTTGCTGGAATCCCAGGCATTGCGCGTGGCACCAAACACCTCGTTGAACGTGTGTGAGCCTAGGCCGAACTCGGGAGAGTTGGTTTTACCGATCACGATGCAGCCGCTGGCCTTCATGCGACTTGCCATCAAACCGTCTTCGCTGGCGACAAAGTCGCGCATCAAGGGAGACCCCAAAGTGGTGCGAAAACCGGCCACATTGGACAAATCTTTGATGGCTTGGGGCATGCCGTGCATCCAGCCCATGGACTCGCCCCGTGCCAGTTGGGCGTCGCGTTCGTCGGCCTGGCGCAGCAATTCGTCCTCATCCGCCAGGCTCACGATGGCGTTGCTCTGGGGGTTGTGCAAAGCGATTTGGCGCAGCGTGGTTTGCATGACCTCGCGGCATGACACTTGCTTGGAATGGATGGCGCGAGACAGCGCGTCGGCAGAAATCTCAGGGTAGACCATGATGAAGGGCAGCGCAGTGAAAGGCGTACATTATGAAATCCGATGGGCTGCTTCCAGCCATCCGTGTAAACCCCCGGCTGCATTTGCACAAAGGTGACGATAACGCGTGGGGTTCAATGTCATCATGAACACATCCTTTTTGGAAAATGGAGAACTGAAGATGAAAAGACGTTTGCTGTTGACCTTGGCCAGCGTGGTCGGCCTGAGTGGCATGAATGCCGCACTGGCAGATACCCCGGCCAACAAGGTATTTCGATTTGTCCCGCACGCCAACTTGACCGTGCTCGACCCGATCTGGACCACCGCTTACGTCACGCGCAACCATGCGTACATGATTTACGACACGCTGTTTTCGGAAGATGCCAAAGGCGCCATCAAGCCGCAAATGGTCGACAGCTACCAAGTCTCCAAGGACGAATTGACCTGGACTTTCAAGTTGCGTTCGGGGCTGGAGTTCCATGATGGCAAACCCGTCACCAGCACCGACGTCGTGGCTTCGCTCAAGCGCTGGGCCAGTCGCGATGCCATGGGTGGCATCTTGGCCACCTTCATCACCGCCTACGAAACCCCGGACGCCAACACCTTCAAAATTGTGTTGAACCAGCCCTGCGGCATCATGCTCGATTCGCTGGGCAAGGCTTCTTCCAACGTGCCTTTCATCATGCCTGCGCGCATTGCGGCCACGCCCGGCGCCGAGCAGATCAAAGAGCACATCGGCTCTGGGCCCTTCGTCTTCAAGGCTGACGAGTTCAAGCCCGGTTCTTTGGTCGTGTACACACGCAACACCAAATACAAGTCGCGCACAGAAGCGCCCAGCGGCGTGGCGGGTGGCCGCCCCGTGAACTTTGACCGGGTCGAGTGGGTCATCATCCGCGACCCGCAAACCCAGTTCAACGCGTTGAAGGCGGGCGAGGTCGACATGGTCGAGCAGCCCAGCTTCGAGCAATACGAAACTTTGAAGAAAACCGAAGGCGTGAAGGTGGAAGACTTCTCGCCCGCAGGCTTGCAGTTCATCATGCGTTTCAACCACCTGCATGCGCCCTTCAACAACGTGAAGATTCGCCAAGCGGCCATGGTGGCCATGGGGCAGCAGGCCTACATCAACACGCAAGTTGGCGTGCCCGCCCTGGGCCGCTTGTGCCGCAGCATGTACCCCTGTGGCACCGCCTACGGTGACGAAGACACCGGTTATTTCACCGGGGTCGCCAACCCAGCCAAAGCCAAGCAAATGTTGCAAGACGCAGGCTATGACGGCACGCCGGTGCTGCTGATGCGCCCGACCGACCTGGCCTCGATCGCCAAACTGCCTTTGGTGGCCAAGCAGCAACTGGAAGCGGCCGGCTTCAAAGTGGACTTCCAGCAAATGGACTGGGCGACTTTGCTGGCGCGCCGTGCCAAGAAAGACGCACCGGCCAATGGCGGCTGGAGCGCTTTCTTGACCGCATGGACCGCGGGTGATATTTCCAACCCCCTGACCATCCAGATGTTCAACGCCAAAGGCCAAAACGGTTGGTTCGGTTGGCAAGACGAGCCGCGTTTGGAGTACCTGAAAAACCGCTTCGCGCGCACTGTCAAAGCGTCTGAGAAAAAAGAAATCGCCACAGAGATTCAGCGTGTGGCTTTCGAAACCGCCACGCATGCGCCCCTGGGGCAATACCAAAGCCCCACCGCGATTCGCTCCAACATCTCGGGGTTGCTGCCCACACCGGGCATTCCGGTGATGTGGAACATCAAGAAAAACTGACCCAGGCTGTGTAGATGTTGTCTTTCCTGCTGCGCCGCTTGGCGGCGGTGCTGCCGGTGTTGTTGGTCGTGTCGCTGGTGGTCTTTCTCATTTTGAGACTGGCGCCGGGCGACCCGGCCGCAGTCATTGCCGGTAACAGTGCCACCAACGAAGACATTACCAAAATCCGCACCCAGTTGGGTCTGGACCGTTCCATCCCGGTTCAGTACGGCACTTGGATGGGCCGCGTGCTGCAAGGCGACTTGGGGTTTTCTTACTACCTGAACAAGCCAGTCACCGAGCTGATTGCGCAGCGCATCGAGCCCACCTTGGCCTTGGCTTTGGGCACCGTGTTGCTGGCTGTCTTGATCGCTGTGCCGCTGGGCACCTTGGCGGCCTGGCGCTTGGGCGGTTGGCTGGACCGCATCTTGTCCGGGTTTTCGGTGGCCGGGTTTTCGATTCCGGTGTTTGTCATCGGTTATTTGCTGATTTATCTGTTTGCCATCCGGCTGGAATGGCTGCCGGTTCAGGGCTACAAAAGTCTGCTTGGCGCATCGGGTGCGGGCTTGTGGGACTGGCTGCGCCAACTGATCTTGCCCTGGATGACGTTGGCCATGATCTATGTCGCCTTGATCGCCCGGGTCACCCGCGCCAGTGTGTCTGAAGCCTTGACCGAAGACTACATCCGTACCGCCCGTGCCAAGGGGCTGACCGAGCGCGCCGTGTTGCTGCGCCATGCGCTGGCCAATGCCGCTGTGCCCATCGTCACCGTGATCGGCATTGGCATTGCGCTGCTGATCGGCGGCGTGGTGGTGACCGAAACGGTCTATGCCATCCCCGGCTTGGGCTCGCTCACCGTGGACGCGGTGCTGAACCGGGACTTCCCGGTGATTCAGGGCCTGGTGCTGTTGTTTTCAATCAGCTATGTGATGGTCAATTTGCTGGTGGATCTGAGTTATTTGTTTTTGGATCCGAGGATTCGTTACTGATGAATGCAATACAACGTTTGCTGGCCAATGGCTCGGTGCGTTTTGGCGCTTCGGTGCTGGGCTTGATGTTGCTGATCTCCGCTTTGGCGCCCTTTTTGGGCACGGTGGATCCGGCGGCCATGGATTCCAATTTCATCAACAAAGCGGCGGGCGCCTCGGGCTTGTTCGCTTTGCTCGACGGGACCTCGGTGCAACACACGTTTTGGCTGGGCACCGACAGTTTTGGTCGAGATCTGTTCAGCCGCGTGATTTACGGCACCCGCGTGTCCTTGCTGGTGGGCGCTTGTACTGCGTTGTTGTCGCTGGTGTTGGGGGGCGGCCTGGGCATGCTGGCCGGTTACTTTCGCGCGCTGGACGCGGTGCTGATGCGCGTCATGGACGGCTTGATGGCGATTCCGGCGATCTTGCTGGCCATCGCTTTGGTGGCGGCTTTGGGCGCCACCCTCAGCACCGTGGTGGTGGCGATCGCCATCCCCGAAGTACCGCGGGTCACCCGCTTGGTGCGCGCCCTGGTCCTGAGTTTGCGTGAAGAGCCTTTTGTGGAAGCCGCGCGGGCCCTGGCCACACCCACGCCGGTGATTCTGGCGCGCCACATTTTGCCCAATGCCATGGCGCCCTTGATCGTGCAGGGCACCTTTGTGGCGGCCTCTGCGGTCTTGACCGAAGCCATTCTAAGCTTCCTGGGGCTCGGCTTGCCGCCCGACATTCCCACCTGGGGCAACATCATGGCCGAGGGGCGGGTGCAGTTCAGCCAATACCCGGGCAATGTGCTGTACCCGGCCTTGTTCTTGGTGCCCACGGTGCTGGCTGTGAATTTGCTGGGTGATGGTCTGCGCGATGTGCTGGACCCCAAATTTGCCAAACGGGGGGCGTGATGACGAATCCTGTGTTGGCCATCCAAAATTTGTCGGTGGCGCTGCCTGCGGGCGCCGATCGGAAACATGCGGTGCAAGACATCAGTCTGTCCATTTGGCCGGGCAAAACCCTGTGCGTGGTGGGCGAGTCGGGTTCGGGTAAATCCGTCATGGCGACCACGGTGATGGGCTTGCTGGCGCGAGAGCTGAAGCCCGATCATGGCCAGGTGCTGCTGCAAGGCGAGCCTTTGCTGACGGCCAGTGCCTCGCGTTTGCGCGACCTGCGTGGCCGCGTCATGGGCATGGTGTTTCAAGAGCCGATGACCGCCTTGAACCCGGTCATGAGCTGTGGCGACCAGGTGGACGAGTTGCTGGCCACCCACACCGATTGGCCGGCCGACAAACGCCGGGCCGAGGTGCTGCGGGTTTTTGACAGCGTGCGCCTGCCCGAGCCCGAGCGCATTTTGCGCAGCTACCCGCACCAGCTCAGCGGCGGTCAGCGCCAGCGCATCGTGATCGCCATGGCGGTGATTTTGAAACCGGTGCTGCTCATTTGCGATGAGCCCACCACCGCGCTGGATGTCACCACGCAAAAAGAAATCCTGAAGCTGATCGATCAACTCCAAGCCGAGCAAGGCGTGGCCGTGTTGTTCATCACCCACGACATGGGGGTGGTGGCCGAGATTGCCGACGATGTGCTGGTCATGCACCAAGGCCTGGCGGTCGAGTCGGGCACCTGCGAGCAGGTGCTCAAACGTCCGCAGGCCGCCTACACCCAGCAGTTGCTGGCCGCCGTGCCTGGCATGACGCCGCCTCCTGCGCGGCCCGAGCCCACCGGCCCGGCCTTGCTGCGCGGACAGCAGGTGGGTAAAACCTACATCAGCCGCGACTGGATGGGCCGGTCCCACGAGACCCAGGCACTGCGCGACGCGGCGGTGCAAATCCGCGCCGGTGAGACGGTGGGCATTGTGGGCGAATCCGGTTCTGGCAAGTCCACCTTTGCCCGCTGCCTGATCCGTTTGATCGACCCGACCGTGGGCCAAATCCAGTGGGGTGAGCATGAAATTGCGCAACTCCCAGAAGGCCGTTTGCGTCCCCTGCGCAGCCTGGTGCAGGTGGTCTTTCAAGACCCGAACCGTTCATTGAATCCGCGCCGCACTGTGGGCCAGTCGATCATCGAAGGGGCGGTCAATTTTGGCATGCCCAAAGCGCAAGCTTGGACCCTGGCCCAAGAGTTGATGCGCCGAGTGCGTTTGCCGGTGGAAGCCCTGGACCGATACCCCAGCCAATTCAGTGGCGGTCAGCGCCAGCGCCTGGCGATAGCGCGGGCCCTGGCCTGCCAGCCCAAGGTGTTGGTGGCCGACGAAGCCGTCAGTGCGCTGGACGTGAGTGTGCAGGCGCAAATTTTGACTTTGCTGCGTGAGATCCAAGCCGAGTTCGGCCTGGGGATGTTGTTCATCACCCACGACCTGCGTGTGGCCGCGCAGCTGTGCGACCGGGTCATCGTCATGCACCAAGGGCAGATGGTGGAGCAGGGCCGCACGGTCGATTTGTACGCCCAGCCACAACACGCGTACACCCGCAAATTGTTTGACGCCGCGCCGGCGGCATTTTGATTTGATCTTTTTCAACCGCCCCAAAAACAAGGCGTTGCCATGACGCGTATTTTGATTGCTGGCTACCAGCACGAGACCAATACCTTTGCGCCCAGCCTGGCCGATTGGGCGGCCTTCAATACGGGCGAGGCCTTTCCGGCTTTTGTGCGCGGTCAAGCCATGGTGGACCAGCTCACCGGGGTGAATATTCCCATAGGCGGTTTCATGGACGAAGCGCGTCGTTTGCAGTGGACGCTGTTGCCTTCGGCTTGGGCCGGGGCCTCGCCATCTTCCTATGTGACGCAAGATGCCTTCGAGCGTATCAGCCAGGCGATCTTGGACGATGTGCGGGCCGCGCTCGCGCAGGGGCTGGACGGGGTGTATTTGGATTTGCACGGTGCCGCCGTGGCCGAACACGCCGACGACAGTGAGGGCGAATTGATTTCTCGCATTCGCCAATTGGTGGGCCCTCACATCCCGATTGTGGCCAGCCTGGATTTGCATGCCAACGTCACCTCGCGCATGTTGCGTGAGTCTGACGGGCTGGTCTCTTACCGGACCTATCCGCATGTGGACATGGCCGCCACGGGCGAGTTGGCGGCGCGTCTGCTGCAGCGGCGCTTGCAGCTGGGCCGAAAAGAGCCTTGGCATGTGCAGCGGCTCCCCTTTCTCATTTCGCTCAACGCGCAAAGCACGTGGATGGCGCCCGCCAAAGATATCTATGAACATCTGATCGCGCTGGACCGCGAGCACGGCGCCATGCTGAGTTTTTGCATGGGCTTTCCCGCCTCCGACTTTGAAGAATGTGGCCCGGTGATTTGGGCCCATGGCGAGCAAGCGCGGCTGGCGGTCGACAGGTTGTTTGCCCAGGCCAGCGCGGTCGAGCAGTGGCGACCCACATGGCAGCCTGCCCGCGAGGCCGTGACCCAGGCCTTGGCTTGGGCCGCTGTCGAGGCCGCGCCGGTGGTGGTGGCCGACACCCAAGACAATCCTGGGGCAGGTGGCGACAGCAACACCACAGGCATGCTCCACGCCTTGTTGCAACAGCAAGCGGGGCACCGATTCCCACAGCAAATTGCACTCGGTTTATTGGTCGACCCCGAGGCCGCCCGCAAAGCCTGCGAAGCCGGCGTGGGGGCGCAATTGGAGATGAGTTTGGGCCAAGCCGTGCCGATTTTCAGCGGCGAGATGAGTGATCCGCCGGTACAAGGGCGTTTTACCGTGCGCGCCATCAGCGCGGGCGCTTGCCAGCTCAAAGGTCCGATGATGACCGGTTCGACCATCCAAATGGGTCCCAGCGCCTGCTTAGAAATCGAGGGCATTTATGTCGCCGTGGCCAGCGGCAAAATGCAAATGCTGGACCGGGAGCTGTTTCGTACCGTGGGCATTCACCCCGAGCAAATGAAAGTGGTGGTGGTTAAAAGCTCCAACCATTTCCGTGCCGATTTCACCCCTATCGCCAGCCATGTGTTGGTCGCCAAAGCCCCTGGCCCCATGGCCGCCGATCCGGGTGATTTACCCTGGAAAAAACTCAGCCCCCACACAAGGACCCGACCATGAGCCAAGACCTGACCCAACTGAGTGCCGATACCTTGATCGGCTTGTACCGCAGCGGCGCGACCTCGCCGGTGGAAGTCACACAAGCGGTGCTGGCCCGCATTGCAAGGGTGAACCCGCAGATCAATGCCTTTTGTCTGGTGGACGAAGCCGCCGCCCTGCAAAGCGCCCGGATGAGCGAAGCCCGCTGGCAAGCCCACCGCAGCAGCGGTGCGTCGGTGGGCAGCTTGGAGGGCGTGCCGACCAGCATCAAAGACCTGATCTTGACCCAAGGCTGGCCGACCCTGCGCGGCAGCCGCACCGTCAACCCCGACCAGCCTTGGGAGGTCGACGCACCGGTGACGGCGCGTTTGCGCGAGGCCGGGGCGGTGCTGTTAGGCAAAACCACCACGCCCGAATTTGGCTGCAAGGGTGAAACCAACTCGCCTGCCACCGGCATCACCCGCAACCCTTGGAACCTGAGCAAAACGCCGGGCGGCTCCTCGGGCGGCACAGCGGCCGCCGTGGCGGCGGGCCTGGGGCCGCTGAGTGTCGGTACCGACGGAGCGGGCAGCGTGCGCATTCCGGCGGCTTTTTGTGGCAACTTTGGCCTCAAACCCAGCTTTGGCCGCGTCCCGGCTTACCCGCTTTCCCCGTTTGGTTCGGTGGCCCATTTGGGGCCTCACACCATGAGCGTGCAGGATGCCGCTTTGATGATGAACGTCATGAAGCGCCCCGACGCGCGCGATTGGACCTCACTGCCCGAGGATGCCGTGGATTACACCTTGGGCCTGAACGATGGCATCCAAGGCTTACGGATTGCGTATTCGCCCACCTTGGGTTTTGCCAAGAATGTGCATCCTGAGATTGCGGCCGCGGTGGCCGAGGCTGTCCAGGTCCTGCAAGACTTGGGCGCGCACGTGGAGCAGATCGATCCCGGTTTTGACGATCCGCTGGAGATCACCACGGGCCTGTGGTTCTTGGGTGCCTGGACCTTGTGGAACACCTTGAGTGCGGAACAACAGAGCCTGGCCGACCCTGATTTCAAAGCCGAAGCCGAGCTGGGTTCCCGCCTCACGGCGCTGGAGATTCAGCACCTGAACCAACGCCGTGGGGTCTTGGGCAGTCACATGCGCCAGTTCATGCAACGCTTTGATTTATTGGTCACGCCGGCCGTGTCCATTCCAGCATTTGACGCCTTGCCTGCAGGCCACAGCGCCCTGAGTCCTGAATCGATGCTGGGTTGGACCCCGTTCAGCTATCCTTTCAACCTGACCCAGCAACCGGCTTCGACCATTCCCTGCGGCTTGACCCGTGACGGCTTGCCCATGGGTTTACAGTTTGTGGGGCCGATGTTCGGTGATGCGATGGTCCTGCGCGCCTCGAAAGCGTATGAGAGAGTTCGGCCCATAGCGCGCCCTCAAATCTGATGGATTCGCTTTAATTTTGTATTGGAGATTTTGTATGTTCAGCAAGTTCGCCAAAAATAAAAGTTCGACCTTCAGGGCGCTACCCGAAAAATTTGACACCTCGATTGGCAAAAACACCGTCATCAACGGCAGCTTGGTGTTGCTCGACAGCATCCGCATCGATGGCAAAGTGGTCGGCAACATCGAGTCGTCAAAAGAAGAGGCCATCACCGTGGTGGTGGGCGGCACAGGCGAGGTTCAGGGCGATATCGTGGCGCACCGCGTGGTGGTGGTCGGCAAGGTTTCTGGAAATATCCATGCCCATGAGCGTGTGGAGTTGCACACCGAGAGCCTGGTGCAAGGCGACATCAAATACGGCTCCATCGCCATCGAGCATGGCGCCAAGGTACTGGGTTTGCTGCTGCAGGTGGGCGCCGCCGCGCCCTCCAACCTGAGCGACACGGATGCGCAAAACGCGATTCGCAAAGCCCAGTCGGCCAGCAGCGGCAGCTGAATTCAGTGCCAGTCGTTGTCGATGAGCTGAAACGCCACTTTGCTCGGGACATTCGGGGCAATCCACATCTGGCGGGTGTGCGTGTTCATCACAATGCCCGCGACGCTTTCGACTCGGCCCTCTGGCGGCAAGGCCGGATCGGGGTTGCGGCAGATTGACAAAAAGCCGTCTGATTCATCGCGCAAAAAAGCCACCAAGGGGTCAAAGCCCAGGCCTGGTTTTGCCGCGTGCTGGGCCGCGGTGTTCAACCTGGGGTGACTCGACAATACCAAACCCATGGGGGATTGTTCCCCCAGCAACGGGTCGCACATGAAGTGGTTGGTGTGCAGCACCACGCCGTGGTCGGGCTTCAGTTCTGCCCAGCCTGCCGGCGCCATTTCAAAGCAGGCCACCTCGCCTTGCGCGTCCGCGCAGGGCACGTTCGATGCGGCGCCGAAACCCATCGTGGCCAGGTGGGCCATGCGTTCGCGTGCGTGGGCTACCGAATCACAGCCCAGCAGATGGCGCAACACCACGTGCACCGGCACCCCCGGTTTCTGACCGTCACGGTGTGATCGCAAGATGTTCAAGCCCAAGGCAAAGCCAGCGGCATTCATACCGATCTTGGCCAGCATGCCGGCTTCGGTCAGGGTGGTCAGGGCACGGCCTTGCGCGTCGTGGGTTTTTAAAATCACCAAAGCGGCCCGTTGGCGACCAATCCAGTCCCAGTTTTGCGCGAACCAGGTGTGGCCGTCTGCACTGACCCGGCCTTGCACACACATCGACGTGCATTCGCCATCGCGCAAATGGGAGTCCAAGGGCTGGTCCGGCTCCCAGTCGGGCAGTCCGGCCAGCCGATTGGCGGCCAAAGCGGCGGCTGCGTGATGGGTCGCGTCACTCAGAAAGGTGGGCGGCAATATCTCGGTGCGACAGTTCAAGGCCAAGATGTCGTCCAGCTGCCAACCGCTCCCTTCGGCCGTGCCCTGCATTTCTTGCATCAACAACGGGTCCAGTGCGGTGATCACCTCGGTATAGCGCTGGGCGCGTTGGCGGGCTTGGGCCCAATCAATGCCGCAACTGGCAAACATCTTGGCGTAGGTCAACACGCTGTGGCGAATCTGCGGTGCAGCTGCAGCGCCGTATAAGCGTCCCCGTTCGTGCGCACTGGCATCGGCTGGCAAGGTGATAATGGGGAACGTGAAATTCATGATGATGAACCTGTGATGAACATTCTGGCCCTAGACGTTGGCAACACCCGTTTGAAATGGGCGCTTTACGAAACACCTCACCCCCAGGCCAAAGTCTTGGCCCAAGGCGCCGAATTTCTTGAAAACATCGAAAGACTCTCCGAAGGCCCGTGGGCCACGCTGCCTGCCCCGTCGCGCATGATTGGTTGCGTGGTGGCCGGCGATGCCGTCAAACGCCGAGTTCAAGAACAGATGGAATTGTGGGATGTTTCACCGCAATGGGTAGTCTCCAGTGCATCAGAAGCAGGGCTGCAAAATGGCTATGACCACCCGACCCGTTTGGGCTCTGACCGCTGGGTGGCCATGATCGGCGCGCGCCAACGCATGTTGGCCCAGGGCCCAGCCCGGCCCTTGATCGTGGTCATGGTCGGCACCGCGGTGACGGTGGAGGCCATCGACCCAGACGGAAAATTTCTGGGCGGCATTATTCTGCCCGGCCACGGCATCATGTTGCGTGCCTTGGAGTCCGGCACCGCCGGTTTGCATGTGCCCACGGGCGATGTGCGTGAATTTCCCACCAACACCAGCGATGCACTGACCAGCGGCGGCACCTTTGCCATTGCCGGCGCCTGCGAGCGCATGGTGTCGCATTTGCGTGCCCGCACCGGTCTGGATCCGATGTGCGTGATGACCGGTGGCGCAGGCTGGAAAATGGCGCCCAGCATGACCATCCAATTTGAATTGGTCGACAGCTTGATTTTTGACGGCCTGTTGACCCTGGCCATGCACCGCTTTGGTCGGCCGGTTTGAAGTTTTTATGCGCCGGGCTGGTAAGCGGCGGTGAGTTGCTGCAAATGTGCTTGCTGTGAGGCGTCGGCCAAATAAGGCGTCAGCAGGGACAGCACATGGCGTGCCCCACGTGCCAGGGCCAAACCAGCACTTTGCGGTTCCATGGCGTGTCGCGGGTCGCGAACATATTCATAACTGAGCCAGTAGGTCACCACCACGGCCATGCTGGCCGACAAGGTCTCCACGGTATGGGCATCGATCTTGAGCTTTTGGGCATGCGCCATGGACTCGAGCAGCGCGCGTAAAGCGGCCGTTTTGCGTTCCAAAATGAGTTTGAAATGGGTTTCCAGGTGCCGGTTGCGCGACAACAAGTCGTTCAGGTCGCGGTATAAAAATCGGTAGTCCCAAATCAGCTCGAACAGCGAGTGCAAGAAGAACCAAGCGTCCTCCACATCTTGCACATCGCTGCTGGCTTCCATCAGCGCCAAGATGGCCTGCTCGTAGCTGTCGAACAAATGGTTGACCAGCGTGTCTTTGGCCGGAAAGTGGTAGTACAGATTGCCGGGGCTGATGTTCAGCTCCGAAGAAATCAGGGTGGTCGACACGTTCGGCTCGCCAAAGCGGTTGAACAGGTCCAGCGACACCGCGACGATGCGTTCGGCGGTTCGGCGAGGGGCTTTTTTGACCATGGCTTGAGCCTCCCGTGCGCTGCCGTTTCAGCGCGACTTCTTGGCAGCGGTGCGGCTGGGCCGAACTACAGGCGCCTTGGCGGTTTTGCTCGGCGCTTTGGGCGCGCGGGCGGCCAGTTGCGCTTCGAGCGCGGCCACGCGCTGTTGCAAGGCTTCGACATCGGCCATCGACGGCATGCCCAGTCGGGTCAAGGCCCGTGCCACCCGGTCTTCAAACAAATGCTCCAGCCGATCAATCCGTCCCGTGGTTTGCTGTCCAAAGTCTTTGGCCAAATGGCTCAGTTGTTCGGTGGCTTCGGTGATTTTTTCTTGCGCCGCCTGATGGGTTTTGCGCTGGAAAGCCAGGCCGTCGGCAATCAAGGCTTCAAACGCCTTGGTGCCCTGCGACTGGGCTTTGGCCATGGCGCCCAAACCTGCCAACCAAATGTGCTGTGAAGACTCTTCTGACGGTGGGGTAACGGCTTGGTCGGTGGTGCTGGCCGTGGTTTTTTTTGACATGCTGAGAACTCCTGGCAATTCGATTTCACACTGTAACCGCAGCCGTGCGCTCTGGGCCGGCCCAAGTGCTTCTAAAATTCAGCCTGAATCGCTTGAAATGCGCAGAACCGCCGTCCAGCCCGGGCCGCGTTCAATAACCTGAATGACGATATGACCCTTCTTGTCACCGGCGGTGCCGGCTTCATTGGTGCCAACTTTGTGTTGGATTGGCTGGCCGAATCGTCGGAAACCGTGGTCAATTTAGACAAATTGACCTATGCCGGTAATTTAGAAACCCTGGCCAGCTTGCAGGGCAACCCGGCCCATGTGTTTGTGCAGGGCGATATTGGCGACGCCGACCTGGTCAGCCGCCTGTTGCAAACCCACCAACCGCGCGCGGTGATCAACTTCGCAGCGGAAAGCCATGTCGACCGATCCATCCATGGGCCGGGCGAGTTCATTGAAACCAATGTGATGGGCACCTTCCGTTTGCTGGAGTCGGTGCGCGGCTACTGGCAGGCTTTGGATGCACCCGCCCAAGCCGCCTTTCGCTTTTTGCATGTGTCCACCGACGAGGTCTATGGCTCGTTGACGCAGGACGCACCGGCTTTTTCCGAAACCCACCGCTACGAACCCAACAGCCCGTACTCGGCCAGCAAAGCCGCCTCCGACCATTTGGTGCGGGCCTGGCACCACACCTACGGTCTGCCGGTGTTGACCACAAATTGCTCGAACAATTACGGTCCGTTCCATTTCCCAGAAAAGCTGATTCCGCTGATGATCGTTAACGCCCTGGCGGGCAAGCCCCTGCCGGTATATGGCGACGGCATGCAGGTGCGCGACTGGTTGTATGTCAAAGACCACTGCAGCGCGATTCGCCGCGTCTTGCAGGCCGGTCAGCTGGGCGAAACTTACAACGTCGGCGGCTGGAGCGAAAAACCCAACATCGAGATCGTGCACACCGTTTGCAAGCTGTTGGACGAGTTGCGCCCCAAAGCCGATGGCAGCAGCTACGCCAGCCAGATCAGCTATGTGACCGACCGTCCGGGCCATGACCGGCGCTACGCCATCGATGCGCGCAAGCTGGAGCAAGAATTGGGCTGGAAGCCCGCCGAAACCTTTGACAGCGGCATTCGAAAAACCGTGGCGTGGTATTTGGCCCACCCCGACTGGGTGAGCCACGTGCAAAGCGGTGCCTACCGCGATTGGGTGCAAAAACAATACGCCGCCCCCGGGGCCGCTGCATGAAAATTTTGCTGCTGGGCCGCAACGGCCAAGTCGGTTGGGAGCTGCAACGCAGCCTGGCCCCCTTGGGGGAGGTGCTGGCGTTGGACCGCCACAGCAGCCCGCTGTGCGGCGACCTGAGTCAACCCGATGCCTTGGCGCAAACGGTGCTGAACTTTTGCCCGCAGGTGATCGTCAATGCGGCTGCGCACACCGCGGTGGACAAGGCCGAGAGCGAGCCCGATCTGGCCCGCTTGCTCAACGCCGCCGCCCCAGGCGCACTGGCGCAAGCCGCGCAGGCTGTGGGCGCGTGGCTGGTGCATTACTCCACCGACTATGTGTTCAACGGCCAAGGACAAATCCCTTGGCAAGAGGACGATGCCACCGACCCATTGAGCGTGTACGGTCAGAGCAAGCGCGAAGGCGAGGCCTTGATTGCCGCCAGCGGTTGCAAGCACCTGATTTTTCGCACCAGCTGGGTGTATGCCAGCCGAGGCGGCAACTTTGCCAAAACCATGTTGCGCCTGGCGCAGGAACGCGAGCGCTTGACGGTCATCGACGACCAATTTGGCGCGCCCACTGGCGCCGACCTGATCGCCGATGTGACGGCGCATGCCCTGCGGCAAGTGATGGGCGCACAGCCACACGACCAGGCCGCCCTGTCCGGCATTTACCATTTGGTGGCGGCTGGCCAGACCAGCTGGCATGGCTATGCCCAACATGTGATCGAGCGCGCTCGCCAATCGGTGCCCGAGCGCACTTGGGCGGTGAAAGAAATTGCGCCAGTGCCCAGCAGCGCGTTTGTCACACCCGCCCGCCGCCCGCACAACTCGCGTCTGGAAACGCGCAAACTGCAATCCACTTTCGGTCTGCACCTGCCTGCCTGGCAACTCGGCGTGGACCGCATGCTGGCCGAAATCCTGTCCCCCTCTTGAGTTTTTGGAAGACCTCTCACCATGACCGACACCACCGCCTCTGAGCACCTGAACTCCAAGGCCGAAATCCTGGCCCAGGCCATGCCCTACATCCGCAAGTACCAGGG
>CANFYZ010000053.1 GCA_947451385.1 Comamonadaceae bacterium | reverse complement strand
TGCTGCCCGATTCAACAGGCACCACGGTCGCGCCCAAAAGCTTCATGCGGTACACATTGGGGCTTTGGCGTTTCACGTCTTCGGCGCCCATGTAGACCACGCATTCCAGGCCATAGCGGGCGCAGATGGTGGCGGTGGCCACGCCGTGCTGGCCGGCCCCGGTTTCGGCAATGATGCGCGGCTTGCCCATGCGCTTGGCGAGCATGGCTTGGCCAATGGTGTTGTTGATTTTGTGCGCGCCGGTGTGGTTCAGGTCTTCACGTTTCAAGAAAATCTGCGCGCCGCCCATTTCGCGGCTCATGCGCGCGGCGTGGTAAACGGGCGAGGGGCGACCGACAAAGTGCGCCAGCTCGGACTTGAACTCGGCCATAAAGGCCGGGTCGTGCTGGTACTGGGCGTAAGCGGCTTTGAGTTCGTTGATGGCATGGGTCAGCGTTTCGCTGACAAAACTGCCGCCGTAAATGCCGAAATGCCCTTTGACATCGGGCTGTTGGTATGCGTACATGGTGACCTAGAAGAAAAGTTTCAGAGGGCGTTGTCGGCGGCGCGCACGGCGGCGACAAACTGCTGCATTTTTGCGGCATCTTTCAGGCCCTTGCCTGACTCGATGCCCGAGCTCACATCAACGGCCAGTGACAGGCCGTGCGTGCGCAGCGCACGCATGCCATCGCCCACGTTTGCAGGTGTGAGTCCACCAGACAAAACGAGGTGAGCATTGACGTTTGGTGGCAGGAGTGACCAATTGAAAGTTTTTCCGCTGCCGCCGTATCCGTCGACATGGGCGTCGAGCAAGAGGGCTTGTGCAGCGTGGTGGTGATTAGCAAATTCTAGCAAGTCGAAATGGGCGGCCTCAGACAAGGGGATTCGGGCGACTTTCAGGTGCGGGCGACCGGTGCGTTGCGTCATGGTTGCGCAGAATTCGGGCGACTCGTCCCCGTGAAACTGCAGCCAAGCCCCAGGCACGGCAGCGCAGGCGGCTTGAATGCGCTCGGCGGTCTCGTTGACAAACAACAGCACCGGCAGCACAAAAGGGGGCAACAGACGGGCCAGCTCGGCTGCGCGCTCGAGGCTCACGCTGCGCGGGCTGGGCGGGTACAGATTCAGCCCGATGGCATCGACCCCCAGCGCGGCTGCGGCCAAGACATCTGCCTCACGGGTGAAGCCGCACATTTTGATGCGGGTGCGTTGGATTGATTCAGTCAAGGTGTTCATGGCAACCAATCGAATGCGGGCGTGGTGTCAGGTAAGCCCCAATGCGCATCGTACACGGGGCCTTTGAAATACAAACCGTCCGGCGAAAACGTGGGCGCTGCAACTTGGCGGCTGCGCGCTTGCAGCACTTCGCGCATCCAGTCGGGGTGCTCGAACCCTTGGCCAATGGTGACCAGGCAGCCCATGATGTTGCGAATCATGTGGTGCAAGAAGGCATTTCCTTCAAACTCCACCCGCCAGTAAGGGCCGTGCTGGTGAATGTCGATCTGGGTCAGGCGTTTGACTGGCGAAAGCGCCTGGCAACTGCTGGCGCGAAAGGAGGTGAAGTCGTGCTCGCCCAGCAGGTGCGCCGCAGCGGTTTGCATGGCTTGTAAATTCAGTGGGCGGTAGACCCAGCCCACCCGGCCTGTTTCCAGGCTGGGCCGCACCGGGGATTCCAGCACCACATAGGCATAGCGCCGCGCCACCGCACTGCCGCGGCAATGAAAGGTGGGCGGCACTTCGCGCGCCCATTGGATCGCGACGTCGCTGGGCAGGTAGCGGTTGGTGCCGCGCACCCAAGAGGCGATTTCGCGTTGCAGCGGGGTGTCGAAGTGGATGACTTGCATCAACCCATGCACGCCCGCATCGGTGCGACCGGCGCAGAGGGTGGATACTTTGTGGGTGCAGAACTGGGCCAGGGCTTTTTCCAGCTGGTCTTGCACCGTTTGGCCCGAGCTTTGGCTTTGCCAGCCCTGGTAAGCGCTGCCGTTGTAGCAAACGCCCATCGCCACCCTCATTGGCGTGGTCCTGCTGTGAGTTGGCCTTGCTGCAGCAACTGGCTGTGCAGGCTGTGGGCCACTGAAGACAGCAGCACGCGGGCCAGTTCATTCTCTCCCGCCGCCAACAGCTGTTGCGCCCACTGCAGTTTTTGCAAGCTCAGGTCGATGGGGTGAGTGACTGGTGCCGCCGCAGTTGCAGTTGCAGGTGCAGGCGCATGGCTTGCGATGTGGGAGGGGGCATCGGACGCGGCATCGGACGCGGAACCAGTGGCGGAACCAGAGGGCCCCAGCTCCAAGTCCAGCGCCATGATCTCGGCTTGCAGACTGCGTGTGTGAGAGGGGCCTTTCGGCGCGGCAGTTGCAGGTGCAGTTGCAGGTGCAGGTGCCGCAGGAGGAGATGCCACTCTGGTCTGAGCGTCGGCCTGTTGATTGCGGCGGTAGGCCAGGGTCGCCATGCCTGCCATCAACGCCAACAATCCAGCGGCTGCGGCCAGCGGGTTGGACCCGGGGTCCCATTGGTTGAGCCACTCGTTCCATGCTGGGGTCGGTGGTGTTTCTGCCCGGGCGGGGCCGGGGGCAGGCGGTGGAGTTGGGGCTGGAGCTGGAGGGGCCTCGCTGGACGGTGAAGCGCTTTCAGCAGGCGTGGCGGGGGTACTTGCAGAGTGAGGGGTCGCGTCTGGCGGCGTGGGCGCAGAGGTGGACACCCCTTGCGCCGCTGCCAGAGTCGCTAGGCCCAATGCCCAGGCGGTCAGCCAGGTTCTGCAAGTGACAGCGATCATGCTTCCAACAAAATACGCAACATGCGGCGCAGCGGTTCGGCCGCGCCCCACAGCAGTTGGTCGCCAATGGTGAACGCGCCCAGATACTCGGGCCCCATCGCCAGTTTGCGCACACGGCCCACAGGGATGGTCATCGTGCCGGTCACGGCCACGGGCGTCAAATCTTGCAGGGTGGCCTCGCGGGTGTT
The DNA here is from genome assembly GCA_947451385.1 of Comamonadaceae bacterium. GTDB lineage: Bacteria > Pseudomonadota > Gammaproteobacteria > Burkholderiales > Burkholderiaceae_C > Limnohabitans_A. Next base: position 18,251 of record CANFYZ010000053.1, on the reverse strand, counting down.
GGGCACCACTTTGACCCACTCGTTGTCGGCCGCGATCATGGCTTCGATATCGGCCACGGGCACGTCTTTTTTCAGCTTGAACGTCAATGCCTGGCTGTGGCAACGCATGGCACCCACGCGCACGCAGAAGCCGTCGACAGGAATGGCTGCGGAGTTGAACCCTGCGCCCATGCCCAAAATCTTGTTGGTTTCGGCCATGCCTTTCCACTCTTCTTTGGACATGCCCCAACCAGCCTCGTCCTGGTTTTTGCCGATACCCAGGTCTTTGTCGATCCAGGGGATCAACGAGCCACCCAAAGGCACGCCAAAGTTGGCCGTTTCGGTCGCCGTCAGGGCGCGCTGCTTGGCGATCACTTTGCGGTCGATTTCCAGAATTGCACTCTTGGTATCGTCCAGCAGGGTTTTGACTTCTGCATTCAGTGTGCCGTACTGGGTCAGCAACTCACGCATGTGTTGCGCACCGCCGCCAGAAGCAGCTTGGTAAGTCTGGGTGCTCATCCACTCCACCAAACCGGCTTTGTACAGAGCGCCCACACCCATCAACATGCACGAAACAGTGCAGTTGCCGCCCACCCAGTTTTTGCCACCGTGGGCCAGGGCGTTTTGAATCACAGGCATGTTGACCGGATCCAAAATGATCACCGCGTCTTGTTCCATGCGCAGGGTCGAGGCGGCGTCGATCCAGTGACCCGTCCAGCCCGCGGCACGCAACTTGGGGAACACCGCAGAGGTGTAATCGCCGCCTTGGGCGGTGATGATGATTTCGCAACGCTTCAAGGCATCGATGTTGAAAGCGTCTTGCAGCGTGGTCTCGTTCTTGGCCATCGCGGGGGCTTGGCCGCCCGTGTTGGATGTGGAGAAGAACACCGGCTCGATCAGGTCAAAGTCTTTTTCCTGAATCATGCGGTCCATCAGAACCGAGCCGACCATGCCGCGCCAGCCGACCAAACCTACCAACTTGCTCATTTCAACGCCCTTTCAATGTGAAACAGTGCCATACACGAATTGACCGCTGACTGTTTGCCCGGCTCGTCTGGCCGGGGAGGGCGCACGACGAACCAGAGCCGTTCAGCCCTTAATGGTCGTGGTTTTTGTGGAGAATGCACGCGCACCCATCACAGCCTGCGCGGCGGTGACAAGGTTCAAGGAGAACGGATGTGCGTGAAACATGGGGATAGATTGTAGCGGAAGCTGGCTTGGCGGTGGCTTACAAGCATGAGGCCTGTTCCATTGGCTGGTGCTGACATATCTGGAAACAATGCCTTGGGCATTTGCAGATACAGTGATCGGGTCATCAACTAAAAGCTCTACATGCTGAACGTGCTGCTCCCCAGAGGCATACGCTGGCTCTTCAAGGGAAGGTTCAAGACAAAGCCCATTGATGGCAGTAGCCCCCGGCTTGGTAACTCTGACACTTAGCGCCCACAGCGCCGAGTGCCAAGCAACCCGATGAGGATTGTGGAGGGAAATAAAGAAATGCAAATCCAGTTCATGCGAAATACTCTGAAGCGTCTGGTGTGGCAAGGGAGCTGGCTGCTCGCTTTGGCCCTCACATTGACCGCCTGTGCCGCGCCCCCTGCGCCGGTGGCGGCCACGCCTGGACCCATGACCGAAGCCGCGCGTTGCACCGCTGCGGGCAACACCTGGGACACGGACAATCACCGCATCCCTCAGGGCTATTGCGCCAAGGGCTCGGCAGCCCCATGCCAAGCGGCTGGGGGGCAGTGGCAGCGCGTGTGCATGATGGGCACGCTGGCCTGTGTGCAGCCTTATGCCGATGCGAACAAAGTCTGCCGCACAGGCACTGACTGCGAAGGACGGCGTTGCCTGCAAGCCGCTGATGCGCGTGGCCGCACCGAGCCACAAACCGGCCGCTGCATCGCCAACAACAACCCCTGTTACTTCGGTATCAACCTGGTCAACGGCCAGCCCGTGCCCACCGCCGTGGCCGACTGAAGCGGCACCTGCAGGTGCTCTGCAGGCGACAGCGCTTGCGCGTAAACCCTTTGTGGTGGAGGTATGGCCCTGGCTATACTTTTTTCCAAAGGAATTTGAATGACCACGCAACAGCTGATCCTCAGTCTGGTCTTGGCGACCATGGTGTTTTCGGTGGCCTTGGAACTGAAGATGGACGACTTCAGGCGCGTGGCCCAAACCCCTTGGGCGGTGCTGTGTGGCTTGATTCCCCAGTTCATTTTGCTGCCCGTGGGCACCTGGCTGGCCACCCTGGCCCTGGATCTGCCCGCCAATATCGAGGCGGCCATGATTTTGGTGGCCGCCTGTCCGGGCGGCAGCCTGAGCAATGTGGTGACGCATTTGGGGCGGGGCAACACAGCGCTGTCAGTAAGCATTTCGGCTGTGGCCAGTGTCATCGCTTTGGTGGCCACGCCGTTCAACTTCAGCTGGATGATCGCCGCCAATCCAGAGACCGCGTCGTGGTTGCAACAGCTCTCCATCGATGCCTCGGGCATTTGGCTGAGTTTGGTGGCCTTGCTCGGCATCCCGCTGTGTTTGGGCTTGTGGGCTTCTCACCGCCTACCCGTTTTCACCGCGCGCATCCGCAAGCCCTTGGGGCATTTTGCGGTGGCCGCGTTGATCGTCTTCATCGTGGTCGGTCTGATCAAAGAGCGCCAATTGCTGACGCTGGGTTTGTTGCCCATGTTGCTGCTGGTGGTGTTGCACAACGCCAGCGGCCTGTGTTTGGGATGGATCACCAGCGTGGTCATGCGCGTGAGTGAGCGCGATCGACGCGCCGTCATGATCGAAGGCGGCATGCAGAACTCGGGCCTGGCGCTGGGCATCATTGCGGTGCAGTTCAACAGCGACTTGGGCATGGTCACCCTGGCCAGCTTGTGGGGGATTTGGCACATCGTCAGCGGCATGGGTTTGGCGCTGTATTGGAGACGCAAAGATGCTCGATTGGTTGATTAAAAACGGCACCGTGGTGGACGGCACAGGCGCTGCGCCCCGCGTGGCTGACGTGGGGGTGCGCGCCGGGCAGATTGTGGCAGTGGGCCACATCACCGAGTCGGCACACCAGACCCTGGACGCCACCGGCTTGTGGATCACCCCTGGCTTTGTCGACATTCACACCCATTACGATGGGCAAGCCACTTGGGACGAATGTTTCACCCCCAGCATCTACCACGGTGTGACGACCCTGGTCATGGGCAATTGCGGTGTGGGCTTTGCACCTAAGCGCCCGGGTCATGAAGACGACTTGATCAAACTCATGGAAGGGGTGGAGGACATCCCGGGGGCGGCTTTGCACGAAGGCATCCGTTGGAATTGGGAAAGCTTTCCCGAGTACATGGATGCGCTGGCCGCAACCCCGCGCAGCCTGGATTATTTGGTGCAAGTACCGCACGATCCGCTGCGCATGTATGTGATGGGCGAACGCGCCCTGGCCCACGAACAAGCCCGCCCCGATGAAATTCATGCCATGCAAGCGTTGCTGCGCGAAGCCTTGCAGGCCGGTGCCGCCGGCTTCAGCACCGGTCGCAGTGACAACCACCGCACCTCGGAAGGCAAAGACACCCCTGCGGCCAACGCCACGGCCGACGAGTTGCGCGCGCTGGCCCAGGCTTTTGACGGCGTGGGGCATGGCGTGATCCAAATCGTCAGCGACTACAACCTGCTGCAAGGCCCGGCCGAGTTTGATGCCGAGTTTGATTACGTCGAGCTGTTGGCCAAAGCCAGTGGCAAACCCGTCTCACTCACTTGGTTGCAGCGCGACCCGGGGGGTGAGCAGTACCTGAAGATTCAGTCTCGGCTCGAGGCGGCCGTGCAAGCGGGTCTGCCGTTGTACCTGCAAACCGCGGTGCGCGGCATTGGCGTGCTGAATGGCCTGGAGGCCAGTTTCCATCCCTTCATGGGATTCCCGTCTTACAAAGAGGTGGCGCATTTGCCCTTGCCGCAACGCGCCCAGGCGCTGCGCGACCCGGTGCGCAAGGCGCGCATCCTGTCGGAAAAGTCAGAGCGCCTGGCGGGCGATGGCAGCGCCATTCCGCCGTTGGTCGATATTTTGCTGGCCAAGATCGACTTGATCAGTGGCCGCATGTTTGCCTTGCAAGACACGCTCAATTACGAGCCTTCGGTGATGCAGAGTTTTTTGGTGCGTGCCAAGCAAGCGGGCATCACACCGCTGGAGGCGATTTACGACCACCTGAGCGCAGGCGATGGCGCGGGGCTGATTTACTTTCCGCTGTTCAACTACAACGAGGGCTCGCTGGACGCGGTGCGCCGCATGTTGGCGCACCCGCGTGCGCTCAGCAGCTTGAGCGATGCGGGGGCGCATGTGGGCACGGTGTGCGATGCCAGCTTCACCACCTTCATGCTCACGCACTGGGTGCGTGACCGGGGCAAGGACCCGATCGCGTTAGAGACGGCGGTGGAGATGCTGACGCGCCGCAATGCCCAGTACCTGGGCTTGACCGATCGGGGCGTGATCGCGCCGGGCCTGCGCGCCGACCTGAACGCCATCGACCCCGCCAAGCTGAGTGTGGGGGTGCCCGAGTTACTGCGTGACCTGCCGGCGGGCGGCAAGCGTTTTGTGCAACGCGCACAAGGCTATGTGGCCACCTGGGTGGCGGGTGAACAGGTGCAGACCCAGGGCGTGGTGACCGAGGCCCGCCCCGGTCGCCTGGTGCGCATGGGGCAGGGCTGATCAGCCCAGGGCTTTGACCACGGCATCGCCCATTTGGGCGGTGCTGACTTGGGTGGTGCCAGCGCTGTAAATGTCGCTGGTGCGCAGGCCTTGGCCCAGCACGGTTTGCACCGCCGCTTCGATGCGTTGGGCGGCGGCTTCTTGGTTCAAACTGAAGCGCAGCATCATGGCGGCGCTCAGGATGGTGGCCAGCGGATTGGCAATGCCTTTGCCCGCGATGTCAGGCGCGCTGCCGTGGCTGGGTTCGTACAGGCCTTGGTTCTTCGTGTTCAGGCTGGCCGAGGGCAACATGCCGATGGAGCCGGTGAGCATGGAGGCTTCGTCAGACAGGATGTCGCCGAACATATTGCCGGTGACCACCACATCAAAGCGCTTGGGCTCTTTCACCAACTGCATGGCGGCGTTGTCCACGTACATGTGGTCCAGGGCAATGTCGGGGTACTGCTTACCGACTTCGCTGACCACGTCTTTCCAGAACTGGAAGGTTTCCAACACGTTGGCTTTGTCCACGCTGGTGACGCGACCCTCTTTGCCTGCCGCCTTGCGCTTGCGTGCGGCCTGGAAAGCCACATGCGCGATGCGCTCGATCTCGGGCTTGCTGTAGCGCATGGTGTCAAACGCTTCCTCGGCACCGGGGAAGTGACCGTCGGTGGCCACACGGCGGCCGCGTGGCTGACCAAAGTAGATGTCGCCCGTCAGCTCGCGGATGATCAAAATGTCCAGACCCGAAATCAGCTCGGGTTTGAGGCTGGAAGCGCCGACCAACTGCTCGTAGCAAATGGCTGGGCGGAAGTTGGCAAACAGGCCCATGTTTTTGCGCAGGCCCAAAATGGCTTGCTCCGGGCGCAGCGGGCGGTCCAGCGTATCGTACTTCCAGTCGCCCACGGCACCGAACAACACCGCGTCAGAGGCCATGGCCAGCTTCAGCGTGGCTTCGGGCAGCGGGTGCCCAAACGCATCGTAGGCCGCGCCGCCCACCAAGGCGGTTTCCATTTCAAACTTCAAGTCCAGAACGTTCAGGACTTTGACGGCTTCGGCGACGATTTCGGTGCCGATGCCATCACCGGGGAGGACTGCGATTTTCATGAGAGGTTCCAGACAATGGGGGGATTAGGCCGTGGTGGCAGTGTGGGCCAGCCAGGGCTTGGTGGCCAAACGTTCGGCTTCGTAGGCTTTGATTTTGTCGGCGTGACGCAGGGTCAGGCCGATGTCGTCCAGACCGTTGAGCAGGCAGTATTTGCGGAAGGCTTGGACTTCAAAAGGAATCTCTTCGCCTTGGGGCCGCACCACGACTTGGCGTTCCAGGTCGATGGTCAGTTGGTAGCCGGGGAAGGCAAACACTTCGTCGAACAACTGCGCCACGGTGGCTTCGGGCAGCACGATGGGCAGCAGGCCGTTTTTGAAGCAGTTGTTGAAAAAGATGTCGGCAAAGCTGGGCGCGATCACGCAGCGAAAACCGTACTGGTCGATCGCCCAAGGGGCGTGTTCACGCGAGGAGCCGCAGCCAAAATTTTTGCGCGCCAGCAGCACCGATGCGCCTTGGTAGCGCGGCTGGTTCAGCACAAACTCGGGGTTGGGCTTGCGGCTGGCCGGGTCTTGGCCGGGCTCGCCGGGGTCCAAATAGCGCCACTCGTCAAACAGATTGGGGCCGAAACCGGTTTTACGGATCGACTTGAGAAATTGCTTGGGAATGATGGCGTCGGTGTCGACGTTTTCGCGGTCCATCGGGGCCACAAGGCCTTGGTGCACAGTGAATTTTTGCATGGTGTGTGATCCGATCAGGCGAATTTGCGCACGTCAACAAAGTGGCCATGGATGGCGGCCGCGGCGGCCATGGCGGGGCTGACCAAGTGGGTGCGGCCACCGGCGCCTTGTCGGCCTTCAAAGTTACGGTTGCTGGTGGAGGCACAACGCTCGCCGGGTTCCAGGCGGTCGGCGTTCATCGCCAGGCACATGGAGCAGCCGGGTTCGCGCCATTCAAAGCCGGCAGCCTTGAAGATCTCGTGCAGGCCTTCGCGTTCGGCCTGTTCTTTGACCAAGCCCGAGCCAGGCACGACCATGGCCAGCTTGATGTTCTTGGCCACTTTTTGGCCGAGTTTTTTCACCACGGCGGCGGCTTCACGCATGTCCTCAATACGGCTGTTGGTGCACGAGCCAATGAAGACCTTGTCTACAAACAAGTCGTTCAAGGCTTTGCCGGGTTGCAAGTTCATGTAGGTCAAAGCACGTTCGATCGCATTGCGCTTGTTGGCGTCTTTTTCGCGATCAGGGTCTGGCACCAAACCGTCGATGCCCAGCACCATCTCGGGCGAGGTGCCCCAGGTCACTTGCGGCAAGATCTGTGTGGCGTCGAGCTCGACGACCGCATCAAAGTGCGCGCCGGCATCCGAGTGCAAGGTTTTCCAATAGGCCACGGCGTGGTCCCATTCCACGCCGGTGGGCGAGAGCAGACGGCCTTTGACGTACTCGATGGTTTTGTCGTCCACCGCCACCAAGCCCGCACGTGCGCCGCCTTCGATGGCCATGTTGCACAGGGTCATGCGGCCTTCCATGGACAGGGCGCGGATCGCCGAACCACCAAATTCAATGGTGTACCCCGTGCCGCCCGCGGTGCCGATCTTGCCGATGATGGCCAGCACAATGTCTTTGGCGGTCACGCCTTTGGCGACCAGGCCTTCGACTTTGACCAGCATGTTCTTGGCTTTTTTGGCCAGCAGCGTCTGGGTCGCCATGACGTGCTCCACCTCGCTGGTGCCAATACCGTGCGCCAAGGCGCCAAACGCGCCGTGGGTGGAGGTGTGCGAGTCGCCGCAGACCACGGTCATGCCGGGCAGGGTGGCACCGTTTTCAGGCCCGATCACGTGCACGATGCCTTGGCGCTTGGACATGAACGGGAAAAACGCCGCCGCACCGAATTCAGCCATGTTGCTGTCCAGCGTGGTAATTTGTTCTTTGCTGATCGGGTCGGTGATGCCGTCGTAGCCCAACTCCCAACCGGTGGTGGGCGTGTTGTGGTCGGCGGTGGCGACGATGGAGCTGACGCGCCAGACCTTGCGGCCGGCTTGGCGCAAGCCTTCAAACGCTTGCGGGCTGGTCACTTCGTGCACGAGGTGACGGTCGATGTACAAGACGGAGGTGCCGTCTTCTTCGGTGTGGACGACGTGTTCGTCCCAAATCTTGTCATACAGCGTACGGGCCATGGTTTTCCTTCGAAGCAACCGCTTATTTTATGCGTTCTTGCACAGAAAAAAACCCGCAAAAGGCGAACCTTTGCGGGCTTGGCAGGGTCAGGCGGACTTGGCAGTCGCCTGCAGGACGGCTCAGCGCTTGGCTGGCACGTCGCGGCGGGGCGAGCCGGTGAACAACTGACGTGGGCGGCCGATCTTGTACTCGGGGTCGCCAATCATTTCGTTCAATTGGGCGATCCAGCCCACGGTGCGGGCCAGGGCGAAAACGCCGGTGAACAGGTTCACAGGAATGCCAATGGCGCGCTGCACGATGCCCGAGTAGAAGTCGACATTGGGGTACAGCTTGCGGCTGACAAAGTAGTCGTCTTCCAGCGCGATTCTTTCGACTTCTTTCGCCAGTTTGAACAGCGGGTCGTTTTCCAGGCCCATTTCCGCCAGCACTTCATTGCAAGTTTCTTGCATCAGTTTGGCGCGTGGGTCGTAGTTTTTGTACACGCGGTGACCAAAGCCCATCAGCTTGACGCTGGAGTTCTTGTCTTTCACCTGGTTCATGAACTCGCCGACTTTGGCGATGCCGCCCATTTTCTGGATGTCGTCCAACATGTTCAAGCAGGCTTCGTTGGCGCCGCCGTGGGCAGGACCCCACAAGCAAGCCACGCCCGCTGCGATGGCGGCAAACGGGTTGGTGCCCGAGGAACCGCACAAACGCACGGTGGAGGTGGAGGCGTTTTGTTCGTGGTCCGCGTGCAGGATGAAGATGCGGTCCATGGCGCGTTCCAGCACCGGGTTGACCTTGTACTCTTCGCAAGGCACGCCAAACATCATGCGCAGGAAGTTACCGGAATAAGACAGGCTGTTTTGCGGATACATGAAAGGTTGGCCCACACCGTATTTGTAGGCCATGGCCACCAAGGTCGGCATCTTGGCGATCAAACGGATCGCGGCGATCTCGCGGTGCTCAGGATTGTTGATGTCGGTGCTGTCGTGGTAGAAGGCCGACAAAGCACCCACCAAGCCGGTCAACACGGCCATGGGGTGGGCATCACGGCGAAAGCCACGCAGGAAAAACTGCATCTGCTCGTTCACCATGGTGTGGTTGGTCACCAACTTGTGGAAGTCAATGCTTTGTTGCGCATCGGGCAACTCGCCTTTGAGCAAGAGGTGGCAGGTGTCCAGATAGTCAACGCTGTTCGCCAGTTGCTCGATCGGGTAACCGCGGTAAAGCAACTCGCCTTTGTCGCCATCGATGTAGGTGATGGCCGACTGGCACGACGCAGTGGACAAGAAGCCCGGGTCGTAGGTGAACATGCCGGTTTGGGCGTACAACTTGCGGATGTCGATGACGTCCGGTCCGATGTTGCCTTGGTACACGGGCATCTCCACGCTGGGGCTGCCGTTACTGAAGGACAGGGTGGCTTTGTTGTCAGCAAGTTTCATGGTTACTTTCCTCAAAAATGATTTCCAAAATGCACCAGCCCGTTCAGGCCAGCAGCATGTCCAACACTTCACGCACTTCAGGCGTGGCGATTTCCGGCGGCAAGGGTTTGCGTTGTAAAAACAAATCCATCAAGTCGTTATCGGCCAAATCCATCAACACATACAGGCCGCGCGCATGCCCTACGGTCAAGTGAGGGGCGTGCCGAGCAAAAAAACGTTCGATGAACAAATCGTTTTCCAGCAGACCGCGGCGCGTGCGCCAGCGCAGCTTACTCAGTGCGCGCTCGCTCAAACGTTCCTGGGCATCCAGGCCGTCGAGCTGGGCGTCGCCCACGATGTAAGGAGTTTCCAGCACGCTCTACCGTTCAGACAGCGCGTCGAACCATCATCTCTTTGATCTTGCCGATCGCCTTGGTGGGGTTCAAACCCTTGGGGCAGACATCGACACAGTTCATGATGGTGTGGCAACGGAACAGGCGGTAAGGATCTTCCAGATTGTCCAAACGGCCAGCGGTGTCTTGGTCGCGGCTGTCGGCAATGAAGCGGTAGGCTTGCAGCAGACCGGCAGGGCCAACGAATTTGTCGGGGTTCCACCAGAACGAGGGGCAGCTGGTCGAGCAGCTGGCGCACAAAATGCACTCGTAGAGGCCGTTCAACTCGTCGCGCTCTTCAGGCGACTGCAGACGCTCTTTTTCAGGCGGCTGGGTGTCGTTGACCAAATAGGGCTTGATCGAGTGGTATTGCTTGAAGAACTGGGTCATGTCGACGATCAAGTCGCGCACCACGGGCAGGCCAGGCAGCGGCTTGAGCACGATGGTGCCCTTGAGTGTGTTCATGTTGGTCAAGCAGGCCAGGCCGTTCTTGCCGTTGATGTTCATCGCGTCCGAGCCGCACACGCCTTCGCGGCAAGAGCGGCGGAAGGAGATGCTGGGGTCCACCGCTTTGAGTTTCATCAAAGCGTCCAGCAGCATGCGCTCGTGTCCGTCCAGCTCGACCTCGATGGTCTGCATGTAGGGCTTGGTGTCAACGTCCGGGTTGTAACGGTAGATTTGGAACGTGCGTTTTGTCATGGTGTTTGCCTGATCAGAAAGTACGGGTCTGGAGCTTGATGCTCTCAACGGTCAAAGGCTTCATTTGCACCGGCTTGTAGGTCAGCTGGTTGCCTTCTTTGTGCCACAGCGTGTGCTTGTGCCAGTCTTGGTCGTTGCGGCCGTTCGGATGCTCGGGCGTGTCGCCGTAGTCGTTCACGGTGTGCGCGCCGCGGCTTTCTTTGCGGGCCGCGGCCGAGACGATGGTGGCTTGGGCAGCTTCGATCAGGTTTTCGACTTCCAGCGCTTCGATGCGCGCGGTGTTGAAGACCTTGGATTTGTCCTTCAGGCCGATCTGACCGACGCGCTCGCGCAGCTTGGCGATCTCCACCACGCCTTCGTCCATCATCGCCTGGGTGCGGAACACGCTGGCGTGTTGCTGCATGGCATCGCGGATGTCGTTGGCCACGTTTTGTGCGTACTCGCCTTCGCTGGCAGTTTCCAGGCGGTTCAGGCGCTCGAGCGACAGGTCGGCGGCATCGGCGGGCAGGGGCTTGTGGGTTTTGACTTTGCTGTGGAAGTCCACAATGTGGTTGCCGGCCGCGCGGCCGAACACCAGCAAGTCGAGCAGCGAGTTGGTGCCCAGCCGGTTGGCGCCGTGCACCGACACGCAGGAGCATTCGCCCACCGCGTACAAGCCGTTCACCACCACGCTTTCGTTGTTGGCGTTTTGGGTGACCACCTGACCGTTGATGTTGGTGGGGATACCGCCCATTTGGTAATGGATGGTAGGGATCACCGGAATCGGCTCTTTGGTGATGTCGACGTTGGCAAAGTTGTGGCCAATCTCGAACACCGAAGGCAAACGCTTCATGATGGTCTCGGCGCCCAAGTGGGTCATGTCCAGATTGATGTAGTCCTTGTTGGGACCGCAGCCGCGGCCTTCTTTGATTTCTTGGTCCATGCAGCGTGACACATAGTCGCGTGGGGCCAAGTCTTTGTAGGCTGGGGCGTAGCGCTCCATGAACCGCTCGCCGTTGGAGTTACGCAAAATCGCGCCTTCACCACGGCATCCTTCGGTCAGCAAGACGCCGGCACCGGCCACGCCGGTGGGGTGGAATTGCCAGAACTCCATGTCTTCCAAGGCCAGACCCGCACGCGCCGCCATGCCCAAGCCGTCGCCGGTGTTGATGAAGGCGTTGGTCGATGCCGCAAAAATACGGCCGGCACCGCCGGTGGCCAGCATCGTGGTTTTGGCTTCCAAGATGTACAGCTCGCCGGTTTCCATCTCCAGCGCGGTGACGCCAACCACGTCGCCGTCGGCATCGCGAATCAAATCCAACGCCATCCACTCGACAAAGAAAGTGGTTTTGGCCGCCACGTTTTGTTGGTAAAGCGTGTGCAACATGGCATGACCGGTGCGGTCAGCGGCCGCGCAAGCGCGCTCGACTGCTTTTTCGCCGTAGTTGGCGGTGTGGCCGCCGAAGGGGCGCTGGTAAATGGTGCCGTCCGGGTTGCGGTCGAAAGGCATGCCCATGTGCTCCAGGTCGTACACGACCTTGGGCGCTTCACGGCACATGAATTCAATCGCGTCTTGGTCGCCCAGCCAGTCAGAACCTTTGACTGTGTCGTAAAAGTGGTAATGCCAGTTGTCTTCGTTCATGTTGCCGAGCGAAGCGCCAATACCGCCTTGCGCCGCCACGGTGTGCGAGCGGGTCGGGAACACTTTGGAGAGCACGGCCACGTTCAGGCCCGCACGGGCCAATTGCAAGGAGGCGCGCATGCCGGAGCCGCCAGCGCCGACGATGACCACGTCAAATTTACGTTTAGCGATCTTGTCTTTGGAGTAAGTCATGGTGAATTTCTAAGGGAAACAGGGACGATGCGATCAGAGGCGCCACAGCACTTGGATGGCCCAACCCGCGCAGCCAACCAGCCAGACGATGGAGGCGACGTGCAAAACCAGGCGCACGCCGACCGGTTTGATGTAATCCATCCAGATGTCGCGCACACCCACCCACACGTGGTAGAGCAGGGCCAGGATGACGGAGAAAGTCAGCACTTTCATCCACTGGGAGGCAAAAATACCGGCCCACTGCTCGTAGCCGATGGGGCCGGAGGTGAAGATCACTTGGGCCAACAAAATGACCGTGAACAGCGCCATCAAAGCGCCTGTGACGCGCTGGGCCAGCCAGTCGCGAAAGCCATAACCTGCACCGCTGACGATGCGTTTGGAGCCGTAATTGACGGATGACATGGTTTTTATTTCCTTTTTCTCTGATCAGTACAAGCCAAACAACTTGGCGCCGAGCACCACGGTCAGGCCCAGGCTCAGGCTCAAGGTGACCAAGGCCGACGATTTGCCAAACTCTTTGCTCACGGCGTGGTTCACGTCCATGTACAGGTGGCGCAGACCGGCAATGAAGTGGTGCAGGTAGGCCCAGATCAGGGCCAACACCACCAGTTTCATCATCCAGCCGGGCACGAAGCTGCAGCCCACGGTGAAAATCGCAGCGAATTTGGCGTAGGAAATTTCAGAGGTGATCGAGTTGTCGAACATCCAGATGATGAAAGGCATCAACACGAACATCAACAGGCCGCTGATGCGGTGCAAGATGGAAACCCAACCGGCGGGCGGCAAGCGATACGTTGGCAGGTCATTCAGCGCATGGATATTGCGAAATTCAGGCCGCTTGCGGGCAAGTTCAGTCATATTTTTTCCTGTGAGTAACGATGCTGTAACCAGAGACAAACCAACGGATTCTATTGCAACGCAGCAAACTGACATGAGCATTGCAACAGCCAATCAAAAATTTTCAAAATGGACCTGAATCAGCTCAAATGGTTGTGGTAATGGTGCGTGTCCGTGCGGTACAGACCGCGGCGCAGCTCCATGGGGGTGTCGTTGTAGGTATAGGCCACCCGCTCGACACTCAAAAGTGGCGTCCCGGGGGTGACTTGGAGCCACTGGCATTGCGCCGCGTCGGGCAACACGGCACGTATTTTTTCCTCCGCGCGCACCATGCGCACACCAAATTCGGTTTCAAACAAGGCATACATCGGGCCGTGGTACTTGGTCAGGTGGTCTGCGGTCAGGCCTTTGAAGGGGCCACCGGGTAACCAGAGGTCTTCCAAAATGGTGGGCTGCCCAGAGAACGAAAGTACCCGCCGCACTTGCAGCACCGCATCGCCGGTGCGCAGCGCCAGGGCGCGAGCCACCTCGGAACTGGCGCGCTGGCGCTTGCAATCAATGATTTCGCGCTGGGCCGGACCTTCGCTGGTCAAGTCGCCGCTGTCGGGTTGCAGTTTCAAAAATCGGTACTGCACATGTTGTTCCGAGTGGGTCGCCACAAACGTGCCTTTGCCCTGACGGCGCACCAGCAGGTGCTCACCGGCCAACTCGTCAATCGCTTTGCGCACCGTGCCCTGGCTGACCCGGTAACGCGCCGCCAGTTCCATTTCGCTGGGGATCACCTCGCCCGGTTTCCACTCGCCCGACTGCAGGCCCTGCAGGATCAGCCCTTTGATTTGCTGGTACAGCGGGCTGAATGCGGGTGTGGCGGCCAAGGCGTCGGACAGGCTGACGGGGGTCTCTGCGGAGGCGGGGGTGGTGTTCATCGGTCGGGCCGCTGTCGCGGCAACTCCTGCATTACGTCATTCAGTTTGGCGAAAGGAAAAGGCTGTGCCATCATATCTTATATAAGACATAAGACAAATTGACGAATCAGGGTTTTCGCGGGTACACTCGAAAGCTGTTTGCAGTACGTACAGGTTGACACCTTTGCGCTTTGAGCCGGTTCGCCGGACCGCCCAGCAGGCCGTGTGCCCGGTGGGGCTGCGATACCCTTTTTACAACACTTCTGGAGTTCACACCATGAGCAAAAAACCTGTTCGCGTTGCCGTCACCGGCGCTGCTGGCCAAATTGGATACGCCTTGCTGTTCCGCATCGCCTCGGGCGAAATGTTGGGCAAAGACCAACCCGTCATCTTGCAATTGCTGGAAGTGCCGGTTGAAGGTCCGCAAAAAGCCCTGAAGGGCGTGATGATGGAATTGGAAGACTGCGCATTCCCCTTGTTGGTCGGTATGGAAGCCCATGGCGACCCCATGACCGCTTTCAAAGACGTGGACTACGCGTTACTGGTTGGCTCTCGCCCCCGCGGCCCCGGCATGGAGCGCGCTGAATTGTTGTCGATCAACGGCGCCATCTTCACTGCCCAAGGCAAGGCCTTGAACGCCGTGGCTTCGCGCGACGTCAAAGTTCTGGTGGTGGGCAACCCCGCCAACACCAACGCCTACATCGCCATGAAGGCCGCGCCCGACCTCAAGCCAGGCAACTTCACCGCCATGCTGCGCTTGGACCACAACCGCGCGGCGTCGCAAATCGCTGCCAAGACCGGCAAGGCTGTGGCCGACATCGAAAAATTGTGCGTCTGGGGCAACCACTCGCCCACCATGTACGCTGACTACCGTTTCGCCACCATCCAGGGCGAATCTGTCAAGGCCATGATCAACGACCAAGAGTGGAACGCCAACGTGTTCTTGCCTACCGTGGGCAAACGCGGCGCCGCCATCATTGAAGCACGCGGCCTGTCGTCTGCCGCCTCGGCCGCCAACGCCGCCATCGACCACATGCGCGATTGGGCTTTGGGCACCAACGGCAAATGGGTCACCATGGGCATTCCTTCGCAAGGCTGGTATGGCATTCCCAAGGACGTCATGTTTGGCTTCCCTGTGACCTGCGAAAACGGTGAATACAAAGTGGTGGAAGGTCTGGAAATCGACGCCTTCAGCCAAGCTTGCATTGACAAGACGCTGAAAGAGTTGACCGACGAGCAAGCTGGCGTCGCCCACCTGCTCTGATCCACCGCTGATCTGGACCACCCGCTCATGAACACCGCCTTGCACGCCAACCCCCGCGTCGGGGCGGCGTCGCTCCATCCACGCGATGTGTTGCTGGGCGAACAAGCGGCCGGGGCGCTGCTGCCGGTCTGTGACCATTACAGCGGCGTAGAAGTGCGCATGCGCAAGAGCTTGCAACTGCAAGCCGAGATGACCCAAGAGTTCGGCACCTGCGTGTTCGATGTCAGCCTCGATTGCGAGGACGGTGCCCCCGTGGGCGGCGAGGCCGAGCATGCGGCGCTGGTCACTGAGCTGGCTCTGCAAGCCGCCCCCGACGCGCGGGTGGCGGTGCGTGTGCACCCGGTGGACCATCCGAGCTTTCAGGCCGATGTGGCCACCATTGCCGGGCGGGCCGGTGCACGGCTCTCGCACATCATGGTGCCCAAGGTCGAGTCGCTGGCCGATGTGCTGTTGGCTGAGCAAGCCCTGAACCAGGCCGGCGCCGCGCATTTGCCTTTGCATGTGTTGATTGAGTCGCCCGGTGCGGTGCACCGCGCCTTTGAGATCGCAGCCCACCCGCGGGTGCAGTCCCTGGGGTTTGGCTTGATGGATTTTGTCTCGGCCCATGGCGGTGCGATTCCATCGCATGGCATGGGCGCCCAAGGGCAATTCACCCACCCCCTGGTGGTGCGCGCCAAACTGGACATTGCCAGTGCCTGTCACGCCCACGGTAAAGTGCCGTCGCATTGTGTGGTGACCGAGTTCAACGACGTACAGGCCATGCTGGCTGCGGCCACGCGTGCCGCCCAGGAGTTCGGTTACACCCGCATGTGGAGCATCCATCCGGCGCAGATTCGCCCGATTTTGCAAGCCATGGCCCCGAATGAGGCCGATATTGAAAAAGCTTGCGAAATTGTGCTGGCCGGACAAGCGGCCGAGTGGGCACCCATCAGTCACCAAGGGCAGTTGCACGATCGTGCCAGTTACCGTTATTTCTGGCAGGTCATCGAGCGTGCGCACCACACCGGCCGCGTGCTGCCTGCGGAAATCAAAACCTACTTCCAGTTGCACTGAGCGGGTTGTGAACCCCCAACCATGGAGACACCCTTGACGCCACGCACCCTTTGCGCCTTGCTGTGTGCCCTGAGTTTGACCCACGCAGGGGCTCAAACAAAGCCTGCCGCCAAACGGGCTGCGGTAAGCAAAGAGGAGATCGTTTCGCCGGAGTCGATGGACATTGCGCAAAGGGTGCATGTGGGCAAATTGCCGTGCGAGTTGGGCACCACAGTGCATGTGGCGCACGACACAGCGGCGCCGGGCTATTTCCATGTCAACGGCCAGGGTCAGGGGCGGGGCTTTCGCTACCGCATGAAACCCGTGACCACCACCACCGGTGCGATCCGTTTGGAAGACGCCAAAGCCGGCGCCGTGTGGTTGCAACTGGCCAATAAATCGATGCTGATGGATCAAAAAAATGGCCGTCGCTTGGCCGATGAATGCGCGCATCCGGAGCAAGTGGCGTTTGCGCAAGAGATGATCAAAAACCCACCCCCCAGCCTGATCGACACGACCGGCATGGGGCGTTAACCCTTTTCAATTTCACTTAGACAGACAGGAGAAAACCATGTTGAAAGCCTACCGTGACCATGCCGCCGAACGCGCCGCATTGGGCATCCCTCCCTTGCCACTCGATGCCAAGCAAACGGCCGAGCTGATCGAGTTGCTCAAAGCGCCGCCCGCTGGCGAAGACGCTTTTCTGATGGACTTGTTGACCCACCGCGTGCCACCGGGCGTGGACGATGCGGCCAAAGTCAAGGCCTCGTTCCTGGCCGCTGTGGCCCATGGCGAACTGAAAGTGGCTTTGATCTCCAAAGCCAAAGCCACCGAATTGCTCGGCACCATGGTCGGCGGTTACAACGTGCATCCCCTGATCGAATTGCTGGACGATGCTGAAGTGGCCGCGGTGGCCGCTGAGGCTTTGAAGAAAACCCTGTTGATGTTCGACTTCTTCAACGACGTGGCCGACAAAGCCAAGGCCGGCAACGCCAAGGCCAAAGAAGTGATGCACAGCTGGGCCGACGCCGAGTGGTTCACCAGCCGTCCTGAAGTCGAGAAAAAAATCACCGTCACCGTGTTCAAGGTGCCCGGCGAAACCAACACCGACGACTTGTCACCCGCGCCCGATGCCTGGAGCCGCCCCGACATTCCGTTGCACTACCTGGCGATGCTGAAGAACACCCGCGAAGGTGCCCCTTTCAAGCCTGAAGAAGACGGCAAGCGCGGCCCCATGGCCTTCATTGAAGAGCTGAAGAAAAAAGGCCATCTGGTCGCCTATGTGGGCGACGTGGTCGGTACCGGCTCTTCGCGCAAATCGGCCACCAACAGCATCATCTGGGGCTTTGGCCAAGACATCCCTTACGTGCCCAACAAGCGTTTTGGTGGCGTGACCTTGGGCGGCAAAATCGCGCCCATCTTTTTCAACACGCAAGAAGACTCGGGTGCTTTGCCGATCGAAGTGGACGTCAGCGCATTCAACATGGGCGACGTGATTGACGTCTTGCCTTACGACGGCAAGATCGTGCGCAATGGGGAAACCGTGACCACCTTCCATCTCAAGAGCGATGTGCTGTTTGACGAAGTGCGCGCCGGTGGCCGTATCAACCTGATCATTGGCCGCAGCTTGACCGCCAAGGCACGCGAATTTTTGGGCCTGCCCGCATCGACCGTGTTCCGTTTGCCCACCGCCCCTGTCGCGACCCAAGCGGGTTTCACCCTGGCGCAAAAAATGGTCGGTCGCGCGGTCGGTTTGCCAGAAGGCCAAGGCGTTCGCCCCGGTACCTACTGCGAACCCAAAATGACCACCGTGGGTTCGCAAGACACCACCGGCCCAATGACCCGCGACGAGTTGAAAGACTTGGCCTGCCTGGGCTTCTCGGCCGACATGGTGATGCAGTCCTTCTGCCACACCGCCGCCTACCCCAAGGCGGTGGACGTCAAAACGCACCGCGAACTGCCTGCCTTCATCAGCAACCGCGGTGGCGTGGCGTTGCGCCCAGGTGACGGCGTGATCCACTCTTGGCTCAACCGTTTGT
>CANFYZ010000052.1 GCA_947451385.1 Comamonadaceae bacterium | reverse complement strand
TTGGTAAGCAATGATCGACGGGGTGGTGCGAGCGCCTTCGGCGTTCTCGATCACTTTGGTCGTGTTGCCTTCCATGATGGCCACGCACGAGTTGGTGGTGCCCAAGTCAATACCGATGATTCTTCCCATGTGATGCTCCAAAAGCTCTAAAAATTAAACAGATGTGTGAGAAGTAAGGGTTGTTTTGGGGTTTTCAAGACACCCTTACCGCAAAAAAGGTTTTATTTGGGCGCGGTGACCGTCACCAAGGCGGGGCGCAGCACGCGGTCGGCAATCAAATAGCCTTTTTGCAGCACCGTGACCACGGTATTGGCTTCTTGCTCGGCGGGCACCACGCTGATGGCCTGGTGGTGGTGCGGGTCAAACTTGGTGCCCGCGCTGGGGTTGATTTCGGCCACTTTGTTGCGCTCCAGCGCGCTTTTGAGTTGGCGCAGGGTGGCTTCAGAGCCTTCGCGGATTTGCTCCAGCGTCACATTCGGGATGGCCAGGCCGGCTTCCAGGCTGTCGAGCACCGGCAGCAGGCTGTCGGCAAAGCCCTCGACCGCAAACTTGCGCGCCTTGGTGATTTCGTCGTCGGCACGGCGGCGGGCGTTTTGCACATCGGCCTGGGCGCGCAGGTACTGGTCGGCCAGGTCGGCGTTTTGTGCCTTCAAGTTGGCCAGTTCGGCCTGGGCGTCGGCCAAAGGATCGGTCGCGGCTTGGGCCGCGGCAGCGGCCTCCAACTCGGCGGCGCTCACTTCTGGGCCGGGGGCGGACGTGGAACTGGCAGTTGGTGTGGTGTGGGTGGGTTGGTCTGACATGGCAAAACGCCGCTCAAAAGCGGTTCCTCAAGTAACTTCGCCCCTAGTTGGGGGGCGAATCGGGTTTTTCAAGAGCCCGCAGGTGCAGGCGCAGGCTCAGTCTCAGGTGCAGGCTTCAGTTGACGGCCAGCAACTGCACATCGAATTGCAGCGTGGCGTTCGGTGGAATCACGCCACCCGCGCCCCGGGCGCCGTAGCCCAGCTCGGCAGGAATGATCAGGGTGCGTTCGCCGCCGACCTTCATGCCGGCCACGCCTTCGTCCCAACCGCGAATGACCATGCCAGCGCCTAAAGCGAAGACAAAGGGGTCACGGCGGTCCAGGCTGGAGTCGAACTTGGCCCCTTTTTCACCGTCTTTGAACAACCAGCCGGTGTAGTGCACGGTGACGCTTTGGCCTTTTTTGGCCTCGTCGCCTTCGCCCACGACGGTGTCGTTGTATTGCAGGCCGGTGGCGGTGGTGATCATGGGGAGTCCTTGGAAATGTGGGGAGTGAACAAGACAAAGGCCCCGACGCGGAGCCTTTGTTTCAGCGAAAGATTATGCCATTGGCGGGCGCTGGCAGGCCTGCAGGGGCCACGCAGCGCAGCTGCATGCGGTTTTCAGGTTTTGCGGCGCGCCAAATCTTGCATCAGCGCACGCACCCCATAGGTCCAGGGGGCGGCTTGGTCGCTGGTGGTGACGCGGTTGAACAGCGTGCCCAGTGGGGGGGTGGACACGGCCACCGTGTCGCCCACCACGTGGGTAAAGCCCTGGCCCGGGCCGTGGCGGTCTTGGGTGGGAGCGAACATGGTGCCCAAAAACAGCATCATGCCGTCGGGGTACTGGTGGTACGGGCCCATGGCCTGCGCGGCCAGGTCCAGCGGGTCGCGGCTGATTTGGCTGATCGAGCTGGCTCCCTCCATGACAAAACCTTCTGGGCCCCGCACCACCATGTGCAGGTCGGCTTGTCGCACGTCGTCGATGCCAAAGTGCGCATCAAACAAACGGATGAAAGGGCCAATCGCACAACTGGCATTGTTGTCTTTGGCCTTGCCCAGCAGCAGGGCGCTGCGGCCTTCAAAGTCGCGCAAATTCACGTCGTTGCCCAGGCTCGCGCCAACCACCTGGCCGCGTGAGTTGGCTGCCAACACAATTTCGGGTTCGGGGTTGTTCCAGTGGCTGGCGGGGTGCAGGCCCACCTGCGCGCCCGAGCCAACCGCGCTCATGGGTTGGGATTTGGTGAAGATCTCGGCATCCGGCCCGATGCCCACCTCCAGGTACTGCGACCACATGCCTTGCGCGAGCAAGACTTCTTTGAGCTGGGCCGCTTGCGCAGAGCCGGGTTGCACCTGGCGCAGGTTGTCGCCAATCACCGCCACCACGGCTTGCCGCACCGACTCGGCTTTGCTGGCGTCACCGCGGGCTTGTTCTTCGATCACCCGCTCCAGCATGCTGGCGACAAAGGTCACGCCTGCCGCTTTGATGGCTTGCAAATCGCAAGGCGCCAAAAAATGCGCGGCGTCCGTCTGCGCGCGGTCTGTGGCTTGCAGCAGTGCGGCGGTGTCGCCCAAACGCGGGCCGGTGTGGGCCTGCACCTTGGCTGCCACCTGGTCGCGTTCCAGCAGCTCGCTGCAGGTCAAGGCCAGGGCCGACAAGTCGTACACCCCTTCAGGTGTCACCCGCACCAGCACCGGGCCGGTGCCAGGCAGCCACAGCCGACCGATCAAGGTGGCCTGGGCCGCGTCGTGGGGCAGGGCGGTGCCTGAAAAAGGGTCGGCATGGGTTGTGGCGGGGTTCATCGCAGCGTCTCCGTTCGGTGTTCTGCTGCGTCGGGTGTGACGCCTCAGAGGTAAATTTTTTGCAACAACTGAACCAGCGTTTGGCGCTGATGGGGGGTGAGTTTAGAGCTTGCGTCGATCTCCACCTCCGCCGCCGTCACTTCGGCTTGTTGCATGAGCGACACGCCTTTGGCCGTTGGGTGCAGGCCCACCGCCCGGCCGTCGGTCGGGTGGGGCTGGCGCTCAATCAGGCCACGCGCTTCCAAGGATTGGATCAAGCCCACCAAATTGGGCGGCAAGATCGACAAGGTGGCGCACAACTGGCGCGAGGTCACCCCGGGGTTGTGGTGAATCACCGACATCACAGAAAAGTCCACCGGGCGCAAATCGTAGACGGCCAAGCGCTCCAAAAAAACACCAATGATGGACAGCGCCGCGCGTCGGGCGTTGTAGCCCAACAGGGTTTGCAGGTAGCGCGTGTCTACCTGCTCCACCGGGCTGGCAACAGGCGTGGCTTTGCTGCGGGCCATGTTTAAACGGCTTGGCATTGCGCGTCGATGATCGCGCAGCGCATGTCGAACTCCGGCAACACCCAGTGCCGCAAAGCTGCCGCCGGGGCGTGCCAACGGCGCTCCAGCTCGGGCAGGTCGTCGCTCAAAGTCGCTTCAATGCGGCTCCATGCCCACTCCATCAGCACCAGACCCACGGCGCGCAAATAATCGTCGGCCACGCGGAAGGGCAAGGCGGCATCCCGCGGCACGGCCTGGGCAATGCGTTGGGTGATGTCGCGCAAGCGCTGTTGGCGTTGCAGTGCGGCCGGCGCGGTGGTGTGCAAGCCGTCCAGCAGGGCGTTCAGGCCGGTGCCGCCATCGGCCAGGACTTTGCGCACCAGCAGGTCGATCGCCTGGATTTCGTTGGTGCCCTCGTAAATCATGGCCACGCGGGCGTCGCGCACAATTTGCTCCACCCCCCATTCGCGCACATAGCCGTGGCCACCGAACACCTGCAGGCAGTCGCTGCCACCGTGAAAGGCCTGGTGCGTGAAGATGGATTTCATCACCGGCGTGACCAGCGCGCACCAGCGCTGGGCCAAGGTCTGGGCCTCGGGCGAGCCGTGTTTGATCTGGTCGAGTTCCACCGCCGTGGTGTAGGCCAACACGCGGCCGGCATCGATCCAGGCACGTTGTGTGTCCAAAATCCGGCGCATGGCCGGGTGTTCCACAATCAGGTCGGCTTCCGCAGAGGATTTGCCTTTGCCCGGCGCACGCATCTGACGGCGTTCATGGGCGTAGGCATCGGCTTTTTGCCAGGCCGCATCCAGCAGGCCAATGCCTTGCAGCGCGACGTGCAGGCGTGCGGCATTCATCATGATGAACATGGCGTTCAAGCCCTTGCCCGGTTCGCCCACGATCTGGCTCACGGCTTCGTCAAACCGCATCACGCAAGTCGGGCTGCCGTGCAGCCCCATTTTTTCTTCGATGCGGTCGCAATGCACACGGCTGCGGCTGCCGTCGGGATACCACTTGGGTACCAAGAACAGCGACAGGCCTTTGGGCCCGGGGGGCGCATCGGGCAAGCGGGCCAAGACCAGATGCACGATGTTGTCGGTCAGGTCGTGGTCGCCGCTGGAGATGAAAATTTTGGTGCCACTCAGGACGTAGCTTCCGTCCGCCATGGGGACCGCCTTGGTGCGGGCCAGGCCGAGGTCGGAGCCTGCATGCGGTTCGGTCAGGCACATGGTGGACAACCACTCGCCCGTGGCCAGTTTGTCCAGGTACAGCGCTTTGAGCTCGTCGCTCGCATGGTGTTTGACGCATTCGTACGCGCCATGCAGGATGCCCGGCGCCATGGTCCAGCCATGGTTTGCGGCAGACAACATTTCATACAGCATGACTTCCAGCACGCTGGGCAGGCCCTGGCCACCGTCTTCGGGGCTGGCGGACAAAGCGGGCCAACCCGCTTGCCAAAACGCTTGGTAAGCCGCCTTGAAGCCTGGCGGCATGGTGACCACGCCGTCTTTCCATTGCGCACCGATCTCGTCGCCATCGCGGTTCAACGGGGCAATGACTTGCGCCACAAATTTGCCGGCTTCGTCCAACACCTGTTGCATCAAGGCCGGGTCTGCCTCGGCAAAGGCGGGCAGGGCTTGCAGTTGGGCGGGGGCGTTTAAAACGCGCGAGAGCACAAAGTGCATCTCGTCGGTGCGGGGCGTGTAGGCGTTCATGGGCGATGGATGGGGGACTGTCTGGGTGCCAAAAACACACCCAGACAGCGAACACAAAGTTCAGATCAGGAGTCGACGCTGAAACCGATGCGCTTGATCAGCGGACCCCAGCGCTCGAACTCTACTTGGGAGCTCTTGAGTTGCTCAGCGGGCGTGCCGCCAAACGGGATCAAACCGACCACGGTGAAGGCATCTTGCACGCTCTTGTCATTCAGCGCGGCGTTGATGGCTGCATTGGCTGCGGCCACGACGCTGGCCGGCGTTTTGGCGGGGGCATAAAAACCAAACCATTCTTCCACCGTCAACTCGGGGAAGCCTTGCTCGGCAAAGGTGGCCACTTCAGGCACAAAGGGTGAACGCGCTTTGCCCGAGGTGGCAATGATGCGCATCTTGCCCGCTTTGTGGTTGGCAATGAAGTCGCCATGGGGCGTGAACATGCTGGCGATTTGGCCACCCACCACATCCGTGACGCCGGGCACCGAACCCCGGTAGGGCACATGTTTGAACTCAAAGTTCTGGTTCAGGCCCAGCAAGGCGCCAATGAAGTGGGGCGTGGAGCCTGCCGCTGGCGAACCATAGCTGGCTTGCATGGGATTGGCTTTGGCCCAGGCCACAAAGTCCTTCACGTTTTTCACGCTGGCCGGCACCATGGGGCCCACCGCGAAACCGTGGTGAATCATGGAGCTGGTGCCCACGGGGGTGAAATCTTCGAACGGCTTGTACTGCAGGTTTTTGAAAATATGCGGGTACAAAGAAATGGCGGAGAACGGCGTCATTGCCAACACCGAGCCATCGGCCGGTGCGGGTTTGAGCAAATTCAAAGCGATCTGACCGCCTGCACCTGGGCGGCTGTCGATCACGCCTTGGTTTTTGCTGTACGCGGTGTTGCCAAATTTTTCAGCCACGCGGCGTGCACAAATGTCGCCTGCGCTGCCGGGTGGAAAGCCATACAACACTTTCACCTGTTCGATGGGCAGGCCAGTTTGCGCCCACGCTTGTTGAAACGCAGCGCTGCCGAGCAAGGCGGAGCTGATGGCAGTTTGCATAAAGTCACGACGGTTGGTCATGTAAGTCTCCTGGTTGATGAAGTGAAAAAGTTGAAAGGGTCAACAAAAATAGATCAGCTGCACAAAGCCTTGATGTCTTCAGGCACGGCAATGGATTTGATGCGGTTCGGATCGTCCGGGTGCTTGATGCAGAAGGCCCGCACTTCGGTGCCTTCACAGAGCACGGTGTCACCCCGCATCACCACGTGCTTGTGCACAAAGACTTTGTCTTTCCACTCTTGCACGCTGGTATGGATCTGCAAGGTTTCACCATAGGTGGCCGGACGCAGGAACTGGGTGTGGATCTCCAACAGCGGCGTGCCGATGATGCCGCGCGTTTTCACCAACTCACGCCAAGGCAGCACGCCGCATTGGACAAAGAAGTTCAGCGACGAGGCGTCCATCCATTTGGAGAAATTCGGGAAGAAGACGATGCCTGCGGGGTCGCAGTCACCGAACATCACCTCCACTTCATAGACAACGGTTTTGTGCATGTCCAGCTTTAACGTGGGGCCATGCGCAGCGCGCCGTCCAGGCGAATGACTTCGCCGTTCAGGTGGCCGTTGCTGACGATGTGGACAGCCAACTCGGCAAACTCGCTGGGCTTGCCCAAGCGCGCAGGGAAGGGGATGCTGGCCGACAGCGATGCCTGGATCGGCTCAGGCAGGCTGCGCAGCAGCGGTGTGGCAAACAGGCCGGGAGCGATGGTGCACACGCGAATACCGTGCTGCGCCAGGTCGCGCGCCATGGGCAGGGTCATCCCGGCCACACCCGCTTTGGAGGCGCTGTAGGCTTGTTGGCCCACTTGCCCGTCAAAAGCCGCGACCGAGGCGGTGAACACCATCGCGCCGCGCTCGCCGTCTTCCATCGGGTCGGCTTTGGCGCAAGCGGCGGCAAACAGACGCGCCGCGTTGTAGGTGCCGATCAAGTTGACGTTGATGACGCGGGCAAAGTCTTCCAGGGGGGCGGCGTTGCCGTCTTTGCCGACCACGCGCTTGGCCGAACCGATGCCGGCGATTTGCATCAAGATGCGCGCTGTGCCGTGCGCGGCGGCGGCTTGGTCGATGGCCGCTTGCATGCTCTCTGGGCTGGTCACATCGCAATGGATGGCCAGGCCACCGATGTCGGCGGCCACGCGTTGCGCGTTCTCCATGTTCACATCGAGCACCGCCACTTTGGCCCCCAAGCGGGCCAGTTCGCGGGCCGTGGCTTCACCGAGGCCGGAGCCTCCGCCGGTCACCAGTGCAGCATGTCCTTGAATTTTCATCTCAGTTCCTTTCGGTTTAAATGTTTCGGTTTAGATGTTTCGGTTTAGTGGGCTTCGGGGTTTTCAATCAGTAAAGCAATCCCTTGGCCGCCGCCCACGCAGGCGCTGGAAATGCCGTAACGCAATCCCGAGCGCTGAAGCTCACGCGCCAGAGTGATGGTCAAACGCACGCCCGTAGCGGCGAGGGGGTGGCCCAATGCAATCGCGCCGCCGTTGACGTTGAGTTTGGCGAGGTCCAAGCCGAGTTCACGGCCCACCGCCAGGGTTTGTGCGCCTTGGGCTTCGTTGATCTCAAAGCGGCCGATGTCTGTCAGCTGCAGGCCTGTGCGCGCCAGCAGCAAGCGGATGGCCGGCGCCGGGCCAATGCCCATGATCTCGGGCGGCACGCCCACCGCCGCTGCCGCGACCACACGCGCCAGGGGCTTTTTGCCGTGCGCTCGGGCATAGGCCCCCGAGGTGACCACACAGGCTGCGGCCGCATCGACCAAGGCCGAGCTGTTGCCACCGGTTTGCACGCCGCCTTCGTAAACCGGCTTGAGCTTGGCCAGCACCTCGGCAGGCGAGATGCGGGGGTGCGTGTCGGTGGCGACTTCGGTGATCTTGCCTTGCAGCTTGATGCCACGGGCTTTGTAGCCGTCGAGTTCGAATTTCTCGGTCACCACCGGCACGATCTCGCCCGCATGAAAACCGGCTTGCTGGGCCGCCACGGCTTTGGCAAACGAGTCGCTGGCAAACTGGTCTACTTCTTCGCGGCTGATGCTGTACTTCTTGGCCAAGTTCTCGGCCGTCTGGATCATGTTGATGCCCGCGGCCGGGTCTTTCAGGGCTTCCCACATATAGTCCTTGAAGCCCACCGGCGCGCCCAGCTTGAAGCCGGTGCGATGGTCGAAAGCGGCAATCGGGTTGCGCGTCATGCTTTCGGTGCCGACCACCAGCGCGGCTTCGCACACGCCCGCTTCGATTTGTTCGCCTGCTTGGCGAAACAGTTCAAAACCGGTGCCGCAAATGCGCTGCGTCATGATGGCGGGCACCTCTTGCGGCACGCCGGCGTACAAGCCAATGTGGCGCGGCAAGAAGAACTGATCAAAGTCGCCAGGGGCCATGTTGCCGGTGATGACCGAGCCGATCTCGGTGGCGGCGATGCCTGCGCGCTTCAAGGCTTCGCGAGCGGCCTTGATGCCCAGATCGGTCGGCGAGATGTGGCCGAGTGCGCCACAGTAGTCGACCATGGGGGTGCGCACGCCTGCGTGCATCCACACATCAGCAAACGCGTTGAAAAATCCTTGGGCAGCCATGGGTGCGTCTTTCAGGTGTTCGGTTTCAGGATGTAGTGCAAGCGGTCTTCGTGCAGCGCCGCGACCGTGTCGGCGCGGTGGCTCAGCACCGCGCGCTGGTTGATCGAGCCCTTGTCGGTGATCTCGCCCTTGTCAATGGTGGGCGGCTCAGACAGCAGGCACAGACGTGCAATGCGGTTGGCGCTGCCGGTGGCGGCTTGCGCCAATTCGTTCACCACTTTTTGCATGTGCGCCAGCACCGGGGCGCTGGCCAGCACGTCCGACAAGGGCGCGTCGCCCCCCAAGCCAGAGAGTTCACGCACCTTGGGGGTGGGAAAGACCATGGCGCCAACTTCTTTCAGGTTCAGGCCGGTGAGCACCACGTCTTGGATATAGGGCGCGCCCGCGGCAATGATCTTGCCGCGCAACGGACCCACGCTGACAAACGTACCGGTGGCCAGCTTGAAGTCCTCGGCAATGCGGCCATCAAACTTGAGACCCAGGTGCACATCGGTCTCGTCAATCCATTTGACCGCGTCACCGGTTTTGAAAAAGCCTTCTTCGTCAAATGCGCCCGCGGTTTCTTCGGGGTTGCGCCAATAGCCTGGCGTGATGTTGGGGCCACGGTAACGCACCTCGGTTTTGCCGTCGGTGTCGACCAATTTCAACTCCAAGCCCGGCGTGGGCACGCCCAGGTCACCTGCACGCACATGGGGGTTGGTGACAAAGATGCCAAAGGGGCCGGACTCGGTCATGCCGAGGCCCGTGCCCATGACGATGCGCTCGCCCACTTCGCGCTCTTGCGAGGCGTACAGGCTGTCCCAAATCGGTTGCGCCAGCGCCGCCCCAGCGTAAAAGAACATCTGCACGCGGGACAGCAAGGTTTTGCGTAGTAGGTCGTCGGTGAGCATCGCGTTGGCGATGGCTTCAAAGCCAGTGGGCACATTGAAGTACACGGTGGGCGCGATCTCGCGCAGGTTGCGCAGGGTCTCGCCGATCAGGGCCGGGGTGGGCTTGCCATCGTCGATGTACAGGGTGCCGCCGTGGTAGATCACCATGCCCACGTTGTGGTTGCCACCAAAGGTGTGGTTCCATGGCAGCCAGTCCACCAGCACCAGTTCTTTTTCGGCCAAGACTGGCATGGACTGCGCCATTTGCTGCTGGTTGGCGCACCACAGGCGTTGGGTGTTGATCACGGCCTTGGGCAACTTGGTGGAGCCGCTGGTGAACAAGAATTTGACGATGGTGTCGGGCCCGGTGGCGGCCATCGCGGCGTCCACTTGCGCGGTGACGGGGGTGGCGCACAGCGCGTCAAACGCGGTGACCACACGGCCCTTCAGCGCGGCGTCGTCTGCACCCTCCACCATGACCACTTCCATCTCCGCGCTGACGGTGGCGGCAATGGCTTTGGCATAGCGCGCATCCGACGCGAACACCATGCCCGGCGTCACGGTGCGCAGCACGTGTTTGAGTTTGTCGTAGTCCACGCTGACCAGCGAGTAGGGCGGCGAGGTCGGCACATAAGGCACACCGGCCAGCATGCAGCCCAGGCCCAGCAGCGCGTGTTCCAGGCTGTTTTCGCTCAGGATCACCACCGGCCGCTCGGCGCTCAAGCCCCGGGCGATCAGGCCTTGCGCGATGCTGCGCGCCGTGGCCCAGGCGTGGCTGTAGCTGATGTGTTTCCAGTCGCCCAGGCTGCCATCGGATTGTTTCACGCGGCGAGCCATGAAACTGCGCTCGGGCGCGGTTTGCGCCCAGTGTTGCAGCCGGTCGGTCATGCGCGCGGCAAACGGATTCAGGTCTTGGTCGGCTTTCAAATAGTGGGTGCCGGGCACACCGTCGCGCAGGGTGACGCGCGTCACACCAAACTCGAGGGGACGAAATTTCGCGGTGCTCATGACTTTTGCACCTTGGCGGCTTTGCCTTCCAGGAAAGCGCGCACGCGGGCTTTGGCTTCGGGCGCGGCTTGGGCGATGGAGGCCATCAAGGCCTCAGTGAAGAAACCATGGTCGGCCGGTTGCTCGGCGATGCGCGGCAGGGCGTGCATCAAAGCAAAGTTGGTCAGCGGCGCGTTGCTGGCGATGCGGGTCGCCAGCTCAATGGCCTTGGCCAAACTGGTGCCTGCGGGCACCAGGTATTGCGACAAGCCGACGCGTTCGCCCTCTTGGGCGTTGTACACGCGGCCGGTCAGCATCATGTCGGTCATGCGGGCTGCGCCAATCAGTTTGGGCACGCGTACCGAGCCGCCACCGCCGACAAAAATACCGCGTGTGCCTTCGGGCAGGGCGTAAAAGGTGCTGTCGTCGGCGACGCGAATGTGGCAGGCGCTGGCCAGCTCCAGGCCGCCGCCGACCACCGCGCCGTGCAGGGCGGCCACCACGGGCACGCGGCCTTGCTCGACTGCGTTCAAGGCCACGTGCCAGCTGCGTGAGTGGTGCACGCCTTCGCCGGCATCGCGCTCTTTCAGTTCCGACAAATCCAGGCCCGCACAAAAATGTGCGCCTTCACCGTGCACCACGGCCGCGCCCGCTTCGGCGGGCAGGTTTTGGAAAACATCGCGCAGCGCTTCAATCAGGCCGTCGTTCAGCGCATTGCGTTTGGCAGGGCGGCACAAACGCACCACCGCCACAGCGCCTTGCATTTCCAGAGAAACGCCATGGGCGGCAGCGCGGTCAAAAATCGGGGTGTTCAAGTCAGTCATCAGAAGGTTCCGGTAAGGAGCTCCGTTGCGGGGCAGTCGAAGTTGTAATAATGTTATCTTTGATAACCATATTGTGTGGAACTTCTGCAGTTTTTTTCTTGGGGATTTCCCTAGGTTTGGCAGGCTCAGGTCAAAATACCACCAACCCCTCCGTCCATCAGTTTGGCCTCCATTTGAAGAATTGCCCTAGGCTTTCCCCATGACAAAACACCCACTCCCGCTCGCAGGTTTGCGTGTCGTTGAATTCACCCACATGGTCATGGGCCCGACCTGCGGCATGGTGCTGGCCGACATGGGGGCCGAGGTCATCAAGGTCGAGCCCATTGAGGGTGACCGCACGCGGCATTTGCTGGGTTCGGGTGCGGGCTTTTTCCCGATGTTCAACCGCAACAAAAAGAGCATCAAAATCAATCTGCAATCACCCCATGGTGCTGAGTTGGCGCGGCGCCTGTGTGCCACCGCCGATGTGGTGGCCGAGAACTTCAAGCCCGGCTCCATGGTGAAGTACGGTCTGGACTACGCCAGCCTGTCGGCCAGCAACGACAAACTGATCTACGCCAGCCTGAAGGGTTTTTTGCCTGGTCCATATGACCACCGAACTGCTCTCGACGAGGTGGTGCAAATGATGGGGGGACTGGCCTACATGACCGGGCGCCCAGGCGACCCGCTGCGCGCAGGCACCAGTGTGAACGACATCATGGGCGGCATGTTTGGTGCCATCGGGATTTTGGGCGCATTGATTCAGCGGGGTATCACTGGTCGCGGGCAGGAAATTCAGTCCGCGCTGTTCGAGAACAACGTCTTTTTGGTGGGGCAGCACATGCTGCAATACGCCATCACAGGCAAGGCGGCCGAGCCCATGCCCAACCGCATCTCGGCCTGGGCGGTGTACGACGTGTTCACTGTCAAGAACAACGAGCAGATTTTTCTGGCCGCCGTCAGTGATTCGCAATGGCAGACCTTTTGCGATGCGCTGGGGTTTGCCGATTTGAAAGCAGATCCGCGCTACCACGACAATAATGCGCGCGTGTCGATGCGTGACAGTTTGATTCCCGAATTGCGGCAGCGCTTGGCGGTATTTACGGCCGCAGAATTGACGGCGATTTTTGAGAGGGCAGGTTTGCCTTTTGCACCCATCGTCAAACCCGAAGAGTTGTTTGACGATCCACACCTGCAAGCCACAGGAGGTCTGGCCGAAGTCCGATTGACCGATGGGCCGCGCAAGGGCCAGACTGCGCGTGCCGCCTTGTTGCCTTTCACCATGGATGGACAGCGCCTTGGCGTTCGCTCCCCGCCGCCCAACCAAGGCGAACATACCGACGAACTTTTACAGGCCTTGGGTTTGAGCGAAGCCGATATTGCCGAGATGCGTGAGCGCCGCGATGTGGCTTGAAGCGATGGCCACAAGTTAGCCCTGATTTTTTGGCACCGATGAAGGAGACCCCATGAAACATGCCGTTGCACAACAGGTCATGACACGCCGCAGCACGCTGTGCGCCTTGACTTCTCTGGCCCTGCCCGCCATGACCTGGGCGCAATCAGATCGCCCCATCAAATTCATTTTGCCCAATGCCACCGGATCGGGCATCGATGCGATCACGCGGGCCGCAGCGCCGGCCTTGTCCAAAACCTTGGGTGGCAGCGTGGTGATCGACAACCAAGCCGGAGCGGGTGGCGTGGTGGGCTTGCAGGCTTTGTCTAAAACTGCGCCTGATGGATTCACCCTGTCGATGGTCTCCAACAATGTGGTGATTTTTCCGAGTGTGCTCAAGTCCTTGCCATTCGACATGCCCGGGGATTTCACACCGATTGCCATCGTGGGCAGCACGCCGATGGTCTTGGTGGTCAATCCACAAAAAATTGCCGCCACGAACAGTCGGGATTTCATTGCACTGCTCAAAGCCAAGCCCGATGGACACAACTTCGGCTCAGGTGGTACTGGCACCATCTTGCATTTGGCAGCCGAGATGTTCATCGACGAAGCGAATGTCACTGCACGGCACATCCCCTACAAAGGTGTGGGGCAGATGGTGACGGACTTGCTCGGCGGGCAAATCGACTTTGCTGTTTTGGCCTTGCCCAGCGTGCAGCAGCACATCAAGTCGGGCGCTTTGCGCGCCATCGGCTTATGTGGTGATAAGCGCACAGCCGCTGCGCCTGACATCCCCACTTTCGTTGAACAAGGCTTGAGCGGCTTTGTCACGGAAGGCTGGTTCGCAGTGATCGGGCCCAAAGGTCTGAGTGCGACCCAGGTCAAGCGCATACACGAGGCTGTCGTGGCCGCCTTCAGTGATGCAGCGGTGAAAGACAGCATGGCCAAGCAGGGCAACACCATCCACATTTCCAGTCCTGAACAGGCGCAAAAAGGCTTTCGAAGTGAACTGGCCAAATACGCCGCCCTGGTCAAGAAAGCCGGTATTCAGCCGGAGTGACGCGGGCGTTGCAGCGCCTCAGGGTGGACTTGGTTACGATCAGCCCTGAGGTGTCGAAGTAGCGCACCGAAAAGTTGTTTTGAAAGTGCTTGTATGTTCCGATCCCTGAAACACCCCGGCGTCATGGCCATCACCCTGGCTGCCGCAGGGATCTTGCTGATCACGGCGGGCATTCGCACCGTCAACGGCCTGTTTTTGAGCCCCATCAACACCAGCACCGGCTTGGGCATTGTCAGCCTGAGCCTGGCCATGGCGATTGGCCAGTTTGTCTGGGGCGCGGTGCAACCGGTGGCCGGGGCCTTGGCCGACCGTTACGGTGCGCGGCCCGTGCTGTTGGGCGGCGTGGCGCTGATGGCCGTGGCCACCGCCATGGTTCCTTTCATGACCAGTGCATTGGGTATCTCCATGACCTTGGGCGTGCTGTCGGCTGCTGGGGCCGGCGCAGCCAGTTTTTCGGTGTTGATGGGCGCAGTGGCACAGCGCATGCCGGCCGAATCGCGTGGCTCGGCCTCGGGCGTGATCAATGCGGGCGGCTCGCTCGGCCAGTTTGTGTTGGCCCCTGTGGCGCAAAAACTGATTCAGGCCTTTGGCTGGATGGGGGCCATGTGGTCGCTGGCCGCGCTGAGCTTGTTGGCTTTGCCGCTGGTGCAAAAGGTCACAAGCCATTCGCGTGCCGCGACGGTCAACACCGAGCCGGATTTGGGCCTGCGCCAAACGGTGAAAGACGCGTTCAAAACCCCGAGCTACGGTTTGTTGCATGCGGGCTTTTTCACCTGCGGTTTTCACATCGCGTTTTTGGTCACGCACTTGCCGGGTGAGGTCAATTTGTGTGGCTTGCCGCCGTCGGTCGCGAGTTGGTCTTTGGCCATCATTGGCTTGTCCAACATCGTGGGCAGTTTGGTGGTTGGCTCGGCGGTGTCCAAGTACCGCAGCAAGCACATTTTGGCGCTGATGTACGCTTCACGCGCGCTGTTGATCGTGGCGTATTTGCTGTTGCCCAAAACCGAATGGACTTTTTATGTGTTTGCCGCAGGACTGGGCCTGACTTGGCTGGCCACCGTGCCGCCCACTGCCGCTTTGGTGGGTAAATTGTTTGGCATCCGTTACATGGGCACCCTGTTTGGCTTGACGCTGTTGTCGCATCAAGTGGGCGGTTTCATGGGCGCTTGGCTGGGTGGTTTGGCGATCACCGAGTTGGGCGACTATGCTTGGATGTGGTACGCCGACATCGCCCTGGCCGTGGGTGCTGCGCTGGTGAATTTGCCGATCCGCGAAGCGCCCATCGTGCCGCCCCCAGCGCAGCCCGCTGCAGCGTGAAGATTTTTTGGAGTGAATGCAATGCAATACAAAGACCTGGTCGCTATCGACATCCACACCCATGCCGAGGTGAGTTGCTGGAACCCGTTTGACAACTACGGCGAAGAGTACGACCGCGCCGCTGACAAATTCTTTGGCAGCAACCGCCGCCCGACGATCGACGAAACCGTGGCCTATTACCGGCAACACAAAATGGGTCTGGTGATGTTCACCGTGGACAGCGAGTCCCAGCTGGGGCGTCGCCGGATTCCGAACGAAGAGATCGCCAAGGCTGCGCGCGAGAACAGCGACATGATGATCGCCTTTGCCAGCATCGACCCGCACAAGGGCAAGATGGGCGCGCGTGAAGCCGAACGCTTGATCAAAGAAGAAGGCATTCGCGGCTTCAAGTTCCACCCCACGGTGCAGGGCTACCACCCTTATGACAAGATGGCCTGGCCGATTTACGAAGTGATCAACGCGCACAAAATGCCAGCGATTTTTCACACCGGCCACAGCGGCATTGGCTCGGGTATGCGCTGCGGCGGCGGCCTGCGTCTGGCCTATAGCAACCCCATGCACCTGGACGATGTGGCGATCGATTTCCCCGACATGCAAATCGTCATGGCGCACCCCAGCTTTCCTTGGCAAGACGAGGCGCTGAGTGTGGCCACTCACAAGCCCAATGTCTGGATCGATCTGTCTGGCTGGAGCCCCAAGTACTTTCCCAAGCAGTTGATTCAGTACGCGAATACTTTGCTGAAGGACCGCGTTTTGTTTGGCAGCGACTACCCGCTGATCACGCCCGAACGCTGGATCAAAGACTTTGAGGTGGCCGGTTTCAAGCCAGAGGTGATGCCCGGCATCTTGAAAGGCAACGCGGTGCGTTTGCTGGGCCTGGATGCGGCTTGAAATCAACGAAAATACGCGCTGTCCTTTGATTCACTGATGCCATGACCGATACCCCTGACGCCTCCGCCCGCCCGGCCTTGCCCGACCATTTGTCCATCGACGCCCGCAGCCCGCACTACGTGGCGGCGGTGTTTCAGCACGACATTGGGATTCGCTTCAACGGCAAAGAGCGCACCGACGTGGAAGAGTATTGCGTCAGCGAAGGTTGGGTGAAGGTGCCTGCAGGCAAAACATTGGACCGCAAAGGCCGGCCCTTGCTGATCAAAATCAAAGGCAAGGTGGAAGCGTATTACGTTGAACCGTGACGTTTAAAAGCGCAGACCCGCAGACACGCGGGTTTGGTTGTTGGCGCTGAAGTTGACTTTTTCGTCATAGGCCAGCCGCACAAAGGTGCGCCGGTGGTCGTAGGTCACCGACAGGCTGCGGCCACTCACGCGCTCATCCTCCGGGCTGCTGCGACCCGTTTTGTACGCCAGGTCCACTGTCCAGCGATCCGTGTCACTGGCCTGCCAGCGCCACACGGCATGGGTAATGATTTGGTCGGTGGCGAGCCGGTTGTCTTTGACGCTGAACACGGACAGCTGATGCCCCTGCGGCAAACGCGTGCCCAGCCCCAGCGTCACCGCATCGTTCGGGTCAAAGTTCAGGTTGTAGTAGTTGCGCAAATTGGTGCGTCCCAGCCCAGCGATCAGATACACCGGCTGGCCAATTTGAAAGTTCAGCGATCCGCCTGCAAAGCCACCGCTGGCCGCTTGCACCGAAGGCACCATCTGCCCCCAGGTGAAATTGGCGGTGTATTCGTAACCCGCTCGGGTTTGTTGAAACTCTTCGCCCCGCTGGTACTGACCGATCCACAGCGCATGCGGGCCGTTGTTGCCGCGCAGATTCACGTCCACAGCATTGTGCTCGTGAGCGGTCGCATACAGTGAGGGCGTGAGCTTGAAGGCCCAGGGCCCTGGCTCAGGCGCCGCTGCCGCGCTTTGGGCTTGCACACAGAGCGAGGTGCAACCGAGCAGGAAAAAACAGGCTTTTCTCATCTGGGTGAGTTTAAGGGGCTGGGGCCGCCTCAGGTCAGGGGGCTCGTGGTGGCCGATCCGTCGGGTCATTCGGAACCGGTGGATTTAAAAAAACGTAACCGTCCATGGCGATCACGCTGTCGCTGATGCCCCGATAAAAAGCCTGCGGCACCGCTTGCGGTCCGGCCGCGCCGAGCGCCGTGAAAAGGGGCAGCAAATGCTCTTCACTCGGTTGCGCGCGAACGCCCTCGGGACTGAGCTGGCGGTAGTTCAGCAAACTGGCCAGGTCGCCTTGCGCCAGGTGCTCGGCCAGCCAGTCGGCAAAAACTTGCACATAGGCGGGGGTGCGGTCCCCGTTCATGCGGGCCAGACGCAGATCGCCCAGGTTGTGCGTCACATTGCCGGAGGCCAGAACCCAGATGTTTTGCGCCGCCAAACCCGCCAGCGCTTGCCCTACTCGGTAAGCATGCGCGGGGCCGGCATGGCTTTGTACCGACAAAGGAACGATGGGTACATCGGCATCAGGAAACATTTGCCGCAGGGGAATCCAGGCGCCGTGGTCCAGGCCGCGCTGGGCGTCGGTGTGCACCGCAAAGCCATGCGCCTGCAGGGCTTTGACGACTTCTTGCGCCGCTTGCGGGGAGCCGGTGGCGGGGTAACGCAGCGCATACAGCGGGGCGGGAAAGCCATAAAAGTCGTGAATCGTCTCGGGCTGTGTGGCCAGGCCCACGGTGGGCTCGGGCGTTTCCCAGTGCGGGCTGACCACCACGATGGCGCGCGGCGCAGTCAATTGCTGTGTGATCTGCGTCATGGCGGCACCGGCAGCGCCAGGGTTCAGCGCGAACAGGGGCGAACCATGGGGTACAAAAAGCACATTGCGAAGCGGTGAGGGGGATGAAATAGAAGGCATAGGCTGGACTGTAGGCGTGTCGGCCGAATTAATAAAGTGCCTAATCACCAATTGTTTGTTGCAAAATAAGCAACAATGAACAAACTCCAAGCCATGCAACTTTTTGTGCGGGTGGCCGAGGCCGGCAGCTTCACGGCGGTGGCCGAGCAGCTGAACCTGGCGCGCTCGGTGGTCACGCGCCAGATATCAGCGCTCGAAACCGCGCTCGGTGCCAAGCTGATGACCCGCAGCACCCGCAGCCTGTCGCTCACCGCCGCCGGTGCTGCGTATTTGGAAAAGTGCCGCCTGATCTTGAATTTGGTGGATTCAGCCGAAGCCGAGGTGGCGCAAGAAAAAGTCGAGCCCCGGGGCCGGATACGTTTGGGTCTGCCGCTGAGTTTCGGTCTGGAGCGCCTGATGCCTCTGCTGCTCACCTTTGCCGAGCAGCAGCCGCAGATTCAGCTGGAAATGGACTTCAGCGACCGCCGGGCCAATTTGATCGAGGAGGGGATGGACCTGTCAATCCGCATCACCGCGCAACTGGCCTCGGCCGACATTGTGCGCAAGCTGGGCACCTGCCAGTTGATGACCCTGGCCTCACCGGCCTACCTGAAATTGCATGGCACCCCGCGCACGCCCGACGAGCTGCGGCACCACGAGTGCCTGGCGTATTCGGTGGACTTGAGCCCGAGCTCTTGGGTGTACCCGGGGCAGGGTCGAGAGGAACGAGAGCAGCGCGTCTCGGTGCGCAGCCGCATCATGGCCAACAACGGCAGCGCCTTGATGCAAGCGGCCGCGCGCGGCTTGGGCATCACCCGCCAACCCGACTTCATTGCCGCGCCCTTTTTGGCGCGCGGCGAGGTGGTGCCGCTGCTGGCGGCGTATGACGCGCCGCCCTTGGGCATTTACGCGGTCTTGCCCAGCAACCGCTACATTCCACACCGGGTCAAGGTGTTGATGGACTTTTTGGCTGCCCAGTTACAGGCCTGAGGGCGCACTGCTGCAGGCGATAAGCGGAGGCGATATTCAAGTCAGCGCGGCGTTGCCATAGGCCGGTTGCGCAGGGCGAGGTACAGCCATCTTTTGCACACGCTCCGAAACCACTTGGTTCAAGCGTTGCAAAACCGAAACCTGGTCTGAGGAGGCCGACTGCGTTGCGCTTGCCACGGGGCTGGCTTCGCGGCCTGTCGCAAAGCTGATTTGACCTGCGCTGGCCTGGAGTTGGCTGATTTTGCTTTCTACTTCGGCGTTGCGTTGCTTCAAATCTTGCAAACGCGTTTGCAAGGTGGCGGCGTCCATGGCGCTTGTACCGTTCGCAGCGCCTGCGAAGTTCGTCACCACGCCGCGCTGTTGCATGGCGCGTTCCCGGTAAGAGACCTCGCCTTGGGCCATGGTGGTCAGTCCGCCTTTGCCTCTGGGGTCATCGAGGCTGTCGGGCGCTTCGTAAGCGGACATCCCCTCTTGGCCCTGAGCAGCATCCCAATCCATGCTGTCGGTTGATCGGTCCCGACCCGAAGCTGCATTGAGCTTTTGCACATTCGGACTCAGCGTGAAAGCGCTGTCCACGTACTGAATGTTTTCACCCTTCAAATTTGCTTTTTGCTCGACATACTGAATATTTTCTTCGCGGTGTCGGGCATCTATTTTTTGGATATTTTCTTGCCGGTTGTTGGCGTTGGCCGACATCATATGGATGTTGTCTTTGCCCCCCGCATTCTGGGACACACTGGCCAGGTTCTCGTCCATGGTCTTGTGAATCAGGGTGTCGATGCGATCCCCGTGGCCGGCGCTGGCCGCCTGGAAGGCCGCTTGGCTGGCTTGGTATTTGGCTGAGCGAAAGAGTTGCGCGGCTGCGCTGTCGCTGAAGTCGTTCAAGTCAAACGATTTGACATTTTTAATTTGCAAGGTGTCGTAATACGACCGGAATGATTTTTCTGAATGACCGAAAGCGGTCAACATGCTGGTGAACAGTTTTTTCTCGGCCACCTCAACCACACCATCGGCCAGCAACACATCGCAGACGTTGGTGAGGATCAACAATTTGACATCGGCCTCCAAGGTGGGCGCGATCTCCTTCATGAACTGGGCGTTCTTGACCTTGAGGACATATTTCAAGGCCGCCGATTGCAGGCCTTCAAACTCCCCAATGACAGCTTGCAAGCGGCCAATTTCTTCGGCGCCAATACTGCCGTCAGAGGCCATCATGTAAACCAAGCAAGCGGCCAGCGCCAGGTGATTGCTGGTTCTTCCTTGCGGTTGCAGCACGGCGGCCAGGTTGTAGCGGC
The DNA here is from genome assembly GCA_947451385.1 of Comamonadaceae bacterium. GTDB lineage: Bacteria > Pseudomonadota > Gammaproteobacteria > Burkholderiales > Burkholderiaceae_C > Limnohabitans_A. The sequence continues at coordinate 3,279 of CANFYZ010000052.1, read as the reverse complement.
CGAGTGCAGATTTGTCGTTTTTGATTTGGATGGTTTTGAGGTGCGATTCAAAAGTGGACTCATCAAATCCAAAAGCCTCGCAGATGCGCGAGAAAAGCTGTAGCTCGTGATCTTCAGCCTGACCATCGGCCAAGAAGGAGTCACACACGTTGGTCAAAATGCACAATTTGTCCAGGCTGCTCAAGCTCTCGGCGGCTTCAAGCAAAAATGTCTCTAAGGGCACCGACTGCACATAACTGGCCGCACAAGCCAGCAATTCTTCGTTGTTGCCCAACACAGATTGAAGTTGGCTGCTTTCAGCTTCTTTGATCTCCCCGTCAGCGGCCATCATGAACATCAATGCGGCGGCCAGAACCAACGGGGGCGACAAATCCATGTGGTCGAAGACGATCTGTTGTGACAGATCCATATCGCCTCTGAATTGGTTGAGAACTTGAAGGTGGTGCGTGGAGGTGTTCATGTCTCCAAGTTAACCAAACACCTCCTGTTATTGGATGACGTTTATGTCATATGCGGCCTTCTGAGCGCAATGTCATTCGCTATCGACGTGGTTGCCTAAATGGCAATCTGGGTGTTGTATGGCTTGTTGGTTAGGCAGATGACGAAGATGAGCAGGGTGTCGTCTTTGTCATTTTTCCTGGCTTAGGCCGGAGGTGCCATGTGCATCGGCACCCTGAGGCGGGCCACCACTGTTTTCAATGGCGTCACATCCATCGTCAGCGTGCCCTGGTGCAGCGCGGCGATTTCTTTACAGATGCTCAAGCCCAGCCCCATGCCATCGACCTTTCGGTTGCGGGCTTCGTCGCCGCGGTAGAAGCGATCAAAGGCCTTTTCTTTCAAGTCAGCGGGGATGTGTTTGGCCGGATTTTCTATCGACAGCTCCAGCACTTTCCCATCGCGATGCAGGTTGAATTTGACCCAGCCTTCTTTCTGGTTGTACTTGAGGGCGTTGCTGTACAGGTTGTGAATCAGTTGTTGTGCCAAAGGCGCATTGCATTGCCAAACCAGGCCGGGCTCAATGAATTTTGTGAAACTTAAATGGGGATGGTACGTGCCAGCTTCTTCCACCAGTTCATCCATGAACTCACTCAGATGGAACGCGCTGCTTTCGGTCGCCATCATGCCGGCATCGGCCTTGGACAGTAACAACAATTTTTCGCTGATTTGTATCAACCGTTCAATTTCGTCAGACAGGCTGCGCAAGCGTATTTGCAAGCTGGAGCCAGTTGGCACATCGGCCATCAGTTCAGCCACCTGGCCACGGAGGATCGCCAAAGGGGTGCGCAATTCGTGCGCAGCATCCGATGAAAAACGCTTGGCTTTGGTGAAGCTGTCTTCCAAGCGCTGCAGCAGCTGGTGGTAGACCGTGATGAAACCATCGAACTCCATGAAAGGCGTGGTGATCCTTTCTGCATTGTTCAAGTTCTCAGGTTTTAAATTGCTCAGCGCCTGCTTCAATTTTTCCAAGGTGGCGATCGTCAAATTGGTGACGTACAACGCCATGATCAAAGAAGAAAGGGTCAGAATCGGAATAAAAAGTGGCAGTTGCTTATCGCGGATACTGAACAGCGCCTTCAGCAAACTTTGTAAAGCCAGATCGCTGGTCATGATTTGAATTTCCGGCCGCGCTTTCAGGCGGGCGGCATGCCAAAGTTCGCCGCCCAGTTGATTGACGACCACCTGCACGGCGGGGTCGGTGCTGATATCGGCAGCGGACCAAAATTGAGGCGATTGGTCGAGTAATTTGCAATGGGATTCATGTCCCATTTCGCCCAAGACTTGGGCGTGACTGCAAATCGTGATTTCCCCAGAAAGCTTGTTGAACAACAAATTTTTAAACGCGCGCGATTGGCAGCTGGGCCAGGCGTCATCGGTGATGGCCGGATCACTGCAGCTGTGCAGACTCGACTGCATGTCGGTGTGCAGTTCCAGGGTGAATTGATCGCTTGCCCTGACTTGCGCGTACTGCCGACTGATCAAGACCACCAACAGGGTCATGCTGGCAATGATCAAAAATTGGCGCAGCCTTAACGAGCGCCTCATGACTGTTCTGCCGCCTTGACCCGGTAACCCACGCCGCGTACCGCCTCAATCGGGCCGTAATGTTCGGTATCGCCGCCGCTGAGTTTGCGTTTGATCCTCTGCACGCACACGTCGACCACGTTGGTTTCTGGGTCAAAGCCAATGCCCCAAACGCTCTTCAGTATTTGCTGGCGCGTGTAAATGTGCCCCGGGGTTTGCATCAGGTACTGCAGCAAGCTGAATTCGCGCTGGCTGAGCACGGCTTCTGAGTTGAACCAATGGGCTTTGCGACTGACCAAATCCAAGGTCAGATGACTGGCGGTCAAGGTTTGTAAGGCTTGAGCCGGTTGGCCGCGGCTGAAAATCACCTTGATTTTGGCCACCAGTTCCTCGACAAAGAAGGGCTTGGGCATGTAATCGTCCGCGCCGGTTTCAAAACCGAGCAGTCGGTCGCTCAAGTCGCCTTTGGCGCTCAAAATAATCACCGGCAGACTTTTGTTGTCCTGCCTGATTTGCTGCAACAGGTCCAGTCCATTCAGCTTGGGCAACATCAGATCGAGCAGCACCAAGTCGTAGTGAAATTGAAAGACTTGCTTCATCCCCTTCACCCCGTCGGCGACGTGCTCGACCAGGTAGCCCGCCTTTTCGAGGCCCCGGACCACAAATTCGGCGATCTTTTCTTCGTCCTCAATCAATAAAATTTTTTTGAGCGGTTCTTTGGCTGTCACGTCCATAGGGGGCATCTCCGGCATTGGCGCAATTTTTGGATGACCAGATTTTTTAGAATTAATTAATTAAATTATTAATATCTATTAATTCGACTCAATTCTATGTTCCTTCTGGGGGCTGGCCCTCCCTGTTACCCAATTACATTTGTGTCATGTGTCCCAGATGGGTAGGTGAAGCCTAATTTCTGCCCGACAACTGCCGATACCCGTCTTATCCGACCCAAGGAGGTGAGAGGCCCATGTCTTCAGCTTCAATTTCAAATTTATCCATCAGAACGCCAGACCTGATTGCGCCTTATCGCCCGCCGGCCCAGAAGTCTGAAAATGGGTTGCCGCCGGAGCGGTCTGCCCAAGCGCCAGAATCCGCCAAGGCGGCCGAGCCCGCTCCGCCAGAAGCCATGCCGTCTGAGGCCCTGCCGCCCGCCGCTTTGCCCAGCACGGTGGAGATGCGTTTCGAAATCAATGCCCTGACCCAGGCGTGGATGGTGGCGATGACCGACACCCGCTCGGGCGATGTGGTGCGCAAAAT
>CANFYZ010000051.1 GCA_947451385.1 Comamonadaceae bacterium | reverse complement strand
TGTGCACAATGTTCTGCATCGGCCCATCGCTGGGCGATGGCCCTTCAGAGAGGCTGTTTTTTCGGGTTGTCTTTAAATAGCAAACATTCAGAAATAAACCCGCTTCAATTTCGTCCCTTCCACAATTTGAAACTGCCAAATTCATGTACTCATTCCCCCCGTTTTTTCGCCTGGAGCCGGTTGGCGGCGTTTTGGCCCTCGTTGGATTCTTGGCCAGTGGTGCCGTGGCGCAAGAAGCGCAAGAAGCGCAAGAGGTAAAGGTGCAAAGTGGTCGCCTGGCACAAAAGCAGTTTGACGCCCCGGCTTCGCTGAAAGTGCTCGATGGCGAGACGATTCGCCATGCGGGCGCGCAAGTCAATTTGTCTGAAGCCTTGGCCCAAACCCCCGGCGTGGTTGCGCTCAACCGCAACAACTATGCGCAAGATGTGCAGATTTCCATTCGCGGCTTTGGCGCGCGTTCTGCTTTTGGCCTGCGCGGGATTCGCCTGATCACCGATGGCATTCCGGCCACCACCCCCGATGGGCAAGGCCAGGCCTCCACCGTGAGCTTGACCTCGGCCGAACGGATTGAAGTACTCACCGGCCCCTTGGCCCAGCTGTATGGCAACTCGGCCGGCGGCGTGATTCAAACCTTCACCCGAGAGGCCGGCGCACAACCCGAGGCGCAGGCCTCCAGCACCGTGGGCAGCGACGGCTTGCGGCGCAACGATGTGCAGCTCAGTGGCCGCAGTGGCAACGTCGGCATCGTGGCGGACTACAGCACCTTCGACATTGCCGGCTACAGAAACAACAGCGCCGCAGAGCGCAAGCAATTCAACGCCATGGTCACCGCGCAGTTGCAAGAGGCGACGCGTTTCAAATTGATTGCCAATGTGTTTGACATGCCAGAGGCCAAAGACGCCCTGGGGCTGACGGCAGCGCAACTTCAAGCCGATCCCCGTCAGGCAGGGACTGGGGCCATCACCAACCGGACCCGTAAAACGGTGAAGCAAAACCAATTGGGGGCCGTGCTGGAACACCGCTTCGGTCCTGATTTAGAAATGCAATGGCGGGCTTACTCGGGGACCCGAGAAAACACGCAATTCCAAGCGAGTGCCAGCTGGGTGGGGTTGAGTCGTGACTATTCCGGGCTGGGGGGACAGGTCAAAGGCAAACTGAAAGACGCTGCCCGCGGACCGATCGATTGGGTGCTCGGTTGGGATGCCGACCAATCCACCGAGCGCCGCCAAGGCGGGGCCGCGGTGGCGGGCGAAAAATCGGGCGTCCTCACACGCAATGAACTGAACCAAGCCAGTAACGCCGATGCCTTTGGACAACTGAATTGGCATTGGACCGATGACCAAGGGGGCAACCCCTATACCTTCACCCTGGGCGCGCGAAGAAGCCAGGTGCAGCTGCAAAATACCGATGACCTGGGAACCGGGACCGGCAAAGCCCCCTTGTTCCAGGCCACAACACCGGTGCTGGGGGCGACCTGGCATGCCTCAAACACACTGAATCTTTACGCCAACTGGGGCCAAGGTTTTGAAACCCCGACCTTGGCCGAGGCCGCATATTCGGTGCAGAGCGGTGCCATCAAAAGCTTATTCAATACCAACATCCTGGCATCGCGCAGCCAGCACAGCGAAGTGGGTTTGAAATGGACACCGACTGCGGCCACGCGCCTGGACGCGGCTTTATTCCATATCGCCACTGAAAATGAGATCGTCACCCAATTGAGCAGCAGCGGTAAAACCGCCTATAAAAATGCCGCCCAAACCCAGCGTGATGGGGCCGAATTGGCTTTGAAAAACGACTGGTCGCTGCAATGGCGCACCCAGTTGTCCATGGCGTGGTTGCGCGCGGTGTATGCGTCGGACTTCACTTCGGGCAGCAACACCATCACTTCGGGCAAACGCATGCCTGGCATTCCCGATCAACAACTGTTTGCCTCAGTGCAGTGGGCAGATCAGGGCTTTGCTTCGGTCAAGAATCCCCGTCCCCAGGGCTGGTCGGCCTCGGCCGACTGGATCGCACGGTCCAATTTCTGGGCGGACGATTTGAACAGCGCCGATGCGCGCGTGGCGGGCCTTGGTCAGGTCAATCTGCGCGTGCGGCACCGCCAAGGTTGGGGGCCGGTGCGGGCCGAGTTGTGGGCTGGTGTGGACAACCTGCTGGACAAGCGAGTCGTGGGTTCGGTCATCGTCAATCAAGCGGCCAAGCAATATTTCGAGCCCAGTTTGCCGCGCAACACCCTGGTGGGCGCGGTGCTGACCTTGCCCCTGTGAGGTAGGGCCCTAAGCCCTCATTTTTTTGGGGGTATACCCTGAGCTGGACCGACTCAAATGGCTCTGGGCGTCTGGCACACTGAAAGGTCCAACGGCTGCGGCCGCCAATCATTCTGAGGAGACCTTGATGAGCGTGAATTTCCAAGTCAATGGCAAGCCTGCAAAGGCCAACGCCGAAACCGACACCCCTTTGCTGTGGGTCCTGCGCGATGAACTCGGCATGACCGGCACCAAGTTCGGTTGCGGTGCGGCTTTGTGCGGCGCCTGCACCGTGCACGTGAACGGCCAAGCTGTGCGTTCTTGCCAAACGCCATTGAGTTCTGTGGCCGGTCAAAAAGTGGCCACCGTGGAAGGCTTGTCGGCCAAAAACAACCACCCCTTGCAAGTGGCTTGGATCAAGCACGATGTGCCGCAATGCGGCTACTGCCAATCGGGGCAACTCATGAGCGCCGCCGCATTGCTGGCCAAGAACACCAACCCCAGCGACGCAGAGATTGACAACGCCATGAGCGGCAACATCTGCCGCTGCGGAACCTATCCCCGCATTCGCGCTGCCATCAAAGATGCAGCCAGCATGATGCGCAAAGCCTAAGCAGAAGGAGAACCCCCATGACTGTAACCAACACCTCACGTCGCTCCTTCCTTCAAACCAGCGCAGTCGCTTCCGGCGGCTTGCTGATGGCCATGCACTTGCCCGGCACCCTGGGCCAAGCCATGGCGGCTGGCACCCTGCACACGCCCAACGCCTGGGTGCACATTGCCGACGACAACAGCATCACCATCTTGGCGGCCCGCTCTGAAATGGGCCAAGGCGTTTACACCTCCATGCCCATGTTGATCGCCGAAGAACTTAATGTGGACATGTCCCAAATCAGAGTCAGCGACGCACCCCCCGCTGCGGTCTATGTGAACGCTTTGCTGGGTGCGCAAATCACCGGCGGCTCGACCTCGGTGCGCGATGGCTGGGAAAAGCTGCGCGTCGCAGGCGCGCAAGTGCGCGAGATGCTGATCTCTGCCGCCGCCGCCAAATGGGGCGTGGACCGTCAGCAGATCAAAGCCGACAAAGGCATGCTTTTCGGCCCCAAAGGCCTGAAGGCCAGCTATGGCGAATTGGCCGCCGCAGCGGCTGTGTTGCCAGTGCCCGAAAAACCACCGATCAAAGACCCGAAAGATTTCCGCATCGTCGGCAAACGCATCAAGCGTGTGGACACGCCTGCCAAAACCAACGGTACCGCCGAGTTCGGTATCGATGTCAAATTGCCAGGCATGGTGTATGCCACCGTGCAGCAGTGCCCCGTGATTGGCGGCAAGGTCAAGAGTTTTGACGCGGCCCAAGCCAAGGGCATGCCCGGTGTGTTGGCCGTGGTGCAAATCAGCGACGGCGTGGCCGTGGTGGCCGACACCTGGTGGCGCGCCAAGAAAGCCAGCGACACGGTCAAAGTGCAGTGGGACGAAGGCGCTGGTGCCGCATTGAGCGATGCCTCGGTGATCGAGGCTACCCGCCAAGCCGCCAAAACCGGCAAAGTGTTGGAGATCACCAAGCCGCAGGGCGATGTGGCGGCGGCGCTCAAAGGCGCAGCCAAGGTGATCGAGGCCGAGTACATCTCGCCCATGCAATCTCACTCACCGCTGGAGCCGATGAACTTCACGGCCCATGTGCAAGGCAACAAGGTGCTGTTGATTGGCCCCACCCAGTTCCAGCAAGGCGCGCAAGGCGCAGTGGCTGCGGTGTTGAACGTCAAGCCCGAAGACATCACTTTGAAGACCACCTACCTGGGCGGCGGCTTCGGGCGTCGTTTGGAGTTGGACTTCATTGTGCAGGCGGCCGAAATTTCCAAGGCCGTGAACAAGCCCGTCAAGCTGCTCTGGACGCGCGAAGAAGACATGACGCACGACTATTACCGTCCTGCCGGTGTCAACCAGATCAAAGCCGGTGTGGATGCCAGCGGCATGCCCGTGGCCATGCACTTCAAAGTGGCCTCGCAATCGGTCACCCAGCGCGCTTTTGGCTTGCCCAAAGACACGCTCGACCCTTTCATGGCCGAAGCCTCGGTGGCAGGCTACAACATCGCCAACACCCAGCACGATCTGGTGATCGAAGACACCGGCGTGCGCGTGGGCTACTGGCGTGCGGTGAGCCACAGCATGAACGTGTTTGCCAACGAAAGCTTTGTTGACGAGTTGGCGAAAAACGCCGGTCAAGACCCGTATGCCTACCGCATGAAAATGCTCAATGGCAAACCCCGTTTCGCCAACGTGCTGAAACTGGCGGCCGAAAAAGCCGGCTGGGGCAAGCCCTTGGCTGCAGGCCGTTCGCGCGGTATTGCCTTGATGGAAGGTTACGACAGCTACATGGCGCAAGTGGCCGAAATCAGCCTGAACAAAGACGGCAGCGTGCGCGTGCACAAAGTCACGGTGGCGGCCGATGTGGGCCACATGGTCAACCCGGACACGGTGGAGGCGCAGTTGCAGTCCAGCATCGTGTTCGGTGTCGGCGCCGTACTCAAGCACCAAATCACCATGAAGAATGGCCGTGTGCAAGAGACCAACTACAACAGCTACGAGCCGGTGCGCATGTACGAGTCGCCGCAAATCGACATTGTGTTGGTCAAGAGCACTGAAAAACCCGGTGGCATTGGCGAGCCAGGCACGGCCGTGGTGGCACCGGCCATCGCCAACGCCGTGGCTTCACTGATCGGCAAGCGGGTGCGCCGTTTGCCGATCACCGCTGAGGCGCTGCGTCAGGCTTAATCAGCCTGCCAGGCTGGCGACATCGAAAAGGCAGCAGGCCCAGCTTGCTGCCTTTTTTCGTTGGCGGGTCCCACCCTGTTGCAAACGCTCCAATGGGGGGCTCGGCGCCTCGGGCATAATTCGAGCCATGCAAACTCTGCGTCATGCTCATCTCCTTGCCCGCTGCGTGCTGGTGTGGTTTGTGCTGTTTGTCGGGGTTTCGGTGGCTTCACCTTGGGTGAATCCGCAGAGCAGCCAAATGGTTTGCTCGGCCATGGGCGGCATGAAAATGGTCAACCCTGACGAAGCGGGCGGAGACACCGTCAAGCTGTCAGGCAACCTGGATTGTCCTTTGTGTGCGCAGTTCAGCGCGCCCCCGGCGCCGGTCGTGCTCCACTTGATTGCCCCAGACGCCTTGGCCTACGCCTTGCGCCCTGTCCCGTCAGCGCACATCGCCTGGCTGACCGGCTCCCCCCTGCCGCCCCGCGGCCCGCCTGCACTTTCCTGAACTTCATTGCTGACGCTGCAGCCCAGGCTGCATGCGTTGTTCGTGTTTCATTTACAGGAATTTTCATGCGTAAAAATCGCATTGCTTTGGCTCTGGCCTTGGCTTACCCCTTTGTTCTCTCCGCTCAACAAACCGACTCAAATACGCCCAGCAAAGATGGCGGCGTGGTCACCGTGGTGGGTAAATCCCCCACTTCGTTGCCCACCCAGATCCCCGCCACCATGGAAGGCATCACTGCGCAGCAGATCGCGCAAAGCATCAACGCCACCGACAGCGAAGACGCGCTCAAGTACTTTCCCAGTCTGTTGGTGCGCAAGCGCTACATAGGCGACTACAACCATGCCATCCTCTCCAGCCGCGCCTCGGGCACCGGCAACAGCGCGCGCAGTGCGGTCTATGCCGATGGCATGTTGCTCAGCAATTATTTAGGCAATGGCGTGGGTGGTTTGAGCTTTCCGCCGCGTTGGGGCATGGTCACACCCGAAGAAATCGAGCGTGTGGATGTGATGTACGGCCCGTTCTCGGCGGCTTACCCTGGCAACTCGGTGGGCGCCGTGGTCGACTACACCACCCGCATGCCCGAGAAGTTAGAAGGCACGGTCAAAGTTTCATATGTGCGCCAACCCTTTGACCTGTACAGCACCCATGCCACCTACGGCGGTGTGCAAACCAGTGCCTCGCTGGGCAGCCGCAGTGGAGACTGGTCTTGGTTCTTGAACTTCAACCACACCGACAGCCAAGGCCAGCCCTTGACGTTTGCCACGCGCACCGTCAGTACCGGCACGGCAGGCAGCGCGGGTACCGCCGTGGCCGGTGCAGTGCCCGGCGCCAGCAGTGCCAATGCGCCCTGGGTGATCCTGGGTACGGGCACGCAGTACCACACGGTGCAAGACCATGCGAAAGCCAAAGTGGCTTACGACTTCAGCTCCACCGTGCGCGCCACCTACACCCTGGGCATTTGGCAAAACACTTCCGAAGGTCGGCCGCAGTCGTATTTAACGGCAGCGGGTCAGCCGGTGACCAGCGGGGCCATCAACATCGACAACCGCAGCTACGCCGCATTGACCGGTGGCGACTTTCCTTTGACCAACGAAAAACTCACGCATACGCTGCATGGCGTTTCGGTCAAGAGCCGTACGCAAGGCACCTTCGACTGGGAGGTGGCCACCAGCCTGGTCGACTACAGTTCGGACACCAAACGCCAGAATGCCGCCAGCAACCCTTTGCCCAGTGCGCAAACCGGCGGTGCGGGCACCATCGCGAACGGATCAGGCACGGGCTGGAACAACCTGGCCTTGCGCGGCACGTGGCGGCCTCAAGGCCCCAAGGGCGCGCATGTGGTGGACTTCGGCGCCCAGCAAGACAGTTACAAATACCGTTATCTGACTTCCAACATCACCGGCAACTGGCTCGCCGATGGCGCGGGTACCTTGGCCAGCGAAGTGGGCGGCCGCACCCAGCTGCAAAGCCTGTACGCCCAAGACACTTGGCGCTTTGCGCCGCAGTGGCGCGCGGTCCTGGGCCTGCGCAGTGAAAGCTGGAACGCCACACAAGGCCTGTCCCGTTTTTCTGCGACCAGTAGCCAGGTGTATGCCAACCGCAGTGAAAATTTCTTGTCCCCCAAGGGGGCTCTGTCTTGGCAGTTGGCGCCTGATGCTTTCGTTAAATACGCGGTCGGCCGTGCGGTGCGCATGCCCACCGTGGCCGAGTTGTATGGCGCCACGTCGACCACCAACTCGCAATACATCAACGACCCGAACCTGCGCCCTGAAAAGTCAATCACGCAAGAGCTGAGCTACGCGAAAACTTTGGACAAGACCCAGTGGCGTGTGACCGCATTTGCGGAAGACACGCAAGACGGGATCTATTCGCAGTCGGTGATCGACCCCGCTGCGGGCAACAAGACCATCAGCCGGGTGCAAAACGTGGACCGCATCCAGACACGGGGGCTGGAAAACGCCTTCACTTGGCAAGGGCTGGGTTTGCCCGGACTGGATGTGACGGGCAGCGTGACCTATGCCGATTCCATCATCAAAGCCAACCAGGGCTTTGTCACCACCCCCGGCGACACCCTGGGCAAAATGCAGCCCAACATCCCCAAGTGGCGCGCCACCTTGTTGGCAGGCTACCGTTGGAACGCGGCTTGGACCAGCTCGGTGGCGCTGCGCTACAGCGGCCAGCAGTTCCGCACGCTGAACAACTCGGACGTGAACGGTTATGCCTACATGGGCGTGAGCCCCTTCACCACCCTGGACGTGCGCACCCGTTGGCAAATCACGCCCACGCTGGTCGCCGCTTTCGGTATCGATAACTTGAACAACGACAAGTACTGGAACTTCCACCCCTACCCACAGCGCAGCTACACCGCGGAGCTGAAGGCCCATTTTTAAAGGACACCGAGCATGAAACTTTTCAATCCCCTGTTGTGCGCCATGTGGGCTCTTGTGGGCTCAGGTCTGGGTTTGGGGGCTTCGGCCCACACCGTGCTCGAGTACCCCGTGGCCACAGCGGGCCAGAGCTACAAGGCCACCTTCAAGGTGGGCCACGGCTGCGGCCCTTCACCCACGCGCCAAATCGTGGTCGATATTCCGGCCGGCGTGCAGGGTGCCAAACCCATGCCCAAAGCCGGCTGGCGACTGGAGATCGTGAAAGCCAAACTGACCCAGCCCTACACCAGCCATGGCCGAAGCATCACCGAAGATGTCACGCGCATCAGCTGGACCGCCAAAACGGCGGACGACTTTTTGCCCAACGGCCAGTACGACGAATTTGTGCTGGTCGGCACCTTGCCCGCGCAAGCCGGCATGATGTACTGGCCGGTGCAACAAGTGTGCGAGCAAGGCCGCATGGACTGGGTGGACATTCCCAAGCCCGGGCAAAAGCTCTCGGACCTGAAGTCGCCCGCAGCCGCGCTGGAGCTGATGCCGGGTCTGGCGGCAGGCGGGCACAATCACTGAACTCCCACCCCTTCACCTCCGTCCATTTATCTCACAGGATGCATTCCATGACACATTTTTTCAAAATCACCAGCTTGGCTTTCATCGCTGCATGGGGCGGGGCGGTTTGGGCGCAGGCCGCCGTCAAGGTCGAAGGCGGTTGGGCGCGCGCCACGGTGCAAGGCCAGCAGGCCACCGGCGCTTTCATGAAACTCACCGCACCCCAAGCCACCCGTTTGGTCAGCGTGGCCTCGCCGGTGGCGGGCGTGGCTGAAATCCACGAAATGAAGATGGATGGCGGGGTCATGAAAATGCGCGCAGTGAATGCGCTGGACCTGCCTGCCAACCAGGCGGTGGAGCTCAAGCCCGGCAGCTACCATCTGATGTTGATGGACTTGAAAGCCCCGTTGATGAAAGACAGCAGCGTGGCGCTGACCCTGACTTTCAAAGACGCCAAAGGCGTTGAAAGTAAACAGCAAGTCAGCCTGCCGGTGAACACAGGCATGCCGGCCTCCGCCGAGCACAAGCACACGGAGCACAAACACTGAGCGCCGCTGAAAGTTAAGCGCCAGCCATTTGGTTTAAGCTGTTCATTCCACCCTGACTGAGGAGACAGCATGAGCGACACATCGGCTTTTGGTTTTGGCAAGTTCGTGCCCGGTTTTGATTTTCTGAAAAATCTGGCTCAATCGTCGCAACAGGCCCAACCTGGCGTGGCCGCGGCGATGCCGAACATGGGCAATTGGGTGGCCCCCACACTGAGTATTGAAGAGCTGGACAAGCGAATTCAAGAACTGAAAGCGGTGCAGTTTTGGTTGGATCAAAATGCCACCGCCCTCAAGGCCACCATCCAGGCGATGGAGGTGCAGAAAATGACGCTGTCCACCTTGCAAGGCATGAACGTGAATATGGCCGATTTGGCCAAAGCATTCACGGCCAGCATGCCCAGTGCCGCAGCCGCTTTCACATCTGCACCGGTCGAACCCGCTGCCGCACCGGCTGCTTCCCCCGCTCCTTCCGCTTCATCACCGGCTGCGTCTTCGGCTCCCGAGGCGCCCGAGGCGGCCGCGCCAGCAGAACCCGCCACCGCAGCCGCCGAAGCCCAAACTGCGGCCAAACCCGCGGTGGATCCGATGCAGTGGTGGGGCTCCTTGACGGAGCAGTTCCAGAACATTGCGGCGGCGGCATTGAAAGACGTGGCTGCACAAGCGCTCAAAGAAACCCCGAAGACGGCCAGCAAAAAGACGGCGAGCAAAAAGACGGCGTCTGCAACCTCTGCCCACACCGATGCCAAAGCGGGCGCCAAAGCGGGTGGCAAAGCCGCTGGGTCCGCGGCTGCGAAAAAAACCACGGCCCGCAAAGTCCCTGCCCAGGGGGCCGCTAAAAAAGCCTCGGCGTCTCGCAAGCGCGCATGAGCCTGTTTCCCTACGGCCACGCCACCCATCCGCAATGGCCCATGGCGGCGGCGTTGGTGCTGGCGCAGTTGCGTGCGCAATTGACGCTGCCCGGTTATGTCCGTGCGCCGAGTTTGGGCTTGCTCTACATCACCGATCTGTATGCCCCGCACGCCCAAGCTATTTTGGATCACCTGCGCCAGGAACTGCCCCAGGTGCTGGACTGGTCGGGCACCGTGGGCGTGGGCATTGCGACCCACAACGCCGAATATTTTGACGAGCCTGCCATGGCGCTGATGCTGTGCGAACTGCCCACCGACCAGTACCGGGTTTTTTCGGGCGTGGCCCCTTGGCCTGCTGACATGGCGGTGCAGGCCGCCTTGGTGCATGCCGAGGGGCAAACGCCAGACCTCACCGAGCTGATTGCGGAGTTGGCTGAGCGCACCGAGCGCAGGTATTTATTTGGCGGCTTGGCGTCCAGTCGTTACGCCACGGTGCAATTTGCCAGCAGCCAGCACACGCCCTCCGAGGCGAACCACCAAGGCGTGTTTGAAGGCGGGTTGAGTGGGGTGGCCTTTGGCCCCGAGGTGGCTTTGCTCTCGCGGGTGACCCAGGGTTGCCGCCCGATCAGCGCTGAGCGCGTGGTGACCGAAGCCGAAGGCCATGTGATTTACGCGCTGGACGACCAGCCTGCGTTGCAGGTGCTGTTGGACGATTTGAATGTGTCGCTGAAACAACCCCAGCACGCTTTGCAGGCTGTTCGCAGCACGTTGGCGGGCATCAGCCCTGAAGGTGCGGACGGCGTCGGCAAAACCGGTAGCTTTGGCGCCGATGTGACCGTGCGCCATATCGTGGGGCTCGACCCCGCGCGCCAAGGCGTGGCCTTGGCCGACCACATCGGCGCCGGCATGAAGGTGGCTTTTTGCCAACGCAACGTCTCAGCCGCCAAAGCCGACTTGATGCGCATTTGCGCTGAAATTCGTGAAGAGTTGGAGCCTGAGATGCTGACGCAGGACATGGCCCACGCGTTGGCAGCCCGGGATACCGAAGCCGCTCCTGCACCCGCACGGCGCATGGCGGGGGCGGTCTATGTCAGCTGCACCGGTCGCGGCGGCCCGCATTTTGGCGGCCCCAGCGCCGAGCTGCAAATCATTCGCCATGCCCTGGGCGATGTGCCTTTGGTGGGGTTTTTTGCCGGCGGCGAAATCGCCGGCAGCAGCCTGTACGGTTACACCGGGGTGCTGACGGTGTTCACCACGGCGTGATCACACGCCGCGTGCGCGGTCGCTCTTGAACTGCGCCCGGAACGCCGCAAACTGCCCCGCGTCAAGTGATGCACGTACTTCGCGCATCAGGTTCAGGTAATAGTGCAGGTTGTGGATGGTGGTCAGCATGGGGCCGAGCATTTCGCCGCAGCGGTCCAGGTGGTGCAAGTAGGCGCGACTGAAACCGTCGCGTCCGCCTTGGTCCCAAGACACGCCAGACGCCCCCGCACAGGCGTGGCAGGTGCAGCTGCTGTCCAGCGGTTGCGGGTCGTTTTTGTGACGGGCGTTGCGCAGTTTCAAATCGCCAAAGCGGGTGAACACCGTGCCGTTGCGGGCGTTGCGTGTGGGCATCACACAGTCGAACATGTCCACGCCATCGGCCACGCCTTGCACCAAATCCTCGGGCGTGCCCACGCCCATCAGGTAGCGCGGCTTGTGTGCGGGCAGGCGGTGTGGCGTGTGCGCCATGATCTGCAGCATCTGTTCTTTCGGCTCACCCACACTCACGCCGCCCACGGCATACCCAGGAAAGTCCATCTCCACCAAAGCGTCCAGCGACTCTTGGCGCAGGTTTTCAAACATGCCGCCTTGGACGATGCCAAATAGCGCATTGGGGTTGCCCAGGCGCTCGAACTCGGCTTTGGAGCGCAGCGCCCAGCGGCGGCTCATCTCCATCGACTTGCGGGCTTCGGCCTCGGTCGTCAGGTGCCCCTTGGTCTCGTAAGGCGTGCACTCGTCCAGCTGCATCACGATGTCCGAGTTCAGGATGGTCTGGATTTGCATGCTGACTTCGGGGGACATGAACAACTTGTCGCCATTCACGGGCGAGGCAAAGGTCACGCCCTCTTCGGTGATTTTGCGCATCTCGCCCAGCGACCAGACCTGAAAGCCACCCGAGTCGGTGAGGATGGGTTTGTCCCATTTCTCAAAACCGTGCAGGCCGCCAAAACTTTGCATGATGTCCAGCCCCGGGCGCATCCACAAATGAAAAGTGTTGCCCAAAATGATTTGCGCGCCCATCTCGTTCAGGCTGCGCGGCATGACGCCTTTGACCGTGCCGTACGTGCCGACCGGCATGAAGATCGGCGTTTGCACCACGCCATGGTTCAGGGTCAGCGTGCCGCGGCGGGCGTGGCTGGCGGGGTCGGTTGCGAGCAGGTCGAATTTGAGCATGGGGAGGATTGTAGGAGGGGCCCTCAGACCAATTGTTCTGCGTTGTCTCGGGCACCATCGCCAAAGTGCTGGTTGACTTGCTGCCGCAGCCATTGGTGCCCTGGGTCTTGGTGCAAGCGCGCGTGCCAGAACTGGTGAATCGCGCTGTCGTCAAGACCCAAGGGCAAGGGGCGCGTGGTCAGGCCAAATGGGCGGGTCACACGCTGCGCAAAACGTTCGGGCACGGTGGCGATCAGGTCCGAGTGGCCCAGCACATCGCCCAACGCCACGAAGTGCGGCACGGTCAGGCGGATGCGCCGCTGCAAGCCTTGGCGTTCTAAAGCTTCATCCACCCGGCCGTGCCCCGTGCCTGCGGCAATCACCCTGACGTGGCTGGCTTGCGCAAAGTCGGCCAGGCCGAGAGTCGGGGCGCTTGCCAGTGGGTGGCTTTGCCGCATCAGGCAAACGTAGGGCTGGCGAAACAGCGCCTGCTGATAAAAGCCTGCTTGCAATTGCGGCAGCAGGCCCAGCGCCAGGTCGGTGCGGCCGGAGGCCATGTCATCTTTCAGGCTGGCACCGGTGACGGCGACCACGTTCAAGGTCACGCCGGGCGCGGCTTGGGCCAGCGCGTCCATCAGCACCGGCAGAAAATACATCTCGCCCACATCGGTCATCGCCAAAGTGAAATTGCGCTGGCTGGTGGCCGCATCAAAAGAGGCGCGCACATTCAGCGCCTGCTGCAAAGCGTCCAGCGCCAGGGCCACGGGTTCGGCCAGTTGCAAGGCATAGGGCGTGGGCACCATGCCGCGTTGGGTGCGTAAAAACAGGGCGTCGCCCAAACTGCTGCGCAGACGCCCCAGGGCGCTACTGACCGCCGGTTGGCTCATGCCCAGCACCGTGGCCACGGCTGAGACACGTTTTTCGCGCAGCAAATGATGAAACACCAGCAGCAGGTTCAGGTCGAGGCGGGCAAGTTCCATGAAGTGGGCACCGATGTTATTTGAATTACAAATAATGATTATCTTTTAAATTCGATTTACGGAATTTGTTCCTTTGCGCATGATGCGCCTCAAGTATCCGCAGGAGTCCGCATGACCGAACAGCCCATCCACTGGGAAACGGAAGGCACCAGTCGCGTCCCGTTTGCCCTCTATACCGACGAAGAACGGCACAAAAAAGAACTGGCGCGTTTTTTTTACAAAAGCCACTGGAACTATGTCGGCTTGGAGGCCGAAATTCCCCAGCCCGGCGATTTCAAGCGCAGCGTGGTGGGGGAGCGCTCGGTGATCATGACGCGCGCCGATGACGGCCAGGTCCATGTGGTGGAGAACGTCTGCGCCCACCGGGGGATGCAGTTTTGCCGCGAGCGCCATGGCCACAAAAAAGAGTTTGTCTGCCCCTACCACCAGTGGAGCTACAACCTGAAAGGCGATTTGCAGGGGGTGCCTTTTCGCCGGGGGGTGCGGCAAGACGGCAAGGTCCATGGCGGCATGCCAGCCGACTTTGACCCCCAGAACCACGGCCTCACCGCCCTGAAAGTGGCCACCCGCGGCGGCGTGGTGTTTGCGTCGTTTGACCACGGGGTGGAGTCGCTGGAAGACTTCATGGGCCCGACCATTCTGAAATACTTCGACCGACTGTTCAATGGCCGCCAGCTGGTGCTGCTGGGCTACAACCGGCAGCGCATTCCGGGCAACTGGAAGCTGATGCAGGAGAACATCAAAGACCCCTACCACCCCGGCCTGTTGCATACCTGGTTTGTGACCTTTGGCCTGTGGCGCGCCGACAACAAGAGCGCGTTGCGGATGGACGCGCACCACCGCCACGCCGCCATGATCTCTACGCGCGGCAGCGCCGGCCAGGCCACGGGCGCGGCGTCGCAGGTCACGCAGGTGAGCAGTTTCAAAGACAGCATGCAGCTCAACGACCCGAGTTTTTTGGACATCGTGCCCGAGCCCTGGTGGCGCATGGGCGATGAGGTACCGACCGCCGTGATGATGACGCTGTTTCCCAGCGTGATTTTTCAGCAGCAGGTGAACAGCGTCTCCACCCGCCATATTCAGCCCGATGGCCATGGGGCATTTGAATTTGTCTGGACGCATTTTGGCTTTGAAGACGACACGCCCGAGATGCACGAGCGCCGCTTGCGCCAAGCCAATTTGTTTGGCCCGGCGGGCTTTGTCAGCGCGGACGACGGCGAAGTGATCGAATTTTCACAGCAAGCCTTTGTGTCCAAACCCGCGCACCGCATGCTGGTGGAGTTGGGCGGGCGCGACGTGGGTGAAACCGATCACATGGTGACCGAGACACTCATCCGGGGCATGTACGCTTATTGGCGCAAAGTGATGGAGTCGTGAGCATGCTGAACTTTGAAACCCATTGGGCACTCAGCCAGCTCTATACCGATTACGCCCTGGCCGTGGACAGCGGCGATTGGCAGCGCTGGCCCGAGTTTTTTACCGAGCAGTGTGTCTACAAACTGCAGCCGAGAGAAAACTACGAACGAGGCCTGCCGCTCTGTACCTTGTCGTTCACCAGCAAGGGCATGCTCAAAGACCGCGTCTACGGTATCCAAGAAACCCTGTACCACGACCCGTATTACCAGCGGCATGTGGTGGGCGCGCCCCTGGTGCGACAGGTGGTCGATGGCCGCATCCATGCCGAGGCCAATTACGCGGTGTTTCGCACCAAGCTGGACGGCGCGAGCACGGTCTTCAATGTGGGCCGCTACATCGACACCATCGTGCAGACGCCCGACGGCCTGAAGTTCGCCGAGCGCTGGTGCGTGTTCGACAGCGAAATGATCCCCAACTCCATCATCTATCCGATCTGACCATGACACACTGGACCGACGTGGCCGCCGAGGCCGATTTGTTTGAAGGCGCAGGCATCGCCGTGGCCCCCGAGGGGCAAGACATTGCCCTGTTCAGCGTGCAGGGCGAGGTGTTCGCCATCAACAACCTGTGCACCCATGGCCACGCCAAGCTGTGTGACGGCTTTGTCGATGGCCATCAGGTGGAGTGCCCGTTTCATCAAGCACTGTTCAATCTGCGCGATGGCGCCGTGAGCTGCGGGCCGGCCACCGAGCCCGTCAAGTCCTGGCCCGTGAAAATCGAGGGCGGGCGGGTGTGGCTTCAGTTGGTTTGAGCGGGCCGCGGTGTTCGCGTGAGCAGCATCGCATCGCCGTAGCTGAAGAAACGGTAAGCGTTGGCAATGGCGTGCCGGTACAAGCCCATGATGTGCTCGTAGCCCGCAAAAGCGCTGACCAACATCATCAGCGTGCTTTTGGGCAAATGGAAGTTGGTGACCAGCCGGTCCACCACTTTGAACTCAAACCCCGGCGTGATGAAAATCTGGGTGTCACCGCTGACCTGTCCTGACTGGGCCCAAGATTCCAGCGTGCGCACCGTGGTCGTGCCCACCGCCACCACGCGGCCACCCCGTGCTTTGCAGGCCGCAATGGCTTGCTGTGTGGCTTCAGGCACTTCATACCATTCGCTGTGCATGGTGTGCTCAGCCAGATTTTCGGTTTTGACGGGCTGAAAAGTGCCCGCCCCCACATGCAAGGTCACGCTGGCGCGGTGCACGCCTCGGGCACCGAGTTGCGCCAACAGCGCGGCGTCAAAATGCAGCGCGGCGGTGGGCGCCGCCACCGCGCCCGGTGCGCGGGCAAACACGGTTTGGTAACGCTGTGCGTCCTCTTCGGTGTCCGTGTGCGCAATGTAGGGCGGCAGCGGGACATGGCCATGCTGCTCCATCAACGCATGCGGCTCGTCGCTCAGTTGCAGGTGAAACAGGGGGCCTTGGGCATCCGGCCAGCGGCCCAGTAAAACGGCATCAAAGCCGCCCTGGGCTCGGCCTCCGGCCATGAACATCTGACCGCCGACCGGCGGTTTTTTGCTCACCTTCATGTGGGCCACCACCTGGTGACCGGGCAACACGCGCTCAATCAGCAACTCCAACTTGCCGCCCGAAGCTTTCTCGCCAAAGACGCGTGCCTTGACCACTTTGGTGTCATTGAAGACCAGCAAATCACCCGCTTGCAGCAGGTTGGGGAGCTCATGAAAAATGCGGTCTGCCACGCTGGACGACGAACCATCGAGCAAGCGCGAACCACTGCGCTCAGGGGCTGGATGTTGGGCAATCAGTTCGGGTGGGAGGTCGAAATCAAAGTCGCTGAGGGTGAAGGCGCGGGACAGAGGGGCGGAGCGTGATGGCATGCGGCTTGAGGGGCGGACAGACCCGTACCAAGTTGAGAAATCGGTATTTTCGCAGACCTTCGCATTCTCTTTCTGCCCCTGTCAGCCCCTTTTAGGCGGTTCCGGTCGGTTCCGGTAAAGGCCTGCGCGCGGTCCTGGGGCTTATTTGCTTGCGCCCGCACCGGCACCCGTACCCGTACCCGCTGCCGCGTTTTCCACCTGGGGTTTGATGCGTTCGCTGACCCAGCGCAGCAGGTCCAGCCACATTTGGCGCATTTCGGCGTCGGTGGGGGTGAGCAAGGCGTTGGGCAACTCGATGGTGACCACCGGCACGCCTTTGTGCACGCCAGCATAGTTGCCCAGGCTGCCAGGAAAAATACCGACTTGGTCTAAAAACAAGCGCCCCAACTTGGGCGGCGGCACGCTGGGGCCGTCGTAGTCGAGCAGCCCATAAGGCGCATGGATGCTGACGATCAAGTGCGGCTTGAAGTTCTCCAGCTCGTCATGTAAAAAGCGCGATTCGGGCTCTGACAAGGGCTTGGGGCCGGGCCAGCGGCGCGGGTCCCTGCGGGTGCGGGTTTCCCAATAAAACTTGGCTTCTTTGCTCCATTGCGGCGTCGGAAAGTTGCGGTTCAGGTCGACGCCGTTGGCATTCACGCGCCGCGGCGGCTTGGCGTTCAGGCCGTCTGGATTGGCCAGCGGGATGAAGCGCCACTGCGCGTTGGAGGGCGTTTCGCTGGCATGCTGAATCCAATGCAAAACCACAGAGGTCGATGACTTCTCGTCGCCATGAATGCCGCCAATGACCATCACCCGCAGGTCGGGCGTGACCGCCGAGACATCGCGAAAATAAATCCGCCGCCCCTGCACCGATTGGCCGGTCGTGGGTTGCAACTGGGCTTTTTGGCACAAAGTCATTTTGACGTTCGGCAGGCGCGGGACCAAAAAATCGCAGGTGCTGTCCGAATGGGCTGGCGGCTGGGCCAGCGCAGGCGATGCGGCGTGGGCTGGCAGGCTGAGGGCGCTCATCCACCCTAAGCAGAGGCCCCAGAAAAACCAAAAATTGTGAGGGCGGTGGCTGGCGTGAGGCTCTGAAGTCAAAGTGGAAATGGGCAAAGCGATTCTTCTCAGGTAATGCGCCAGATTTTAGTCTTCCCGCTGGTGCCTCGGCGCGTGCCTGCGTGCACAATCTGCGCATGGCCTCGCCCCCTGTTGAACCGTCCAAATCCAAAGCGCTTTCTGCGCCGCAAAAAGCGTTGCGCAAGCTGGGGCTGGACCGGGATATCGATTTGGCGTTGCACTTGCCCCTGCGTTATGAGGACGAAACGCGCATCGTCAAGTTGCGCGATGCCCGTGAGGGCGACACCGTGCAAGTCGAGGCCACAGTGACTGCCTGCGAAATCACCTTCAAACCGCGCAGACAGCTGTTGGTGACGGTGGACGATGGCTCGGACACCTGCGTGCTGCGTTTCTTTAGCTTTTACCCTTCGCACCAAAAAACTTTGGCTGTGGGCAACCGGCTGCGGTTGCGGGGCGAGGTCCGTGGCGGTTTCATGGGCTTGACCATGATGCACCCCAGTTTCAAAGCCGCAGGCGGCGAGTTACCCGGGGCTTTGACGCCGGTTTACCCCACCGTGGCGGGCCTGCCGCAGACCTACTTGCGCCGGGCCGTGTTGACCGGTTTGGCGCATGCCGACTTGAATGAGACCCTGCCGTCTGCCCTGCCACTGAATTTGGACTGGCCGGACCCGCGTGGCGCTTGGGATTTGCGTGCCAGTTTGCAATTTTTGCACCACCCGACCCCCGATGTGTCTCTGGCCGCACTGGAAGACCGCAGTCACCCGGCCTGGATTCGCTTGAAAGTCGAAGAGCTGTTGGCACAGCAACTCTCACAACTCACCGCCAAGCGGGAACGCGATCGACTGCGCGCGCCCTTGCTGCCCTCGCGTGCGGGCGGTTTGCACGACAAATTGCGCTTGAGTTTGCCGTTTGCTCTGACGGCAGCGCAACAGCGCGTTGGCGCCGAAATTACCGAGGACCTGGCGCGTGCTGTGCCCATGCACCGCTTGTTGCAGGGGGATGTGGGGGCCGGCAAAACTGTGGTGGCGGCGTTGGCCGCCATGGTGGCGATTGACGCCGGTTGGCAATGTGCGCTGATGGCGCCGACCGAGATTTTGGCCAGCCAGCACTTCGGCAAATTGGTGGGCTGGTTGGAGCCTTTGGGCATCCGGGTCGCGTGGCTCACGGGCAGTCAAAAAAAGAAAGAGCGAAGCGCCATGTTGGATCGGGTGGCCAGCGGCGAGGCCGCCTTGGTGGTGGGGACGCACGCCATCATTCAAGAGCAGGTGCAATTTAAAAAGTTGGGCCTGGCGGTGATCGATGAGCAACACCGCTTTGGCGTGGCCCAACGCCTGGCCCTGCGCGGCAAGATGCAAGAGGAAGGCATGGAGCCGCACATGTTGATGATGACGGCCACGCCGATTCCGCGCACCCTGGCCATGAGCTATTACGCTGATTTGGATGTGTCGGTGCTCGACGAGTTGCCGCCCGGCCGCACGCCGGTGGTGACCAAAGTGGTGGCCGACAGTCGCCGAGATGAAGTGGTCGAGCGCATCGGTGCGCAGCTGGCGCAGGGGCGGCAAGTGTATTGGGTCTGCCCTTTGATTGAAGAGAGCGAGGCGCTGGATTTGACCAACGCCACCCAAACCCATGCCGACCTGAGCGAGGCCTTGCCCGGGGTGATGGTGGGCTTGCTGCACTCGCGCATGCCTGTGGCTGAAAAAAAAGCGGTGATGGATTTGTTCACCAGCGGCGTGATGGGGGTCTTGGTCAGTACCACCGTCATCGAGGTGGGGGTGGACGTGCCCAACGCCTCGCTCATGGTGATCGAGCACGCCGAGCGTTTTGGCCTGAGTCAGTTGCATCAATTGCGCGGCCGGGTTGGGCGCGGTGCGGCGGCCTCGGCCTGCGTGCTGCTGTTTGGTACGCCCGATGGCGGACGCCTGGGCGAAACCGCGCGTGAGCGTTTGCGTGCCATGGTGGAGACCCACGATGGTTTTGAGATCGCGCGCCGCGACTTGGAAATCCGTGGGCCGGGCGAGTTTTTGGGGGCGCGGCAGTCCGGTGCGCCGCTGCTAAGGTTTGCCGACCTGAGCACCGACACCCATTTGCTGGATTGGGCCCGGGCCTTGGCACCGGAGATGCTGGACCGGCACCCCGCTGCAGCGCGCCGCCACATCGCCCGTTGGTTGGGTGGAAAATCGGAATACCTGAAAGCCTGAACGAGAGCGCACGACGTGACCCTGACGGAACTGAAATACATCGTGGCGGTGGCCCGAGAAAAACACTTTGGCAAAGCGGCTGAAGCCTGTTTTGTCTCGCAACCGACGCTGTCGGTGGCGATCAAAAAGCTCGAAGAAGAATTGCAAGTCAAGCTGTTTGAGCGCAGCGCCAACGAAGTGGCGGTGACCCCTTTGGGGCAAGAAATCATTCAGCAAGCGCAAAGCGTGCTGGAGCAGGCGGCGCAAATCAAAGAGATTGCCAAGCGCGGCAAAGACCCCTTGGCGGGCGCGTTGCGCCTGGGCGTGATCTACACCATCGGCCCGTATTTGCTGCCCCCTTTGGTGCGGCAAATGATTGCCCAGGCACCGCAAATGCCGTTGATGCTGCAAGAGAATTTCACCGTCAAATTGCTGGAGATGTTGCGCACCGGCGAGACCGATTGCGCCGTGCTGGCCGAGCCTTTTCCCGACACCGGCCTGGCCATGGCCCCTTTGTATGACGAGCCGTTCATGGCCGCGGTGCCGATGGCGCATCCTTTGGCGCAGCAAACCTCGGTGACCGCCGAGCAGCTGAAAAATGAAACCATGCTGCTGTTGGGCACGGGCCATTGCTTTCGCGACCATGTGCTGGAGGTCTGTCCCGAGTTCGCGCGTTTTTCCAGCCACGCCGAAGGCATTCGCAAGAGTTTCGAAGGCTCGTCTTTGGAGACCATCCGCCACATGGTGGCTGCAGGCATGGGCGTGACGCTGGTGCCACGGCTGTCGGTGCCTGAAGCGGCTTTGCAAGACGCACCACAGCGGCAAAACGAAGATGCGTTCGTCAAGTACCTGCCCATCCGCGACGCGGCCGGCGGCGCGCCGCCTTCGCGCCGCGTGGTGCTGGCCTGGCGGCGCAGCTTCACCCGTTACGAGGCCGTGGCCGCCTTGCGCAATGCCATTTACGCCTGTGCCTTGCCGGGCGTGACCCGTTTGTCCTGATGCCGGTGCGGCCCCGCATGATGCGAAACAAAATCAGCTTGTACCTGGACTTGATCCGCTGGAACCGCCCGGCGGGTTGGTTGTTGTTGCTCTGGCCATCGCTGTCGGCCCTGTGGATCGCCGCCGAAGGTTTCCCGGGCTGGCATTTGCTGGGGGTGTTCACCTTGGGCACGATCTTGATGCGCAGCGCCGGTTGCTGCTTGAACGATGTGGCCGACCGGGACTTTGACAAACATGTCAAGCGCACCGCAAACCGCCCCGTGACCAGCGGCCGCCTGGGGGTCAAAGAAGCGTTGGCCGTGGGCGCCGTGCTGGCGCTGTTGGCTTTTGGTTTGGTGCTCACGCTGAACCAGGCGACCGTGTGGTGGTCGTTTGCGGCTTTGGCTGTGGCCGTGGCCTACCCCTATGCCAAGCGCGTGGTGTCCATGCCGCAGGCGGTGTTGGGCGTGGCTTTCAGTTTCGGCATACCCATGGCCTTTGCGGCGGTGCAGGGCCAGGTGCCTGCCCTGGCCTGGTGGCTGCTGGGCGGCAATTTGTTTTGGGTTTTGGCCTATGACACCGAGTACGCGATGGTGGACCGCGATGACGACTTGAACATTGGTATGAAAACCTCGGCCATCACGCTGGGCCGTTGGGACGTGCCGGCCATCATGGGGTTTTACGCCTTGTACCTGGGCATGTGGGCGCGCTTGTTGAATACCGACCTTTCAACGGTGTGGGGCGGACTCACGGGGCTGGCGGGACTGGCGGGGTTGGCGCAGGTGATTTGGCACTATTTTTTGATTCGCCAGCGCACACGGGAAGGCTGCTTCAAAGCCTTCCGCCTGAACCATTGGCTGGGTTTCAGCGTCTTTGCGGCGGTGGTGCTGTCCACCCTGTAACGGTTTGGCCAATAGGTAGAGGCTCAGTCTTTGCCAAATTCATCGCCCAGCTCGCGCGCCCGTTGCTCGGCGGCGCGCATGGCCTGGACGAAGGCGGGCTTCATGCCTGCCGCCTCCATGGCGGTCAGGGCGGCGTAGGTGGTACCGCCTTTGGAGGTCACGCGCTGGCGCAGGACTTCCGGCGTTTCGCTGGAGGCCGCCGCCAAAGAAGCCGCGCCAGCGAACGTGGCCACCGCCAGCTGATAAGCCTGCGCTTGCGGCAAGCCCATGTCCACACCGGCTTCGGTCATGGCTTCAAGGAAATAAAACACATAGGCCGGCCCTGAGCCGGACAGCGCGGTGACCGCGTCCAGTAGCGACTCTTGCGTCACCCACAGGTATTGACCCGTCGTGCCCATCACCTGCTCCACCAGCAAGCGGTCGTCGGCGCTGACTTGCGGGCAGGGGTACAGGGCGGTCATGCCCTGGCCCACCAAGGCCGGGGTGTTGGGCATGGAGCGCACCACGCGCTGCGTGCCGACCCAACGGCAGAGGCTGTCGGTGCGAATCCCTGCCGCGACCGAGAGGTGCAAGGCTGTTTGCGTATAAGGCAGGACTGGGGCGGCGGCTTCGCTGAAGAGTTGCGGTTTGACCGCCCAAACCACCAATTGCGCCTGGGCCAAGACCGGACTGGCCGCAGGCAAGACCGTGACACCCCACTGGCGTTGCAGCTGGGCGGCCGTGTCGGCAAAGGGTTCGATCACGGTGACTTGCTCGGGCCGCACCCCTTGGCGGATCAAGCCTCCCAAGATGGCGCTGGCCATGTTGCCGCCGCCAATGAAGGCGATGGTCACCGAAGAAAGGGCGTCAGAGGCGGTGTTCATAAGGGTCTGTCGATCAGGGTCGGTCTGTTTGGGTGGTGAAAAGGCGTCGAAATTCATCATTTGCGCGCGTTAAAAGCCATTGTCGCCGCTCTTGCCTCACTCTCCGTGCGCTCAAAACGCAAAAAAACACAAGAAGGCGTTGACGAGCCCTTATTTTGGTGGCATACTAGCGGGCTTCGCTGTAAAAAAGCGTAGTTATCTGCCCAATCAAAGCGCTGCGAGTGGTTCGCGGTGTGGATGACGGGCCCAAGACTGATCCTGCTGGCTGAGATTGAAAAATCAAGGCGTTCAGGGTGCAAGTTGGGAATATTGAAATGATCCAAACAGAATCTCGGTTGGATGTCGCTGACAACACCGGCGCTAAATCCGTGCTGTGCATCAAGGTGCTCGGCGGGTCCAAGCGTCGTTACGCAAGCGTAGGCGACATCATTAAGGTGAGCATCAAAGAAGCTGCTCCACGCGGTCGCGTTAAAAAAGGCGAAGTCTACAGCGCGGTCGTGGTGCGTACCGCCAAAGGCATTCGCCGTGGCGATGGCTCTTTGGTCAAGTTCGATGGCAACGCCGCTGTGTTGCTGAATAACAAACTGGAGCCGATCGGCACCCGTATCTTTGGACCCGTGACGCGTGAACTGCGTACCGAGAAGTTCATGAAGATCGTGTCCCTGGCCCCTGAAGTGCTGTAAGGACGCGTCATGAACAAGATTCGTAAAGGCGATGACGTGATCGTCATCACAGGCCGCGACAAAGGCAAGCGGGGCAAAGTCGCTCTGCGCGCTGATGATTCGCATTTGGTGATCGAGGGCATCAACCTCGTGAAGAAGCATGCCAAGCCGAACCCCATGAAGGGTACGACGGGCGGCATCATCGAAAAGACCATGCCAATTCACCAATCCAATGTGGCCATCTTCAATGCCGCAACCGGTAAGGCGGATCGCGTGGGCGTCAAGCTGCAAGCCGACGGTAAGCGCGTTCGCGTTTACAAGTCCAGCGGCGAAGAAATCAAGGTGGCATGAGCATGGCACGACTCCAACAACTCTATCGCGAAAAAGTGGCCCCTGAAATGATGGCCAAATTTGGCTACAAGTCGCCAATGCAGGTGCCTCGCATCACCAAGATCACACTGAATATGGGTGTGTCTGAGGCTGTGGCTGACAAAAAAGTCATGGACCACGCAGTCAGCGACCTGACCAAAATTGCGGGCCAGAAGCCTGTGGTGACCAAGGCCAAAAAAGCCATCGCGGGTTTCAAAATCCGCGAGCAACAGGCGATTGGTTGCATGGTGACCCTGCGCGGCGTGCAGATGTATGAATTCCTGGACCGTTTCGTCACCGTGGCTTTGCCTCGCGTGCGTGACTTCCGCGGTATTTCGGGTCGTGCTTTTGATGGCCGCGGCAACTACAACGTGGGCGTGAAAGAGCAGATCATTTTCCCTGAGATTGAGTACGACAAGGTGGATGCCTTGCGTGGTCTGAATATCAGCATCACCACGACGGCCAAAACCGATGACGAGTGCAAAGCGTTGCTCGCAGGTTTCCGTTTCCCATTCAAGAACTGAGGTGGCACGTGGCTAAAAAAGCATTGATCGAGCGCGAGCTCAAACGAGACCGTCTGGTCGCCAAGTTCGCTGCAAAGCATGCGGAATTGAAGACCATTTCAAATGACGCTAAGCGTACTGAAGAAGAGCGCGCAGTGGCCCGTTTGGCGCTGCAAAAGCTTCCGCGTAACGCGAACCCGACACGTCAACGCAACCGCTGCGAAATCACCGGTCGTCCACGTGGCACGTTCCGTCAATTCGGCCTGGGCCGCGCCAAGATTCGTGAATTGGCCTTCCAGGGCAACATTCCCGGCATGACCAAGGCCAGCTGGTAATTCGGCAGGAGA
>CANFYZ010000050.1 GCA_947451385.1 Comamonadaceae bacterium | reverse complement strand
GCGCAGCACATGCTCGACATGGCCGAGCTGCTCGGCTGAGCACCAGCAAAGTGCCAAGGCACCGGAATGGTGCATCAGCAACCCCCAAACAGCTGAAATTCAGCGCGCACCGCGCCTAAAACCCTGGCACGCGGTTTGCAAGAACAGATTAAGACCAACGAGGGTCAACCAAGCGCTCAGCCCAACGACGGGCAGTGCGCGCACCGGACAAAGGCGTCCCCATGCTTTTCACCTGCTTTGCAGCGTGAATTGCCATGAGGACGCCTTTTTGTTTTTTGATTTTCAAACTTCTGGAGTGAACCATGACCGACCTGCTCAAAACCAGCCTGTCCCGCCGTACCGTGTTGCAAGCCGCCACGGTGGGTGTGGCCGGGGTATCGCCCGCGCTGCGTTCCATGGTCTACGCCGCCGGGTCGGATGCGCCAGAGAAAAAAGAAGTCAAGATTGGCTTCATTCCGCTGACCGATTGCGCCAGCGTGGTCATGGCCTCGGTGCTGGGCATTGACCAAAAGTACGGCGTGAAAATCATCCCCACCAAAGAAGCCAGTTGGGCGGGTGTGCGCGACAAACTGGTCAACGGTGAGCTCGACTTTGCCCACGCCCTCTACGGTCTGGTGTACGGCGTGCACCTGGGCTTGGCCGGCCCGAAAAAAGACATGGCGATTTTGATGACGCTGAACCACAACGGCCAAGCCATCACGCTGAGCAAAAAACTCGCCGAGAAAGGCGCGGTGGACGGGGCGAGCTTGGCCAAACTGATGGCCACCGACAAACGCGAATACACCTTTGCCCAAACCTTCCCCACCGGCACGCATGCCATGTGGTTGTATTACTGGATGGCGGCCAACGGCATCAACCCGATGAAGGACGCCAAAGTCATCACCGTGCCGCCGCCGCAAATGGTGGCCAATATGCGCGTGGGCAACATGGACGGCTACTGCGTGGGTGAGCCCTGGGGGCACCGCGCCATCATCGACGGCATTGGCGTGACGGCCATGACCACGCAAGACATTTGGAAGGACCACCCCGAAAAAGTCTTGGGCACCACCGCCGAATTTGTGCAGAAATACCCCAACACCGCGCGCGCCGTGACGGCCGCCATCATCGAAGCGGGCAAGTGGATCGATGCCGGCTTGCAAAACAAAAACAAAATGGCCGAAACCATTGCCGACAAGAGCTATGTGAACACCGGCGTGGACGCCATCAACCAGCGCATCCTGGGCCGTTACCAAGACGGCATGGGCAAAACCTGGGACGACCCGAACCACATGAAGTTTTATGGCGACGGCGCAGTCACTTTCCCCTACCTGTCTGACGGCATGTGGTTCCTGACGCAGCACAAGCGCTGGGGTTTGCTGAAAGACCACCCTGACTACCTGGGCGTGGCCAAGCAGATCAACCAAATCGATATCTACAAGCAAGCCGCTACGGCGGCCAAAGCCCCCGTTCCCAAAGACGCGATGCGCACCAGCAAACTCATGGACGGCGTGGTGTGGGACGGCAAAGACCCGAAAAAATACGCTGACGGCTTCAAGATCAAGGCCTGAGCATGCGTGCGTCCACCCCCTTGTTCTCACGCATCCATTGGCCCAGCTTCTGGCTCAGCGTGCTGCCCCCCGTGTGCGGTGTGGCTTTGCTGATCGGCATTTGGTCGCTGGTGTCCATCTCTTCAGGCAGCAGCATCCCCAGCCCGGCCTCCACTTGGACCCAAGCGGTAGAAATTTTCAGCGATCCGTTTTACCGCAAAGGCCCGAACGACCAGGGTGTGGGCTGGAACGTGCTCATGTCGCTCGAGCGGGTGGCCGTCGGCTTCGGGCTGGCGGCTTTGGTGGGTATTCCTTTGGGGTTTTTGATCGGTCGCTTTGACTTTTTGAGCCGCATGTGCAACCCGCTGATCAGCCTGTTGCGCCCGGTCTCGCCGCTGGCCTGGCTGCCGATCGGTTTGCTGGTGTTCAAAGGGGCCAACCCGGCCGCCATTTGGACCATCTTCATCTGCTCGATCTGGCCCATGGTCATCAACACCGCCGTCGGCGTGCAGCGCGTGCCGCAAGACTATTTGAATGTGGCCCGTGTGCTGAATTTGTCGGAGTGGAAAGTGGTGACCAAGATCCTGTTCCCCTCGGTGCTGCCTTACATGCTGACCGGGGTGCGCCTGGCGGTCGGCACGGCCTGGCTGGTGATCGTTGCTGCCGAGATGCTGACCGGCGGCGTGGGCATTGGGTTTTGGGTCTGGGACGAATGGAACAACCTGAATGTGAAGAACATCATCATTGCCATCTTTGTGATTGGCATCGTCGGTCTGGTGCTGGAGTACGCGCTGATCAAACTGGCCACGGCCTTCACATTTGAAGAGGTGAAATCATGAGCCACGCCATGAACTCCAAATTCATTGAGATCCAGGGCGTGGCCCAAACCTTCAAGACCCACAAGGGTTTGTTCCCTGCGCTGCGCGACATTCAACTGACCATCGCCAAAGGCGAGTTTGTGGCCTTGATCGGACATTCTGGCTGCGGCAAATCAACCCTGTTGAATTTGATTGCCGGTCTGACCCTGCCCACGCAAGGCGTGCTGCTGTGTGCCAACCGCGAGATCGCCGGCCCCGGCCCCGAGCGGGCCGTGGTGTTTCAAAACCATTCCCTGCTGCCTTGGTTGACATGTTTTGAAAACATTCACCTCGGCGTGGAACGCGTGTTTGGCGACCGCGAGAAAAAGACCCAACTCATACAGCGCACCGATGCCGCGCTGGAGATGGTGGGCCTGACCCACGCCGCGCAAAAGCGCCCAGGTGAAATTTCGGGCGGCATGAAGCAGCGTGTGGGCATTGCCCGGGCGCTGGCCATGGAGCCCAAAGTGCTGCTGATGGACGAGCCCTTTGGTGCGCTCGACGCCCTGACCCGCGCCAAGCTGCAAGACGAGTTGCTGGAGATCGTGGCCAAGACCCAGGCCACCGTGGTGATGGTGACCCACGACGTGGACGAGGCGGTACTGCTGTCCGACAAGATCGTGATGATGACGAATGGCCCCGCCGCCACCATTGGCGAGGTGCTGCGCGTGGACCTGCCGCGCCCTCGGCAACGGGTGGAGTTGGCCGAAAGCGCCGATTACCAGCACTACCGCAAAGCGGTGATCGACTTTTTGTACACGCGCCAAGCCCACGTTGAAAAAACAACTTAGGAATGACCATGGACATGCGAACCTCACCTCGACCCCGAATGAAACTGGTGCTGATTGGCAACGGCATGGCCGGTGTGCGCACACTGGAAGAGTTGCTGAAAATCGCCCCGGACCTGTACGACATCACCGTCTTCGGCAGCGAACCGCACCCCAACTACAACCGCATTCTGCTCAGCCCCGTGCTCGCGGGTGAGCAAACCTTGGACGAGATCGTGCTCAACGACTGGTCCTGGTACAGCGACCACCACATCGCGCTGCACACCGGTTGGACCGTGACCGCGGTGGACCGCATTGCGCGCGTGGTGCATGCGCGCAATGCACAAGGCGAGGCCATGACGGCGGCTTACGACCGCCTGGTGATCGCCACCGGCTCCAACCCGTTCATCTTGCCCCTGCCCGGCAAAGACCTGCAAGGCGTGCTGGCCTACCGCGACATTGCCGACACCCAGGCCATGATCGATGCCGCCAGCCAATACACCCATGCGGTGGTGATTGGCGGCGGTTTGCTCGGCCTGGAAGCGGCCAATGGCCTGATGAAACGCGGCATGCAAGTGACCGTGGTGCACGGCTGCGATTGGCTGATGGAACGCCAACTCGACGCGGTGTCAGGCCACTTGCTGCAGCAGTCGCTTGAAGCCCGCGGTCTGCAGTTCCGCATGAATGCACAGACCTCGGCGCTGATCGGCAACGATCAAGGCCGCGTCAGCAAGGTGGAGTTCAAAGACGGCTCGCATGTGCTGGCCGATTTGGTCGTCATGGCGGTGGGCATTCGCCCGAACACGCAACTGGCTGAAAGCATGGGCCTGCACGTGAACCGCGGCATTGTGGTGAGCGACACCTTGCAAACTGTGACCGACCCGCGCATCTACGCCGTGGGCGAATGTGCGGCGCACCGGGGCATTGCCTATGGCTTGGTCGCGCCCTTGTTTGAACAAGGCAAAGTGCTGGCCAACCATTTGGCCGAGTTCGGCATTGGCCGCTACACCGGCTCGCTGACCTCCACCAAACTCAAGGTCACGGGCATTGACTTGTTCTCTGCCGGCAATTTCATGGGCGACGAGACCACCGAAGAAATCGTCATGAGCGACCCGTCCGGCGGCATCTACAAAAAGCTGGTGATACAGGGCGACAAGTTGGTGGGCGCCTGCCTGTACGGCGACACGGTGGACGGCAGCTGGTATTTCAAATTGCTACGCGACGGCCGCAGCATCAGCGACATCCGCGACAAACTGATGTTTGGCGAATCCAACATCGGCGACGTCGGGCACCAAGGACACAACAAAGCCGCTGCCATGCAAGACAGCGACGAGGTCTGCGGTTGCAACGGCGTGACCAAAGGGGCGATTTGCAAGTCCATCAAAGACAAAGGCCTGTTCACGCTGGAGGAAGTCCGCAAACACACCAAGGCCAGCGCCAGCTGTGGCTCCTGCACCGGCTTGGTGGAACAGATTTTGATGTTCACCGCCGGGGGCGACTACTCCGCCACACCCAAGACCAAGGCGCTGTGCGGCTGCACCGAGCATGGGCACCAGGCCGTGCGCGACGCCATCGTGCAGCACAAATTGCTCACCATCGGCAGCGTGTTCAAGTTCATGGACTGGCGCACGCCCAATGGCTGCGCCAGCTGCCGTCCGGCGGTCAACTACTACCTCATCAGCAGCTGGCCCAAAGAGGCGCAAGACGATCCGCAAAGCCGCTTCATCAACGAACGCAGCCACGCCAACATCCAAAAAGACGGCACCTACAGCGTGATTCCGCGCATGTGGGGCGGCGAGACCACAGCGGCCGAGTTGCGCCGCATTGCCGACGTGGTGGACAAATACCAGATCCCCACGGTCAAAGTCACCGGCGGGCAACGCATCGATTTGCTGGGTGTAAAAAAAGAAGACCTGGTGAATGTGTGGAAGGACATCGGCATGCCCTCTGGCCACGCCTATGCCAAGGCGCTGCGCACGGTGAAAACCTGTGTCGGCAGCGAGTGGTGCCGCATGGGCACGCAAGACAGCACGCAAATGGGCAAAGACCTGGAAAAAGCCATGTGGCGCATGTACGCGCCGCACAAGGTCAAGTTTGCGGTGTCGGGTTGCCCACGCAATTGCGCCGAGGCGGGCATCAAAGACGTGGGCATCATCGGCGTGGACAGCGGCTGGGAAATGTATGTGGGCGGCAACGGCGGCATCAAAACCGATGTGGCGCACTTTTTCACCAAACTCAAAACCGCCGAAGAAGTGCTGGAATACACCGGCGCCTTCATGCAGTTGTACCGCGAAGAAGGCTGGTACCTGGAGCGCACGGTGCATTACATCAACCGCGTCGGTCTGGACTACGTGAAGAAGAAGATCCTGGACGATGCCCCGCTGCGCGCAGCGCTGTGGGCCAAGCTGCAAGCCGCGCTGGACGGCGAGCCCGACCCTTGGTTCGCCCTGCAAGAGGCCAAGGTGGACACGCGCCAGTTCACGCCCCTCGTCACCGCATAAACCGATGCCCATTGAATTGAGAGACTTCCCATGACCGCATGGACCCCGATTTGCCGTATCGAAGACATCCCGGTGCTGGGCGCACGGCGTGTGGCGCGTGACACTGGCCTCGACGTGGCGGTGTTTCGCAACGACGCAGACGAAGTGTTTGCCCTGCTCGACCGCTGCCCGCACAAAGGCGGCCCGCTGTCACAAGGCATTGTCTTTGGCACCAGCGTGGCCTGCCCTTTGCACAACTGGAACATCGGCTTGTGCGACGGCCAAGCCCAAGCGCCTGACAACGGTTGCACGCCCCGTTTTGAGGTCAAAGTCGAAGCCGGTGTGGTGCACCTGAACCGCGACGAGTTGCTGGGCCACGCCACCGATTTGAGCCGGCCCATCGCCGGCCCGGTGAGTCGCAAAACCACAGGCGCATGACCGCCATCGCGCAAGAAACGAAATCCACCTGCCCTTATTGTGGGGTGGGCTGCGGCGTGATCATCGAGTCGCGAGGAGCCGAAATCACCGGGGTGCGCGGCGATCCGGCGCATCCCGCCAATTGGGGCCGGCTGTGCACCAAGGGCGCAACCCTGCACCTGACCGCCAGCCCCAGTTTGGCGCAGCACACGCGGTTGCTGCAGCCCCTGCAGCGACTGACACGTGGCGGTGCAGCACAGCCCATCTGCTGGGGACCGGCGCTGGACCTGGCCAGTCAGCGTTTGACCCAGATCGTGCAGACGCACGGCCCGCAGGCGGTGGGCTTTTACATCTCCGGCCAGTTGCTGACCGAGGACTATTACGTTTTCAACAAACTGGCCAAAGGCCTGCTGGGCACCAACAACATCGACAGCAATTCACGGCTGTGCATGAGCAGCGCCGTGGCCGGCTACAAAATGACCTTGGGTGCCGATGCCCCGCCCGCCTGCTACGACGACATCGCGCTGGCCACTTGCATTTTCATCGTCGGCAGCAACGCGGCTTGGGCGCATCCGATTTTGTTTCGGCGCATTGAAGACGCGAAAAAAGCCAACCCTGATTTGAAAATCATCGTTGCCGATCCGCGCCGCACCGACACGGCCGAGCTGGCCGACCTGTACCTGCCGCTGCAACCCGGCTCGGATGTGATGCTGTTCCACGGCTTGCTGCACCTGATGCTGCGCGAAGGCTGGACGCAACCGGGCTATATTGCCGCGCACACCCAGGGCTTTGAAGCCCTGCAAGCCTTGGTGCTCGAGGCCACACCCGAGCGGGTGGCACAAATCTGCGGTGTGAATCCGCAAGACTTGCTGCAAGCCGCGCGCTGGTTTGCCACCTCGGCCGCCACCCTGAGCTTGTACTGCCAGGGCCTGAACCAAAGCCACAGCGGCACCGCCAAAAACGCCGCCTTGATCAACCTGCATTTGGCCAGCGCACAGATCGGCAAAGCCGGCGCGGGGCCGCTGTCCTTGACCGGTCAACCCAACGCCATGGGCGGACGCGAAGTCGGCGGCATGGCCAACTTGCTCAGCGCGCACCGCGACCTGGCCAACCCGGCGCACCGCGCCGAGGTCGCTGCCTTGTGGGGTGTGCCCGATGTGCCCGCGCAGCCGGGCCTGACGGCGGTGGACATGTTCCAAGCCGCAGCCGACGGCCAGCTCAAAGCCTTGTGGATCGCTTGCACCAACCCGGCGCAGTCCATGCCCGACCAAGCCACCGTGCGCCGGGCGCTGGAGCGCGCCGAGTTCGTGGTGGTGCAAGAGGCCTTTGCCAGCGCGGCCACCTGCGCCTATGCCGACCTGCTTTTGCCGGCCACCACCTGGGGCGAAAAAGAAGGCACCGTGACCAACAGCGAGCGGCGCATCAGCCGCGTGCGCGCCGCCGTGCCCCCGCCGGGCCAGGCAAGGCACGACTGGCAGATCGTGGTCGATCTGGGTCGTCGCCTGGAAAAAAACCTGGCCCGCTCGCCACAGCAAAGCCTGTTCGCTTACGACACGCCCGAAGCCATTTGGAACGAGCATCGCGCCAGCACCCGCGGGCGCGATCTGGACATCACCGGCCTGAGTTACGCCCTGCTCGAACACGCCGGGCCGCAGCAGTGGCCTTATGCCGAAGGAGCCCCCCAGGGCCAAGCGCGCTTGTACGAGGATGGCCGGTTTGCTACGGCCAACGGCAAGGCCCAATTTGCCGCCGTGGGCTGGCAAGACGTGGCCGAGCCGCGCGTCTCGCGCTATCCGTTTTCCTTGACCACTGGCCGCTTGCGTGACCAGTGGCATGGCATGACACGCACCGGCACCCTGGGCCGCTTGTTTGCCCATGTGCCTGAACCGGTACTCCAGATGCACGCAGCCGACATGCAGCGCCACGGCATTGCCGAAGGCGAATTGGTGTTTGTCAGCAGCAAGCGTGGCAGCCTGGTGGTGCCGGCCCAGGCCAGCCCGACCCTGCAAGCCAGCCAGGTGTTCATGGCCATGCACTGGGGCAGCGACGTGCTCAGCGGCCGCGACAACCAAGGCCGCCCCCTGGCAGGCGTGAACGCCTTGACCACCTCGGACTATTGCGCCACCTCCAAACAACCCGAGTTGAAGCACGCGGCGGTGCGCATCTTGAAGGCCGAGCTGCCCTGGGGTGTGGTCGCCATGGCCTGGCTGCCTGAAGATCAGCTCTGGCGTGCCAGGCAAACGCTGCAAAGCCTGATGTCCCGCTTCAGCTTTGCCTCGTGCGTGCCGTTTTCTCAGGCCTCGGCCTTGGACGCAGACGCGCCCGCGCGCAGCGGCTTGTTGTTTCGCGCTGCCGATGACCAAGCCCCTGACGCGGCCGTGCTGGAACACCTGGCGGCATGTCTGGGTTTGGACCAAACCGGCGTGACCCACTACCAAGACCTGCGCCGAGGCCAAAAACGTGCAGCGCATCTGAGCGCGCCGCAAGGCCCGACAGCCGAGCGGCATCTGCGCGCCTTCATGCTTGCCGGTGACACGCAATCGGCCCATTGGCTGCAAGCACTGCTGGTCAACCAAAGCCCAGCGCAAAGCTTGGGTCGCCACTTGCTGCTGCCCAGCCGCACGCCCCCCGTGCCGCTGGCCGCAACGGGCAAACAGGTCTGCAGTTGCTGGAACGTGAGCGAAGACGCGATCTTGCAGTGCCTGCGTCCGCTGCAAGGCGATCCAGCGGCCAAGTTGACCCAATTGCAAGCCGCGCTCCAATGCGGCACCCAGTGCGGCTCTTGCGTGCCCGAATTGCGCCGTCTGGTGCGCCAAAGCAGCGAGACCGCCGTCGCCTGAAACCGGGCGGCTATTCACCTTATTGCCGCAAGTTATCAAGCGTGTCGCAAAATCGGGCCATGGGCATCAGTCACTACATCAAAGACATCGGACGCGGCAAAGACGGTGCGCGCGCGCTCGACCGCAGCCAAGCCGCCGACCTGTTCGGCCAGGTGCTGGACGGCCGGGTGACCGACCTGGAAGTCGGGGCCTTTTGTTTGGCCATGCGCATCAAAGGAGAAACCGCCGATGAAATGTCCGGTTTTTTAGATGCCACCCACCAGCGCTTACACCGGGTGCCCGACAACGGCCTCACCACCGTGGTGCTGCCCAGCTACAACGGCGCACGCAAACTGCCGGTGCTCACGCCGCTGCTGGCCCTGCTGCTGGCCCAGCAGGGCGCAGCGGTGGTGTTGCACGGCACCGCCACCGAGTCCACGCGCGTCACCAGTGCCAGCGTGCTGGAAGCCTTGGGCGTGCAGGCCGTGGCCCAGGTCGGCCCCGTGGCAGCGGGCCAGGTGGCCCTGATCCCGACCGAGGTGCTGTGCCCTGGGCTGAAACGCTTGCTCGATGTGCGCCGCGTGGTCGGCCTGCGCAATCCGGCGCACAGCCTGGTCAAACTCATGAACCCCTGCGCGGGTCAGGCCCTGGTGGTCGGCAGCTACACCCACCCTGAATACGCGGTCTCCATGGGCGCGACCTTCGCGCTGACCGGTCAACAGGCTTTGCTGCTGCGCGGCACCGAAGGCGAGCCCGTGGCCGACCCGCGCCGCACGCCGCAGATGGACCTGTATCAAGCGGGCACGCACCGCACCGTGCAAGCCGCACAAACCGGTTCTTTGGCGCAGGTGCCCGACCTGCCCAGTGCCGATGCGGCCGACACGGCGCGCTATATTCAAGCCGTGTTGCAAGGCAATGTGCCCGTGCCGCCACCGCTGGCCCTGCAGGTGCAACACATTTTGCAAGCCCTCTCCCCATGACGAACTCTTCTTTTTCCCAAGGCAGCTGCACCCTGGTCGGCGCCGGCCCGGGCGACCCCGAACTGTTGACGCTCAAGGCCGTCAAAGCCATTGCGGCTGCCAGCGTGATCTTTGCCGACGATCTGGTCAGCGATGCGGTGCTGGCCCACGCGGCGCCACAGGCGCGCATCGTGCATGTGGGCAAACGCGGCGGCTGCAAAAGCACACCGCAAGCCTTCATTGAAAAACTGATGATCGCCGCGGTGAACGCGGGCGAGCAGGTGGTGCGCCTCAAGGGCGGCGACCCGTTTATTTTTGGGCGCGGTGGTGAAGAGGTAGAACACCTGCGCGCCGCAGGCATCCCGGTCAGCGTGATCAACGGCATCACCTCGGGCCTGGCGGGCCTGACCAGTCTGGGCGCGCCGCTCACGCACCGCGACCATGCGCATGGCGTGGTGTTTGTCACCGGGCACGCCAAACCGGGTGACCAGGGCACCGACTGGCGCCAACTGGCCCGCACCGCACAGCAAGCCAAACTGACGCTGGTGATTTACATGGGCGTGAGCGGCGTCGTGCACATCCAAAACGACTTGCTCACGGGCCTGGCGGCCAGCACGCCGGTGGCCATCATTCACAACGCCAGCTTGCCCACCCAGCGCCAGGCCTTGGCCACCTTGGGCCAACTTGCTGCCACCATCGAGGCGGAGCAACTGCACAGCCCGAGCGTGATCGTGGTCGGCGATGTGGTGCAAGGGGCCTCCGCTTGGCAAGCCCACAACCTGGCGCACCCTGTAGCTGACCAGGCCCGTGCGGCCTGAACCGACAGGCAGCTTAGCGATGCGCTGGACCATCACTTCGGGCTACACCCCGGGCTGCATAGGCCGCATTGCGCAGTTGCATGCCGAGTACTACCACCCGCTGGTGGGTTTCGGTTTGCCGTTTGAGAGCCGTGTGGCACGGGAATTGACTGAGTTTTGTGAGCGCTACAACCCCGCGCAAGACGGCCTCTGGCTGGTGCGCGACGCGGCCACGCAAGCCGTGCACGGCGCCATCGCCATTGACGGCGCGCAAGCCGCCACACGGGGCGCGCATCTGCGCTGGTTCATCACCTCTGAAGCGCTGCGCGGCCAAGGCCTGGGCCGCACCCTGCTGCACCAGGCCATGGACTTTTGTCAGCGACAAGGCTACCCCCGCGTGGTTTTGTCCACCTTCGAAGGCCTGCATGCGGCCCGCCATTTGTATGAAGCCGCTGGTTTTAAATTGACCCACCAAGCGCTGGGCCAACATTGGGGCGCTGAGGTCAATGAACAATTGTTCGAGTACACCGCCGCGTCGCGTGCCAAGCCCTAAACTCTGGCCCCATGAATTCCTTTGATGTGGTGATCGTGGGCGCTGGCGCGGCCGGTTTGTTTTGCGCCGGCGTGGCCGGACAAGCCGGATTGAGCGTGCTGCTGCTGGACCACAGCACCAAAGTGGCCGAGAAAATCCGCATCTCGGGCGGTGGGCGCTGCAATTTCACCAACCGCATGCTCGATGCCTCGGCACCGGACAAGCACTTCATCAGCCAGAACCCGCACTTTTGCCGCTCGGCCCTGTCACGTTACACGCCACAGGACTTCATCGATCTGGTGCAAAAACACGGCATTGCGTTTCACGAAAAACACAAAGGCCAGCTCTTTTGCGACCACTCGGCCGAAGACATCATCCGCATGCTGCTGGCCGAATGCGACGCGGGTGGCGTGACCCGCTGGGCGGGCTGCGGCGTGAAATCGGTGCAGCACCATGCCAGCACCGGGGCCGACAAACAAGGCCACTACACCCTGAGCACCGACCAAGGCCCGGTCACCACCACATCACTCGTGGTGGCCACTGGCGGCTTGTCGATCCCGCAAATTGGGGCCAGCGACTGGGGCTACCGCATCGCCAGCCAGTTCGGGCTACGGCTGGTGGAGCGCCGCCCGGGGTTGGTGCCGCTGACCTTTGACGGCGCGGCCTGGGCCCCTTACGCGCAACTGGCCGGTTTGGCCCTGCCCGTGGGCATTGAGACGGGCGAGAAAAAACAGCGCATGCATTTTGAAGAAGACTTGCTGTTCACGCACCGGGGTTTGTCTGGCCCGGCGGTGCTGCAAATCTCCAGCTATTGGCAGACGGGTTCGCCGATTCGACTGAACCTGGCCCCGGACCTGGACCTGCCCGAGCGCCTGAGCGATGCCAAACGCCGCTCGCGCAAGCTGCTGGGCAACGAGTTGGCCCAGTGGGTGCCCAGCCGACTGGCCGAGGCCTGGGTGTCGCAACGCCCTGAGTTGCAACGCCCGGCAAGCGAGGTGCCCGACAAGGCGCTGAGTCAACTGGCCGAGGCCTTGGCCCGCTGGAGCCTGACGCCCAACGGCAGCGAGGGCTACAAAAAAGCCGAGGTCACGCTGGGCGGGGTGGACACACGGGATGTGTCCTCGCAAACCATGGAGTCCAAGCAGCCCGGCCTGTATTTCATTGGCGAGGTGGTGGATGTGACCGGCTGGCTGGGCGGTTACAACTTTCAGTGGGCCTGGTCCAGCGCCTACGCCTGTGCGCAGGCCCTGGCGCAAAACAGGAAGCAAGAAGTTATATAATCTCAGGCTTTGCTGGCAAACCTCCGTCGGCCAAATACTAGTTCATGACGGGGAACCGCCGAAACTGAGCGCCAAGGAATCGATCTGCCTTGACGCTGCAGCCGGCACATTTTTGGAAAAATTGATTCAATGACCACCATTCGCGTGAAAGAAAACGAGCCGTTTGACGTCGCACTGCGTCGCTTCAAGCGCACCATCGAAAAACTCGGCCTGCTGACCGACTTGCGTGCCCGCGAGTTCTACGAGAAGCCCACCACCGAGCGCAAGCGCAAGAAAGCCGCTGCCGTGAAACGCCACTACAAGCGCGTTCGCAGCATGCAATTGCCCAAGAAGATGTATTGATCTTCAGCTGCTGAGCCTTTTGGCTCTGCACAAGCCCGCTGGAGGACGCTCAAGCGGGCTTTTTTAATTGCCGTTTCACACCTCACTTTTGGACACCCCATGAGCCTCAAAGACCAGATCACCGAAGACATGAAAACCGCCATGCGGGCCAAAGACAGCGAACGCTTGGGCACCATCCGTTTGCTGCTCTCGGCCATGAAGCAAAAAGAAGTCGACGAGCGCGTGACCTTGGACGACCCCATGGTCGTGGCCATCGTGGACAAGCTGATCAAGCAGCGCAAAGATTCGATCGCCGCGTTCGAGCAAGCCGCCCGCCAAGATCTTGCCGACAAAGAAAAAGCCGAGTTGCAGGTGCTGCAAGCCTACTTGCCCGCGCGCATGTCGGCCGAAGAGGTCACCGCCGCGGTGCAAGCCATCGTCGCTTCACTGGGTGCCAAAGGCCCGGGCGACATGGGCAAGGTCATGGGTGCGGTCAAAACCCAGTTGGCGGGCAAGGCCGATATGGGGCAAGTCTCTGCCGCTGTGAAAGCCGCATTGGCGGGCTGAGTCACACCCCAAGCCCTTTCAGGGCAGTGGCAGCGGTGTCTTCTTCCAATGGACCCGACTGCCGCCCTGACGACGGCCACCCGCACCTTGCGGTTTGTACGCTTTCGATTGCGTCAACGCCCACGCGCGCGCTTGCATGGCGTTCAAATACCGCGCTAGCGCCTGCTGGTCTTGTACAGACAAATCGCTCAACACCTCTTGGTGGACTTGCACCACCCGCGGAAAAATCAAGCTGTACAAGTGCCGACCCGCCTCGGTCAGCAAGACCCGGGCTTTACGCCCATCCCCGGGCACTGGCAGGCGATCCACCAGGCCTTTGCCCATCAGGGTGCGCAAGGTCTTTGAAGTTTGCGAGCGGTCCACCGTGGTGCGCGCCGCCAGGTCCGAAGGCGACATGGCGTTCAACTCAGCCAACATGGCGACGAATTGCCATTCCTCGCGGGTGATGCCGTATTCACTTTCACACAAACGCGTGACCAGGGAGCCACTCACGCCGATGAACTCCGAGACTCTGAAGTTCACCAAATCAAAAATGGAGCGGGGATTTTCAAACTGAGGGATGGGGGCTTGCACCCCCAACGATGTGTCTAAAGAAACCATGTAGCTCACAGCGGGTATAGGGAAAGACCTGAGGATAATGGATTTTTTCCATCACCGACTTGCTGCCTATGCTTGCGCGCATGAGCAATCTGTCTTTTGATGTCCGCAGCGCCAATGCGCAGCACATGTACCACCCGATGATCGACCCCAAGGCGGTCCAGGCTTCGCCGCCCCTGATCATCGACCGAGGCGAAGGGGTTTACGTCTACGACATCGATGGCAAACGCTATCTGGACACCGTGGCCTCTTTGTGGAACGTCAATGTCGGACACAACCGTCCCGAGGTGATTGCCGCCATGAAGGCGCAATTGGACAAGCTGGCCTACTACTCGACCTTTCAAAACACTTCCAACCCACCGGCCATCGAGTTGTCGGCACGGCTGATGCAGATGTTCGCACCGGAAAGGATGAACAAGGTATTCTTTTCCTCCGGCGGCTCGGACGCGGTGGAGACTGCCCTCAAACTGGCCCGTCAATACTGGAAACTGCAAAGGCAACCTGACCGCCACCAATTCATCTCGCTCAAGTGGGGCTATCACGGTGTGCATTTTGGTGGTGCATCCATCAATGGCAACCCGATGTTTCGAAGTGCCTATGAGCCGCTGTTGCCGGGCTGTCATCTGGCCGAAACACCCTACACCTACCGCAACCCCTGGAACCAAACCGATCCGGCCCAACTGGCGCAGCTGTGTCTGGACCAATTGGCGCAGTTGATAGAGCAGGTTGGGGCACACCACATTGCCGCCCTGGTGGCCGAACCGGTACAGGGGGCTGGCGGTGTGATCGTGCCGCACGAGAGCTACTGGCTCGGTCTTCGCCAACTCCTGGACGCACATGGCATCTTGCTGATCAGCGACGAAATCGTGACCGGCTTTGGCCGCATTGGTACCTTGTGCGGTGCCCGCGCCTGGGGCGTGGCCCCGGACATCATGGCCATGGCCAAGGGCATCAATTCAGGCTATGTGCCCCTGGGGGCCACGCTCATCAACGATCGCGTGGCCAGCGCCTGGAACCAACCGGGCGTGCCTGCGGCGCTGATGCATGGCTACACCTACTCTGGCCATGCCCTGGCCTGTGCCGCAGCCAACGCCAACCTGGACCTGGTGACCCGCGAAGACCTGCCCGGCAACGCCAGCCGCACCGGGGCCTATATGCAAGAGCAATTGCAAGCCCTGATGGCCTATGCCCACGTGGGCGAAGTGCGCGGCAAAGGCATGATGGCGGCCATCGAACTGGTGAGCGACAAAGCCAGCAAAACCATGTTGTTGCCGCCTTCGGCCTATATCCAGACGCTGGTCGGCACAGCGCGCCAGGCTGGCGCGATCATCCGCGTGCAAGGCAATCGGCTGATCCTGTCCCCCCCCCTGGTCTTCTCGCGCGCGCACGTCGACGAGATGCTCAGGGTTTTACACATTGCCTTCCAAGCAGCTGAAAAAGTCTAATCCTTGCACCCCTTTACCCGACCGACAGGAGCTCTTCATGACCCAACGCTTTCGTTTACTCGCCCTCGCCGCCATGGCTTTAGCAGTAGCTTTGCCCTCGCTGGCGCAGGACAAGTGGCCCAGCAAACCC
Organism: Comamonadaceae bacterium; assembly: GCA_947451385.1. Taxonomy (GTDB): domain Bacteria; phylum Pseudomonadota; class Gammaproteobacteria; order Burkholderiales; family Burkholderiaceae_C; genus Limnohabitans_A. The sequence goes on along the minus strand of CANFYZ010000050.1, from coordinate 8,890 downwards.
ATCGAGATCATCTACCCCTATCCACCGGGCAACGACATGGACGTGGTGACCCGGCTGCTGGCCGAGGGCATGAGCAAACGGCTGGGTGTGCCGGTGCAGGTGATAAACAAACCTGGCGGCGGCGGCGTGGTCGGCTTTGCCGAAATGACACGGGCCAAACCTGATGGCTACACCATCGGCACCTGGACGCCTGGCCCGGGTATCTCGCAAATCATTGCCGGCAACACCCCTTACAAAATGGCCGACTACCAGTCGGTGGGCGGCATGCTGATCAACGATTTTGTGCTGGCCTCGCGCGGTGACATTCCAGCCAACAACCTGAAAGAGTTTGCCACCTGGGCCAAGCAGCAAGGCAAGCCCGTCACCATTGGCAGCTATGCCCCGGCTGCGGTTCCGGCCCTGATTGCGGCCAAGATCGCCAAAAAAGACGGCTGGCCCTACAAGGTCGTCTCCTTCCCCAACCCCAGCGCCAAGGAACTGGTGGCCGGCGATGCCGACATCACCACTGCCGGTGCGGAAGGCGCGATCTCCTATGCCAAAACCGGCCAGGTAAAAATCCTCTCGGCCTGGGGCCCGGTGCGCAACCCAGTGTTTCCCAGCGCCGCCACCCCGGCCGAAGAGGGCTATGGCGACATTTACTCCTGGGGCGGGATGGCAGCGCCCGCAGGCGTGCCCAAAGACATTGTCAACAAACTGTCGGCTGTGATGATGGAGGCCTTGAAAGACAAGCCGGTGCAAGACCAGTTCAAAAAGGCCGGCATTGCGGCCTTGCCCATGACCGCCGACCAAATGACCAAGCGTGTGGCCGATGACTCCAAATGGATCGCTGAGTTGATGAACGAATTAGGTTTCGCCAAAAAGTGAGCACACCATCGCCACGGGTGGCCCGGCAGGGCTCCTGGGACAAGGGCTTGATTGTCCTGTTTGTCCTGGTGGCCGCAGCCATCTGGGTCGCCACCCCCCAGCTGATCACGCCCTACCCCACGCAGGCGGCCTGGTTCGAGTCGGCCGCTTTTTTTCCGCGCATGGCGTTGGCTTTGACCTGCCTGGCGGGGGGATTTGAACTTTGCCAAAGGCGTCAGACCGTCGAGGTGGCGGATTCGGACGAACTCGACTCCAGCCAAGCCAGCATGCGCCAGGCATTGGGCATGCTGGCCTTGTTCGGGCTGTACATGGTGGCCGTGCCATGGCTGGGCTACGGCAGCAGTACCGCGCTCTTTTTGCTGGCCAGCGGTCTGTGGCTGCGCCTGGGTCGGCGGGTCACGCTCAGCCTGAGCCTGCTGCTGGCCCTGACGATGTGGCTGGTGTTTGTCCAAGTGCTCAAGGTGTCCTTCGGCCATGGCTGGCTGGTGTGAATATGGAATTTTTTGAAAGTTTGAGCCAAGGCTTTGCCGCTTTGGGCACCTGGCAAATTGCGGTGTCCTTGTTGATCGGCGCGGCGCTGGGCATTGTGGTCGGTGTTTTGCCCGGCGTGGGCCCTGGCGTGACGATCGCGGTGCTGCTGCCGTTCACATACGGGATGGCCCCGCTGGCAGGCATTTCACTGTTGCTGGGCGTGTACTGCGGTGCTTTTTATGGCGGTGCCGTCACCTCTATTTTGATTCGCACCCCGGGCGAGGCCTCGTCGATCATGACCATGTTCGACGGCTACCCGATGGCCCAGAATGGCCAGGCGCAACGTGCCCTCTCGTTGGCTTTCATGTCGGCCTTTGTCGGTGGCATCGCCAGCGCGTTGCTGCTTGGGCTGGCCGCGCGGCCCATGGCCAGTTTCGCGGCCCGTTTTGGCGCACCCGAAAGCGTCATGGCCATCGTGCTGGCAACCGTTTGTGTGGGCAAGGCCTATCGCAGACAATTTGCCTCGGCCATGATGATGATGGGCCTGGGCTTTTTCTTGGCCACCGTGGGCATCGACCCGAACTCCAACGAGCAACGCTACACCTTCGGGCTGGCCGGTGTGCTCAGTGGCATTCCCCTGGTGCCTGTGGCCGTGGGCTTGTTTGGCATGGCCCAGGCACTGGTCATGGTCAGCTCGCCCGTGCCCAGCTTTGACGCCTCCCTGATTCAGACCGCAGGCCTGTCCTGGCGCGGATTTTTGGAGCCGTTTCGCTACCCCCGGGCCATGGCCAAGGGTTTGTTTTTGGGCTCAGCCATCGGTGTGCTGCCAGCAGTCGGCGCGGCGCTGTCCACTTCGCTGGCCTATTTCTGGACCCAACGCGGTGCCAAAGACCCCACCCCCTTTGGTCAGGGCAACCCTGAAGGCATTGTGGCAGCCGAGTGCGCAAATAACTCCAACTCAGGCGGGGCCATGATCACGGTGCTCACTCTGGGCATTCCGGGGGATGCGATCACCGCGATCATCATGGGCGTGTTCGTGGTGCACGGCATCGTGCCCGGACCCTCCTTGTTCATGGACCGCCCCGAGATCATCAACGGTGTGCTGGCCTCCTTGCTGGTCATCAACGTCGTGATCCTGGCCCTGCTGGTCCTCACCGTCAAACCCCTGGCGCGCCTGGCCTATGTCAACCCGCGCATTTTGGGGCTGGCTATTTTGGCGCTATGTTTTGTCGGCGCATTTTCAGCGGCCAACAGCATGTATTACGTGATCATTGCCACAGTCTTTGGCGTTCTGGGGCTGGTCTGCGCACGCGCCAACATCCCCACCATTCCTTTGATTTTGGGCATGGTCATGGGCGACACTTTAGAGGCCTCACTGCGCCAAGCCTTTGGCCGCAGCGAAGGCGCGTTCGCCCCCTTTTGGGAGCGCCCTGTTTCGGCGGTCTTGCTCGCCACCACCGCGCTGCTGATCATTTGGCCCTGGCTCTCTGGCCTGCTTACAAAGCGCGTGAAACCATGAAAACCACCGCCTACATCACCGATGAATTGTGCTTTTGGCATGACCCCGGCAACTACGCCCTCATGCTCAAACCCGGTGGCTACATTGAGCCCTACAACCGCCATATTGAAAACGCGGACCCCAAGCGACGGCTGCACAACTTGCTGCAAGTCAGTGGCTTGATGTCGCAATTGAACGTCATGCCTTCGCGCGATGCACAAGTGCATGAACTCACGCGCATTCACAGCGCCGAATATGTGCGCAAAGTGCAAGCCATTGCCCAACAAGGGGGGGGGGACACTGGCGTGGGCGCGCCCATTTCGGCCAACGGCTGGGAGGCTGCCACACGCTCTGCAGGTTGCGCCTTGAGCGCGGTGGATGCCGTGCTGCAAGGCCACGCCCAGGCGGCCTACGCCTTGACGCGCCCGCCCGGCCACCATGCCGAACCAGAACAGGGCATGGGCTTTTGTGTGTTCTCCAATGCGGCCCTGGCCGCCGCCCATGCGATCGAGGCCTATGGTTTGCAACGGGTGGCCATCGTCGACTGGGACGTGCACTTTGGCAACGGCACACAAAAATGCTTTGAACACCGCAGCGATGTGCTGACGATCTCGGTGCACCAACAAGCGGGCTATTTAATGGTCCAAGGTGAAGCCGACGAGCTGGGCATCGACCAGGGCTTGGGCTACAACCTGAACATCCCGCTGCCGCCGGGTTGTGGGTTTGGCGCTTACCGCGAAGCGTTTGAGGGCATCGTGCTGCCTGCTTTGGAAGCCTATCGCCCCGAACTCATCATTGTGGCCTGTGGCTACGATGCCGGGCGCTTTGACCCCCTGGGCCGCATGCTGCTCGATGGCGTAGCCTTTCGCTGGATGACCGATGCCGTGATGGATGTGGCACAGCGCCACGCGCAGGGCCGATTGGTCATGACCCACGAAGGCGGCTATTGTCCTGTCTCCGTGCCGTTTTGGGGTTTGGCTGTGCTGGAGCAATTGTCAGGTCAGAAAACGGACGCGCCCTGCCCTTTCACACCCCAGCACGACCAAATGCCAGGGCAAAAATTGCAAGATTACCAACGCGACTTGACCCGGCAATGGGCTGCGCATTTTGAAGACATCCGGCAACGCCACTGGCGTTAAAGACCCTAGCTGCCGGCCACCTTCATGCGGTTGACGAGGATCGAGCCCACCGTCTTGGCACCGTAGTTGTAAGCGTCGGCGCCCATCGCCTCAATGCCTTTGAACATGGTTTTCAAATTACCGGCAATCGTGATCTCGTGCACCGGGTAAGCGATCTCGCCGTTCTCCACCCAAAAACCGCTGGCACCGCGTGAATAGTCGCCGGTGACATAGTTCACGCCCTGGCCCATGAGTTCGATCACGAACAAACCGGTGCCCAATTTTTTCATCATCGCGTCCAGATCGTCGCTGGCCTGGGTCAGGCGCGAACGCATGATCAGGTTGTGCGAGCCGCCCGCGTTGCCGGTGGTTTTCATGCCCAGTTTGCGCGCCGAATAGCTGCTCAAAAAATAGCCTTCCACCCGACCGCCCTTGACCACGTGGCGCGGCACAGAGCGCACGCCCTCGTCGTCAAAGGGCGAGCTGCCTTTGCCGCGCAGCTCAAACGGGTCTTCAAAAATATCGATGTGTTTGGGAAACACCGGTTTGCCCAGGGAGTCCAGCAAAAAGCTGCTCTTGCGGTACAGCGCGCCACCGCTGGTGGCTTGCACATACCCCCCCAGCAACCCCGCCGCCAACGGCGACTCGAACAGCACCGGGCATTCGGTGGTGGGGATTTTGCGGCTGCCCAAGCGGCTCAGGGCGCGCTGCGCCGCATAGCGGCCGACCGCCTCGGGGCGGGCCATCTCGCTGGCCGAGCGCATGGAGCTGTACCAGGCGTCGCGCTGCATTTCGGCGTTTTTACCGGGCAGCGAGGCAATCGGGGCCACCGACAGGCTGTGGCGTGAGCTGGCGTACCCGCCGCGAAACCCGTGCGTGTGGGCGCTGAAAAAATGGCTTTGCTGGGCCGACACACCAGCGCCTTCGCTGTTGGTGATGCGGCGCGAGGTTTGCAGCGCTGCCGCTTCGCAGGCCATGGCCATTTGCGCCGCCTCTTCGCTGCTCACCGACCAAGGGTGAAACAGGTCCAGGTCGCGGTATTCGGTTTCAATATCGGCCTCGTCCGGCAGTCCTGCGGTCGGGTCTTCGGCAGTGAAACGGGCAATGTCAAACGCCGCCTGCACCGTTTGGTGGATGGCCGCAGTGGAAAAATCAGAGGTGCTGGCGTTGCCACGTCGGTTGCCGACATACACCGTCACACCCAAAGATTTGTCACGGTTGCGCTCCACATTTTCAAGCTCGCCCTTGCGCACGCTGACCGACAAACCACAACCTTCCGAGGCCTCGGCACCGGCGTTGGTGGCCCCCAACTTTTTGGCGTGTTTCAAGGCCGTGTCGACCAAGTCTTCGAAAAAATCACGGCTGTAGCTGAAGCCGCTGTGCGCGGTGCTGTGATCCTGTGGGGCGTGGGGGGTCGCCAGAGGCGCTTTTGCAGTTTTGTGTGTGCTCATGGTGACGGCTATGATACTTGCCGACACGTCTACAGCTGAATCACCTCCCCGATGCCCCGTAAATTCAAAAAAGGCTACTTCGTTCAAGGTCAATTTGTTGCCGAAGGCAGCGAGTTGGACCTGGAACTCAAACGCGAACTGAAAGGTGGCGACGAGCCCAGCCGCACCGACCTGAAACGCGAAAGTGACGAGCTGCAAAAGCTGGGCGTGAGCCTGCTGACTTTGCGCGCCGACTTGATGGACAAAATCGCCCTGCCCGACAAGTTACTCGAAGCGGTGCACGACGCCAAACGCATCACCAACTTTGAAGGCAAGCGGCGGCAAATGCAATTCATCGGCAAGCTCATGCGCAAGCTCGATGAGGCCGAGGTACAAGGCATCCGTGACGCTTTGCAAGAGCAAACCCAGGGCTCAGCCCAAGAAACCGTGAACCTGCACCTGGCCGAGCAATGGCGCGACCGGTTGATTGCAGACGATGACGCGTTTGCCATCTGGTTCAACAGCTTTCCCGCCACCGACACACAACAGCTGCGGGCGCTGATTCGGCAAGCCCGCAAAGACGCACCGGCGGCCAGCAAAGCCGCCGTGTCGCAAGGTCTGGCCCCGCGACAGGGCCGCGCCTACCGCGAAATTTTTCAACTGGTGCGCGAGCACCTGACGGCGCAGCCTGAACCCGAGGCCACGTCCGACACGCCCAGCATCGACTGACCCCATGACCGATATCACCTATGACGCCGTGAAGATCGGCATCGTCTCCATCAGCGACCGCGCCAGCACCGGCGTGTACGAAGACAAAGGCCTGCCGGCGTTGCAAGACTGGCTGACGCGCGCGCTGCACAACCCGATCACCTTCGAGCCGCGCCTGATTCCCGACGAGAAAGAGCGCATCAGCGCCACCTTGATCGCGTTGGTCGACGCGGGTTGCAACCTGGTCCTGACCACCGGCGGCACCGGCCCCGCGCTGCGTGACGTGACACCGGAGGCCACGCTGGCGGTGGCCGACAAGGAAATGCCGGGTTTTGGCGAGCAAATGCGCCAAATCAGTCTGAAGTTTGTGCCCACCGCCATCCTGTCGCGCCAAGTGGCGGTGATTCGCGGGCAGAGCCTGATCATCAACCTGCCCGGACAACCCAAATCGATTGCCGAAACGCTCGAAGGTTTGAAAGACGCCAGCGGCCAGTCCGTGGTGCACGGCATTTTTGCCGCCGTGCCCTATTGCGTGGATTTGATCGGCGGGCCGTACATGGAAACCCGGGACGAGGTGTGCAAAGCCTTCAGGCCCAAGACCGCGATACGCCAGCGCTGAAATTCTGCGCAGAAGTCTCAGGCGAGGCTTCTTATTTGCCGACCAGTTGATTCAACTTCTCGGCCTCAAAGCTCTCACTGCGCGCGGCGTCTTGCGGCAGTTGCACCTGCTGCTGGGCAGACAGCTGCTCGATGGCTTTCCACAGCAGCGCAATTTGGTGCTCTTGACCTGAGGCGTTGTCGATCAAGCCTTTCAGCGCCTGGCTCACCGGATCGTCTTCCTGCGTGATGCCGTAGGCGTTGAACTTGGGCTCGGTGCCCGAAACATCGGCGCTCTCGCCTGCTTTGGACGGGATGATGCGCGCCGGAATGCCCACCGCCGTGGCCCCGGGAGGCACAGGCTTGATCACCACCGCGTTGCTGCCGATCTTGGCCCCATCGCCGACCACAAAACCGCCCAGCACCTTGGCCCCGGCGCTGACCACCACATCTTTGCCCAGGGTCGGGTGCCGCTTGGTGCCCTTGTACAGCGTGGTACCGCCCAGGGTCACGCCTTGGTAAATCGTGCAGCCGTCGCCGATCTCCGCGGTCTCGCCCACCACCACGCCCATGGCATGGTCAAAAAATACCCGCTCACCGATTTTCGCGCCTGGGTGGATTTCGATGCCAGTGAGCCAGCGCGCCAGGTGCGAGACAAAACGCCCCAGCCATTTGAAGCCATTCGTCCAACACGCGTGGGCCAGGCGGTGCAGCACCACCGCGTGCAGACCGGGGTAGCAGGTCAAGACTTCCCAGGTGCTGCGCGCAGCCGGGTCGCGTTCCAGAATGCATTGGATGTCAGAGCGAAGGCGTGAAAACATAGGCCTCAAGTCTAGCCTTTACTGCGTGCGCTTGGCGCTCATGGCTTTGGCCACACCACGCAGAATGTGGATTTCTTCCTGGTTCAAGTCGGCCCGGTTGAACAGCTGATTCAAACGCGGCATGAGCTTTTTCGGCGCGGCCGGGTCCAGGAAACCAATATCGGTCAGCGCCTGTTCCCAATGCGTCAGCATGCCGGCCACCTGCTGCGCGTCGGCTTTGTCGGCGGGCGGCGTGCTGAGGGGAATCGGAAAACCGCCCAAGGCACAGCGCCATTCGTAGGCCAGCACCTGGATCGCCGCCCCCAAATTGAGCGAGCCAAATTCGGGGTTGGTCGGAATCGACAAGGCCACATGGCAGCGGTACACGTCTTCGTTTTTCATGCCGTAGCGCTCGGAGCCGAACAAGAAAGCCACCGAATGATCGCCCTGCGCCAGCGTGGCAAAGTGCTCGCGGGGTGCCCGCGTGGGCGGGCCGAAGTCACGCGGCGTCATGGCTGTGGCGCACAGGTGGGTCACGCCGTCCAGCGCTTCTTCTAGCGTGGCCACGATGCGTGCGTTGGCCAGCACATCGTTGGCGCCACTGGCGCGCTGAATGGTTTCTTCTTTGCGCAGCACATTCGGCCAGCGCGGGGCGACCAGCACCAAATCTTCAAAGCCCATGACCTTCATGGCCCGGGCGGCCGCGCCCACATTGCCGGCGTGGCTGGTTTCAATCAACACAAAACGGGTTTTCATGGGGGAGATTGTCCACGCCTTGTCACCGGTTTGCCACGCCAAGCCCCTCCCAGGCGATTTCGTGGGAAAATAAAGGCTTCGCCAACGTCATCGCACGCCGGCTTTTCAGGTTCTTAACAATCTATGTCGTCTCCCAACCTTCACCCCATGCTCAATGTGGCTGTCAAAGCCGCACGCGCCGCAGGCGCCATCATCAACCGCGCCGCTTTGGACGTGGAGGCGGTTCGGATTTCGCAAAAACAGGTCAACGACTTCGTCACCGAAGTGGACCTGGCCAGCGAGGCGGCGATTTTAGAAACCCTGCTCACCGCGTACCCGCACCACGGCATCCTGGCCGAAGAGTCCGGCAGCACGCACGGCGACCCCCACGCAGACCACATCTGGATCATCGATCCGCTGGATGGCACCACCAACTTCATTCACGGCTTGCCGGTGTACTGCGTCAGCATCGCTTTGTCGGTGCGAGGCAAGATCGAACAAGCGGTGATTTACGACCCCACACGCAATGACCTGTTCACCGCCACCAAAGGCCGTGGCGCCTTCATGAACGAGCGCCGCATCCGCGTGAGCAAACGCACCCAGCTCAATGAGTGCTTGATCTCCACTGGCTTTCCGTTCCGCAAGGGCGACAACTTCAACCAGTACCTG
>CANFYZ010000049.1 GCA_947451385.1 Comamonadaceae bacterium | reverse complement strand
CAAAATCGAGCCCAGCACCAGCGCCGCAATCATCACGCCGTTGAGTTCGGCGTATTTGGGGTTGGGCATTTTGGCCAGCAAGGCCAAATCTTTGGGCGGCATGGGCAAGGCCGCGCCGGGCGCGCTGGCGGCGGCCGTGGCGGCGTCCAGCCACTGTTTGTGCTCAGGCGCAACGATGCTGGGCGCGGTCGGGCCAAAAGGGTTGCCAAAAATCCAGTTGATGCCGATGCGCATCAAGCTGATGCCGATGACGGCAATGATGGTGCCGGTGACCACCGGCGGGAAGAAGCGCAGCATGCGCGAGACCAGGGGCGCGATCAAGATGGAGATCACGCCGGCCCCAATGATGGCGCCAAAAATCAGCTGGGCTCCGGGGGCGCCCGGGTTGGCATTGGCCATGGCCACCATGGGGGCCACCGAGGCAAAGGTCACGCCCATCATCACAGGCAGGCGAATGCCAAACCACTGGGTCACGCCGAGCGATTGGATCAGCGTCACCAGGCCGCAGCAAAACAAATCCGCCGAGATCAGGTAGGCCACTTCTTGCGGGCTGAGCTTGAGGGCGCGGCCCACGATCAGGGGCACCGCCACCGCGCCGGCGTACATGACCAGCACGTGTTGCAGGCCCAAAGCCGCCAGTTGGCCGGTGGGCAGACGTTCATCGACAGGGTGGGGCGAGGATGACATGGAGGAAACTCCTGGGCTGTGAAGCACGTTAATGAAACAAAGAGCGGTCAACGGGGTGTTGTGCATGCTTTTTTGTGTTTTAGACTGTATACAAAATTAAAGACAAAAAGGATGGGTAAAAACCCTGGTTTCTCTTTCTGCGACGAATTCAGGCCGGTCAGACAGGCCGGTCTGAGGTGGGCTCGGGTACACCGGGTCAACGATGTCTTAAGATCGACCCCTTATGAACTGGCTCGACAAAATCAAATGGGATGACAAAGGCTTGGTGCCCGTCATCGCCCAGGAAAAGGGCAGCGGCGATGTCTTGATGTTCGCCTGGATGAACCGCGAGGCGCTGCAAAAAACGGCAGAGCTCCAGCGGGCGGTGTATTTCAGCCGTTCCCGCAACAAACTGTGGTTCAAGGGGGAGGAGTCGGGTCATGTGCAGACGGTGCATGAGATTCGGCTTGATTGCGACAACGATGTGGTTTTGATCCAGGTGACGCAGCAGGGCCATGCGCCTGGCATTGCTTGCCATACGGGGCGCCACAGCTGCTTTTTCCAAAGCCTTGAAGCCGATGAATGGCAGGCGAAGGACCCGGTCCTGAAGGACCCTGAAACCATTTACAAATAAACACCATGAATGCTGTGGACTCGTTGGCGCGGTTGGCGCAAGTCATTGAAAGCCGCAAACCTGCGCAGGGCGGCGACCCTGAAAAAAGCTATGTGGCCCGGCTTTTGCACAAGGGACCGGATTCTTTTTTGAAAAAGATCGGTGAAGAAGCCACGGAAACCGTGATGGCAGCGAAAGACGTGGACCAGGGCGGTGACAAAGCCAAATTGGTGGGCGAGGTGGCTGACCTGTGGTTTCACTGCATGATTGCCTTGGCCCATTACGACTTGAGCCCAGACGATGTGGTGGCCGAGTTGGCTCGACGCGAGGGCCTGAGTGGCTTGGATGAAAAAGCCATGCGCAAAGCAAAAGCGCGCGAACAATCGGGTGAATAACCCATGGCGACCAGACGCGGCGTTTGAGTCATGCAAGTGGTGCTGACCCCACAAGAGGATGACGCTTTAAAAACCGTCAGCTTGTTCAGTTACATCCTGCACCTGATCGTTGCGGTCTGCGCGGTGGTGCCGGGTGCCCAAATGGGCCCGTTGCTGCTGCTGGTGGCGTTGCTGGTGGACGTGGTGAAACGGCCAGACGCCCGAGGCACCTGGCATGAAACGCATTTTCGCTACCGCATCCGTTCGGTGCTGTGGGCGGCGTTGGGGTACTTGATCACGGCGCCGCTGTGGTTTTTGTTCGTGCTGCCAGGGTGGTTGGCCTGGCTGGCGATTTCCATCTGGTTTCTGTACCGCATTGTTTGGGGAATGGTGCGCTTGAACCGGCAGCAACTGCTTGAAATTTAAATTCGATATGACCCCTTCAGATTGTCTTTTTTGCAAAATTATTGCGGGCCAGATCCCGTCACGCAAAGTGTTCGAAGACGAACACCTTTTCGCATTCCATGACATAGCCCCCTGGGCTCCGGTGCATTTCTTGGTGGTCCCCAAGTTGCACATTCCCTCTATGGCGCACATCACGCCAGAGCATGCGCCCTTGATGGGTCACTTGATGACGCTGTTGCCGCAACTGGCATTGCAGGAGGGCTGTCGGCCTTACCCTGACGGGGGCTACCGCATTGTGACCAACACCGGACGCGAAGGCGGTCAAGAGGTGCACCACATGCATTGGCATGTCATGGGGGGCCCGCGCCCCTGGTTGCGCGGTTAAATCTTGCATTCACAGGGCACATGAGGGGGTTTCTCTGAATGTGCCCTGTTCGCACTTAGAATCACTGCAAGTTGATAGGAGAGATTCATGGGTTCTTTTTCCATTTGGCATTGGCTGATAGTTCTGTTGATCGTGGTCATGGTGTTCGGCACCAAAAAGCTCAGAAACATGGGTTCTGACTTGGGCGGCGCCGTCAAGGGATTCAAAGATGGCATGAAAGACGGTGCTGCGCCTGCCGAAGACAAACCAGCCGGTCAAGTCACCAACGCTGCCGCCGCAGAAAAAACCACGATCGATGTGGAAGCCAAGACCAAGTCTTGAGCTGAACTTGCTTGAACGGATGCTGTGCTCGATTTAGGGATTTCCAAGATGGCGCTGATTGGCGCCGTAGCGCTGATCGTTATTGGCCCGGAGAAGTTGCCCAAAGTGGCCCGGACTCTGGGCACATTGCTTGGCAAAGCGCAGCGTTATGTGGCCGATGTCAAGGCCGAGGTCAATCGGTCGATGGACCTGGATGAGCTGAAAAAAATGAAAGAATCGATGGAAGACGCCGCACGCGGTGTTGAACAGTCGGTTCAGACCTCGGCGCAGGATTTTGAAAAGCAATGGTCCGAAACCACCTCAGGCTTATCTGATGACACTGCGGCGGTTTCCTGGGAACCACCTCCGCCCATTTACAAGCACCCTGGCAAGAAATGGCGCTTGAAACAAACGGCCATGCCCCAGTGGTACAAAAATCAAAACGGCACCCGAACTCGGGCCCTGTCAGGCGCAGCCCGGGTGGCACGCTTCCGGCCTAAGCCCTTGAATTGACCCATGTCTGAAACACCGAAATCTCCCGAAGACGAACTCGCCGGGACCGAGCAGCCCTTTGTCAGTCACTTGATGGAGTTGCGCGACCGCTTGGTCCGGGCGCTGATTGCGGTCCTCGTGGCCGCGATGATTTTGGCCCTGTTTCCAGGACCCGCCGCCCTGTATGACCTGTTGGCACAGCCCTTGGTCGCCAATTTACCCAAAGGGGCCACGTTGATTGCCACCTCGGTGATTTCACCTTTCATGGTGCCGCTGAAGATTTTGATGATGACCGCCTTTTTGCTGGCTTTGCCTGTGGTGTTGTTCCAACTTTGGGCCTTCGTTGCGCCGGGCTTGTACTCCCACGAGAAAAAATTGGTCATGCCCTTGGTGATTTCCAGCACGCTGCTGTTTTTTTTCGGCGTGGCGTTTTGCTACTTTTTTGTTTTTGGCCAGGTCTTTCAGTTCATTCAAAGCTTTGCTCCGAAGAGCATCACCGCCGCGCCTGACATTGAGGCCTATTTGGATTTCGTGTTGTCCATGTTTTTGGCGTTTGGTTTGACCTTCGAGGTTCCGATTGCTGTGGTTGTGCTGGCGCGCATGGGGGTGGTGAGCGTCGAAAAACTGAAGGAATTCCGGGGCTACTTTGTGGTCTTGGCTTTTGTGGTGGCGGCCGTGGTGACCCCGCCCGACGTGGTGTCCCAATTGGCCTTGGCCATTCCCATGTGCCTGTTGTATGAGCTGGGCATTTGGGCTGCGCAGGTGTTTATCAAACACACCCAAGCACCCGCAGAGCCTGATTGATCAACGCGGATGAGGGCCCCGGCGCAAGGGTCGCGCATCGGGCGTGACCATCAGTTGCAGAACTTGTTGCCCGCGCAAAACCTGCACTTGAGCGATCTGGCCGGGAGGTAGCAAGGCCACTTGGCTCAGCAATTCAGACACATTGCCGATCGGATGGCTGGCGACTTGGGTGATGACATCGCCGGGTTTCACCCCCGCTTTGGCGGCCGGTCCATTCTGCAGAACGCCAGCAACCAAGACCCCTTGCGGCCATTGACCGGTTTGGGCCTGCTTGGGGATGCCAAATGCTTCGGCAGATTCCTGGCTCAATTCAGCGGGCTCCAATCCCAGCCAGCCGCGCGTGACTTTGCCGTCTTTGAGCAGACTGTCCATGATGCTCTTGGCTGTCGATACCGGGATCGCAAAGCCAATCCCCATGTTGCCGCCTGAGCGCGAATAGATGGCCGTATTAATGCCAATCAAATGCCCGTTGACGTCCACCAAAGCCCCACCCGAATTGCCGGGGTTGATGGCCGCATCGGTTTGGATGAAGTTTTCAAAGGTGTTGATCCCCAGATGGTTGCGCCCCAAAGCGCTGACAATGCCGGAGGTCACGGTTTGGCCCACACCGAAGGGGTTGCCTATGGCCAGCACCACATCGCCGACCTGCAAGGTGTCCAGATTTCCCAGCACGATCGAGGGCAGTTTCTCCATCTGTATTTGCAGCAAAGCCAGGTCCGTATCGGGGTCTACACCGATCACTTTGGCCGGGGATTTGCGCCCGTCCAGCAAGACGACTTCAATCTCGTCAGCCCCCTCAATCACATGATGGTTGGTCAGGATGTAGCCTTCGGGGCTGACGATCACGCCGCTGCCCAAGCCGTCCTGCTGGCCCTCATCGTTGGGGCCATTGAAAAACCGGTGCCAGGGGCTTCCTTTGCCCCGTGTGGGTCGTTTTTGGCTGGTGTTGATACTCACCACGGCAGGCGAGGCAAGCCGAGCGGCTTCGCTCAAGCTGCCCGCAGGCCGGGGCCCAGTGACGCCGGCGGGTGCTTGCTGGAGTGCGATGCCCGTTGCGCTGCGTGGCACGCCGATCAGCCACTGGGGTTTGAGTGTGGCCACCACAAACACCATGGCGAGCATGACGGTGACGCTTTGAGAAAATAAAAGCCAATATTTTTTCATTCGCTGATTGTCGGGTAATTGCCCAGGGTGGGCGCAGCTGCCCCACAACTTCACTCACAATGGCGGCAGAAGCCATTTTTACAAGCCATGATCCACGCCAAACAACTGACCCAGGCCTTTGATACGTTGCTGCAACCCGCCCGATTTAAAGACTACGGGCCCAATGGTTTGCAGGTTCAAGGCCGCCAGGAGATTCACACCTTGGTTTCAGGGGTCACAGCGAGCAAGGCTTTGATTGAGGCTGCGATCGATTTGAAAGCAGATGGCATTCTGGTGCACCACGGGCTTTTTTGGCGCGGTCAAGACGGCTGCGTGGTCGGCTGGATGCGCGACCGGTTGAAGTTGCTGTTGACGCATGATGTCAATTTGTGGGCCTACCATTTGCCCCTGGATGCCCATGCCGAATGGGGAAACAATGCCCAACTGGCCAGAGTCCTGGGTTTCGAGGTCACGGGTCGTTTCGGTGATCAAGACCTTGGTTTCATGGGGCAGGCCGCCGCGCATGCTTTTGCCAACGCCCAATCTTTGGCCGACCATGTGGCAAAGCAACTGGGGCGCAGCGTGACGTGCATCGACCCGACAGGACGTGCCATTCGCCAACTGGCCTGGTGCACCGGGGGCACACAAGGTTATTTTGAGGCGGCTATCGCGGCAGGGGCTGACGCCTTTTTGACCGGCGAAATATCCGAACCTCAAATGCATTACGCGCGTGAAATGGGCGTGGCATTCTTGGCTTGCGGTCACCATGCCAGTGAGCGTTATGGTGCACCGGCCTTGGCCGGGCATGTGGCCCAAAGCCTGGGTCTGGCGCACCATTTCATCGACATCGACAACCCGGCTTGAACCGCGATGCCATTCTCCACTCCATCTCAGCATCCGCCACGGCCTTTGGCCATCACCATGGGCGATCCATGTGGTATCGGGCCTGAAATCATTGTCAAAGCCTTCTTGCAAGACCCTCAGGCCACGCAAGGCGCAGTTGTGGTGGGCGACGTGGGCGTGATGCAACGTGCCGCAAAGCTCGTTCGCGAGGCTGCAGCTTGCACGGTCGTCGAGATTTCAAATTCATCGGAAGCTTTTGGACTTCCCGCCCATTGCGTGCCCGTTTTGCAGGTGCTCCCCCCTTTGCCTGTCTTGCCCTGGGGGCAAGTTCAGGCCTTGGCAGGTCGTGCGGCTGGGGATTGTGTGTTTTGGGCGGCTCGCGCCGCGCTGCGGGGTGAGGTCAGTGCGATCGTCACCGCCCCGTTGCACAAAGAGGCCTTGTCTGCGGCAGGCGATCCTTATGACCGCTACCCCGGCCACACCGAGTTACTTCAAGCCGAGGCGGCTGACTTTTTGCAAAAAAAGGTGCAGGACGTGCCGGTGCGCATGATGCTGGCGAACGATGAATTGCGTACCGTCTTGGTCAGCATCCATTTGTCTTTACGGCAGGCCATTCAAGCGGTCACCTTCGACAACGTCTTGCAGACCCTGCGCATCACCCACGAGGCACTCAGTGCCTCCTTGGGCCGCGCACCCCGCATGGCCGTGGCGGGCCTGAACCCGCATGCAGGCGAGGGGGGGTTGTTTGGCACAGAAGAGATCGAAATCATTGCGCCTGCGGTCCAGCGCGCCAAAGCGATGGGCCTGCAGGTGTCGGGGCCCATTGCACCCGACACGGTGTTCATGCGGGCCCGACATCCGCGGGGTGCACAAGGTGAGTTTGATGTGGTGGTGGCGATGTACCACGATCAAGGTTTGATCCCTGTCAAATACATGGGGGTGGAACAGGGCGTGAATGTGACTTTGGGCTTGCCCTTGGTCAGAACCAGTCCTGACCACGGCACCGCCTTTGACATCGCCGGCCAAGGGGTGGCCGACGCCTCGAGCATGCGCGAGGCCATTCGGATGGCGCGCGCGTGCGTCCCTCGCAGCGCTTAGTTCCCAGCGCCTAGTTCGCAGCGCTTGGTTTTTACTTGCGCAGACTGTCGCGAATTTCACGCAACAACAAGACATCTTCAGGCGTGGTGACGGGGGCGGGGGCTGGATTCTCTGAGGCTTCCACGCGGTTCATGCGGTTCATTTGTTTGACCATCATGAAAATAATGAACGCCAAAATGACGAAGTTGATCGCCACAGTGAGAAAACTACCGTAAGCGAAGACCGCGCCGGTCTTTTTGGCTTCTACCAAGGTCAAGCCTGCCGCTTGCCCCGCCAAACCGATGTAGTAATTGGAGAAATCCAAGCCTCCGAAAATGCGACTGACCAAGGGCATGATCAAGTCGCCCACGATGGAGTCGACGATTTTGCCGAAGGCGCCGCCAATGATCACACCAACCGCCAAATCCACCACGTTGCCTTTCAAGGCAAATTCTTTAAATTCTTTTGCAATTGACATAATTAAATATTTAATGATTAAAACTATAATATACCACATTGGTATGTATTTTTCGGGCGACTGCGTCTTTCCTGGGCAGGTTTCACTCGGCTACAATCAGAGGTTAACCCTGATTCTGACTCGCTAGAGGATTCCCATGAGTGACACCCCAGTCGACAACAGCAAACGGACTTGGCTGATTGCCTCCGTTGGCGCAGGCGCAGTAGGCGCTGGTTTTGTCGCCACCCCCTTCGTCAGCAGTTTCCAGCCCTCGGAGAGGGCCAAAGCTGCCGGTGCTGCGGTGGAGGTCGATATTTCGGACATCAAACCCGGTGAGAAAAAGACCGTGGAATGGCGCGGCAAACCCGTCTGGATCATTCGTCGCACGCCCGAGCAAATTGCCGGATTGAAAAAAGTGGAAGCCCAGTTGGCCGATCCCGAATCCAACCGCAAGTCTTACCCTATTCCCGAATACGCGAAAAACGACCACCGTTCGATCAAGCCTGAATTCATGGTGGCGGTGGGCATTTGTACCCACTTGGGTTGCTCCCCTGGTGAGAAGTTTGCCTCGGGTCCTCAGCCTTCGTTGCCCGATGATTGGCAAGGCGGCTTCTTGTGCGCATGCCATGGTTCGACTTTCGACTTGGCCGGTCGCGTGTTCAAGAACAAACCCGCTCCAGATAATCTGGAAGTGCCTCCCCACATGTACCTCTCCGACACCAAATTGTTGGTGGGTGAAGACAAGAAGGCTTAAGGCAGAACACCATGGCTCAATTTAAAGAAATCTCTCCCAACGCCTCTGCGGGCGCCAAGTTGATGAACTGGGTGGACAACCGATTCCCTGCAACGGAATTGTTCAAAGCCCACATGAGCGAGTACTACGCTTCCAAAAATTTGAATTTTTGGTACGTGTTTGGCGCTTTGTCCTTGTTGGTTTTGGTGATTCAGATCCTGACCGGTATTTTCCTGGTCATGCATTACAAGCCCGATGCCAACCCACTTGGCGGCATCATCGGCGCACCGGCGGTGGCCTTCGCCTCGGTCGAATACATCATGCGCGACGTGCCTTGGGGCTGGTTGATTCGTTACATGCACTCCACCGGCGCTTCGGCCTTCTTTGTGGTGGTGTACTTGCACATGTTCCGCGGCCTGATTTACGGTAGCTACCGCAAGCCGCGTGAGTTGGTCTGGATCTTCGGTTGTGCGATTTTCTTGTGCCTGATGGCGGAAGCCTTCATGGGCTATCTGTTGCCTTGGGGCCAGATGTCGTATTGGGGCGCACAGGTGATCGTGAACTTGTTCTCGGCCATTCCTTTCATTGGCCCTGATCTGGCTTTGCTGATCCGTGGCGATTTTGTGGTGGGCGATGCCACTTTGAACCGTTTCTTCAGCTTCCACGTGATTGCGGTGCCCTTGGTCCTGTTGGGCTTGGTGGTGGCGCACATCATTGCGCTGCACGAAGTCGGCTCCAATAACCCTGATGGCGTGGAAATCAAAGCCCCGAATGCGCCCAAAGATGCCCACGGCCATCCTTTGGACGGGATCCCCTTCCACCCCTATTACACGGTTCACGACATCTATTCCGTCAGCCTGTTCCTGATGGCTTTTACCGCCATCGTTTTCTTCGCCCCTGAGCTGGGCGGCTATTTCTTGGAGTACAACAACTTCATTCCAGCCGATCCGTTGAAGACGCCGTTGCACATTGCGCCGGTCTGGTATTTCACGCCTTTCTATTCGATGCTGCGTGCCATCACCAGCGAAATGATGTACGCCTTGATCGCCTGTGTGGTGGGCGGAGCCGCATTGGCGGTGCTCAAAGGCAAACTGCCTTCCTTGTTCAAAGGCGCAGTGGTGGGCGGTGCGGTCGTGTTGTCCATCTTGATGTTGTCGATCGACGCCAAATTTTGGGGCGTGGTCGTGATGGGCGGCGCCGTCATCATCTTGTTCTTCTTGCCATGGCTTGATAACAGCCCAGTCAAGTCGATCCGTTACCGTCCAGATTGGCACAAATACCTGTACACCGTGTTCGTGATCAACTTCTTGATCCTCGGCTACTTGGGTGTGCAGCCACCCTCGCCAATGGGTGAGCGTGTGTCGCAAGTGGGCTCGTTGTTCTATTTCGGTTTCTTCTTGCTCATGCCTTGGTGGAGCCAGTTGGGTACGCCCAAACAAGTGCCCGATCGTGTGACGTTTGTTGCGCACTAAGCCCTGGAGAGTCTAGAAAATGAACATGATGAAAAAACTGACCGCCGGTTTGGCTTTGGCTTTGAGCCTGATCGGTGGCGTACAAGCGTCCTCTGATGGCATTGCTTGGGATAAAGCGCCCGTCAAAACCAACGATTTGGCCTCTTTGCAAAATGGTGCCAAGTTGTTTGTCAACTATTGCTTGAACTGCCACTCGGCTGCGTTCATGCGCTACAACCGCTTGAAAGACATCGGCCTGACCGAGCAGCAGATCAAAGACAACTTGCTGTTCACGACCGACAAAGTGGGTGACACCATGCGCTCGGCGATCGATCCCAAACAAGCCGCTTTGTGGTTTGGTGCCAACCCACCTGATCTGACCTTGGTGGCGCGTTCACGCTCGGGCCACGGCGGTACCGGTGCCGACTATTTGTACACCTACCTGCGCACTTACTACCGCGACGAGACCAAGCCCACCGGCTGGAACAACTTGGCTTTCCCCAATGTGGGCATGCCCAATCCGCTGTGGGAATTGCAAGGTGAACGTCGCCCTGTTTACGACACCGTGGAAGCGCATGGCCACGAAACCCACGTTTTCAAAGGTTGGGAGCAGGTCAAACCCGGCGCCCTGACGCCTCTGCAGTACGACCAGGCTGTGGGTGACTTGGTGAACTACCTGCAATGGATGGCCGAGCCCGCTCAAAATAGCCGTGTTCGCATTGGCGTGTGGGTGTTGATTTTCTTGGCCTTCTTCACTTTCATTGCTTGGCGCTTGAATGCCGCCTACTGGAAAGACGTCAAGTAAACCTTCGGTGCCCGGCTGAACTGTTCGGGCAATATGGAGTGGGCAAACCAGCCAATTGGTTTCCCACTCTTTTTTGATTTTAGGAGCCTCCGCCATGATGGTGCTTTATTCGGGAACGACCTGTCCTTTTTCCCACCGTTGCCGCTTTGTGCTGTTCGAAAAAGGCATGGATTTTGAGATCCGCGACGTCGATCTGTACAACAAGCCAGAAGACATCAGCGTGATGAATCCTTATGGCCAAGTGCCGATCTTGGTCGAGCGCGATTTGATCCTGTACGAGTCCAACATCATCAATGAGTACATCGATGAGCGCTTTCCGCACCCGCAATTGATGCCCGGTGACCCCGTGGACCGCGCGCGCGTGCGTTTGTTCTTGCTCAATTTCGAAAAAGAATTGTTTGTGCACGTGGTGACCCTGGAAAACCGTGCCCTCAAAGGCAATGACAAAGCGCTTGAAAAGGCCCGTGCCCACATCCGTGACCGTTTGACGCAATTGGCCCCCGTGTTCTTGAAGAACAAATTCATGTTGGGTGACAATTTCTCCATGTTGGATGTGGCCATCGCCCCCTTGCTTTGGCGTCTGGATTACTACGGCATCGACCTGAGCAAAAATGCAGCGCCCTTGCTGAAATATGCCGAGCGGATTTTTTCTCGTCCTGCCTACATTGAAGCGTTGACGCCTTCAGAAAAAGTCATGCGCAAGTAAACTGTGCACCCTGACTCACGATAATTGAGGTGTTCATGAACGCACAGGAATCCCCATCCACCCGCCCCTACCTCGTTCGGGCGCTGTATGAGTGGTGCACTGACAACGGACTGACCCCCTATGTGGCGGTGATGGTCGATGAGACGGTCCAGGTGCCTCGTGAGTACGTGCAGGATGGTGAGATCGTTCTGAACGTCAGTTTTGATGCCACCAGTTCACTGAAGTTGGGCAATGAATTTATTGAATTCAAAGCCCGCTTTGGCGGTAAACCGCGAGAGATCATGGTGCCGATGAACCGGGTGATGGCGATCTATGCGCGTGAAAATGGACAAGGCATGGCTTTCCCCGTGAATCGTGCTGAGCGCGTGTTGGAGCCTGTGGCCGATCTGATCCCCCCGACTCCCCCTCTGACAGAAACAGCCAGTTCAGGGGCGCTGACTGCCGTTCCCAAGGGGCAAGATGCTGAGGTGGTGCCTCACACAACGCCACCCCCGCGCCCTACGCTGACCCGCATCAAATAATGCTTCTCTCGCCCTGAAAAGAGGCAGAGTTGAATTAGAATACAACCCGTTGCCGCTTTAGCTCAGTTGGTAGAGCACCCGCCTTGTAAGCGGTAGGTCGTCAGTTCGAATCCGACAAGCGGCACCAGAACTGAACTCGTTGAGTTTTTAAAAACCCGCAAATGCACATTTCGCGGGTTTTTTTACGCCCGCGTGCGGGTCAACACTTTCAAACGAATGGTGTGTACCTCGAACCCCTGTTGCTGCAAATGGGATTGGAGGGCCGGCAGCAGTTGCCGCAGTTTGGCAGCGGCAGCATTGCTGCTGACGAGCAGACACCATGACGTGCCTTCAATGGGGCCGGCCTGAATCGCGCCTCGCAAAGCCGGCGGAATCAGTGCATCGAGCGCACGCAGACGCTGAGTGGACTCCCGCACGAGCTGGCTCAGTTGCGTCAAAGTGGGAGATTCTTGTGCCGCCTGCAGCAGGGATTGGCTTTGGTGGTGTCTTCTCATGGTGGGCATGTGGGCGTTAGCATTATCAGCGCAATGATTTAGTCTGAGATCCACACACCGTAACCCCGGGTCATTGGCCTCGAGTTCAGTCAGAGGAGAGGGTAAAATCGGCCAGATTGATGGTGTGCCAATGGCCGGTGGCTTTGAAGCTTTTAAAGCCCTTGTTTTGGCGACTGTCACCCTCAGATTCAGTCCCACCCATACACAGGATTTCCGGTCGTACAACCCGCCATAGGGGGTTTTGCGGACCGTGCAGACATGGCTACCAACTTTCTCACCCAAATTTTCGGCAGTCGCAACGACCGCTTGGTCAAGCAATACCGCAAGACGGCAGAGCGCATCAATGCGCTCGAGGCCAGTCTGGAATTGTTGAGCGACGCGCAGCTGAGCGCGAAAACCCAAGAGTTCAAAGGACGCGTGGCCGCAGGGGAATCCTTGGATGCGCTGTTGCCAGAAGCCTTTGCCGTGGTGCGTGAGGGCTCCAAGCGCGTGATGAAAATGCGCCATTTTGATGTGCAGTTGATTGGCGGCATTGCACTGCATCACGGCAAGATTGCCGAAATGGGCACGGGCGAGGGCAAAACCCTGACCGCCACCTTGCCGGTGTACCTCAATGCGTTGACTGGCAAAGGGGTGCACGTGGTGACCGTGAACGATTACCTTGCCAACCGCGATGCGCAGTGGATGGCGCGCTTGTATAACTTTTTGGGTTTGTCGGTGGGCATTAATTTGCCTCAGATGCCGCGCGAAGAAAAGCAAGCGGCTTACCAATCCGACATCACCTACGGTACCAACAACGAATACGGTTTTGATTACTTGCGTGACAACATGGTCTACGAGTCAGCCGACCGTGTGCAGCGTGGCTTGAACTACGCCATCGTCGACGAAGTCGATTCGATTTTGATTGACGAGGCGCGCACGCCGCTGATCATCAGTGGCCAAGCCGAAGACCACACGGCGCAGTACCTGGCCATGAACCAGGTGGTCCCCTCACTCAAGCGCCAAGAGGGCGAGGCCGACCCCCGCACCGGTGAAGGCATCATCACCCCGGGCGACTTTACGGTCGATGAAAAGTCCCACCAGATTTATCTGACGGAAGACGGTCACGAAAACGCCGAACGTATTTTGTTGAGCATGGGCCTGATTCCCGAAGGTGCCAGTCTCTATGACCCTGCCAACATCAGTTTGATGCACCATTTGATGGCTGCTTTGCGCGCCAATCACTTGTACCACCGAGACCAACATTACGTGGTGCAAGACGGTGAAATCGTCATCGTCGATGAATTCACGGGGCGATTGATGAGTGGTCGTCGCTGGAGTGATGGCTTGCACCAAGCCGTCGAAGCCAAAGAGGGGGTGAACATCCAGGCCGAGAACCAGACCATGGCTTCGATCACCTTCCAAAACTACTTCCGCTTGTACAGCAAGCTGGGCGGCATGACCGGCACGGCCGATACCGAGGCCTATGAGTTTCAAGAGATTTACGGCCTGGAAACCGTGGTCATTCCACCCAATCGAAAGAGTCAGCGACAAGACCAGTTGGATCGCGTCTACAAAACGCCCAAAGAAAAATACGATGCCGCGATCAGCGACATTCGCGAATGTCATGAACGGGGCCAACCCGTGTTGGTGGGGACGACCTCGATTGAAAACTCGGAGCTGATCTCAGGCTTGCTCGAGAAAGCCAAGCTGCCGCACCAGGTGCTGAACGCCAAACAGCATGCGCGTGAGGCTGACATCGTGGCCCAAGCTGGACGTCCGGGCATGATCACCATTGCCACCAACATGGCGGGGCGAGGCACCGACATTGTGCTGGGCGGCAATATCGAAAAGTCCGTTCAAGCGGTGGAGGCTGATGAGGCCTTGAGCCTGGCTGAGCGCGAAACCCAGATCGCCGCGCTGCGCACAGCCTGGCAGGTGGAGCATGAAAAGGTGAAAGCTTTGGGCGGCTTGCGCATTATTGCCACCGAGCGCCATGAATCGCGCCGCATTGATAACCAGTTGCGTGGCCGCTCGGGGCGTCAGGGCGACCCAGGTTCCTCGCGCTTCTACCTGAGCTTGGACGACTCATTGATGCGCATCTTTGCGGGTGACCGCGTGCGCTCCATCATGGACCGTCTGAAAATGCCAGAAGGCGAGGCCATTGAGGCGGGCATTGTGACGCGCAGCATTGAAAGTGCGCAACGCAAAGTCGAGGCGCGCAACTTCGATGTGCGCAAGCAATTACTTGAATACGACGATGTCTCCAACGATCAACGCAAGGTCATTTACCAGCAACGCAATGACATCTTGGACGCGCAAGATTTGGATGCACAAATCGCCAGTTTGCGTGAAGGCAGCTTTACCGATCTGGTGCGCCAGTTCGTGCCGGCCGAAACGGTTGAAGAACAATGGGACCTGGCGGGTTTGGAGCGCGTTTTGGCCGATGAATGGCAAATTGATTTGCCGCTGCGCGAGCAGGTTAAAAATGCCCATGCCATCACGGACGAAGATATTCTGGCCAAGGTGCTCGCCGCTGCGAACGCCAGTTTCAGTGTCAAGTTAGAGGCCGTGGGGTCAGAGAGCTTCTTGTCTTTTGAACGCGTGGTCCTGCTGCAAAGCATCGACACCCATTGGCGTGACCACCTGAGCGCACTCGACTATTTGCGCCAAGGCATTCACCTGCGCGGTTACGCCCAAAAACAACCCAAGCAGGAATACAAGCGCGAAGCCTTTGAGCTGTTTGGTCAGTTGTTGGACTCGGTGAAAAACGAAGTCACCCAAGTGCTGATGAACGTGAAAATTCAGTCGGCTGAACAAGCCGAGCAAGCCGCCCAGCAACTCGAGTCACAAGCCGAGGCGATCAGCAACGTCACCTACACCGCCCCCGACGAATCAGGCGCTGCGCAAATCAGCGCTGCCGAGCCCACAGCGGCACCCAAAGTCATGGTGGGTCGCAACGAGCCTTGCCCATGCGGCAGCGGCAAGAAATACAAGCACTGCCACGGCAAGTTGGTTTAAAACTTCCAAGGAGAAGTCATGCCCGTCAATTTATCTTCCCCTCGTGCCGCCGATTTGTGGGCTGTTCCCGGCGTTCGCCTGGGCATCACCGAAGCCGGCGTGCGCAAAGCCAACCGCAAGGATTTGACCGTGATCTTGTTGGACGAAGGCAGCGCGGTGGCCGGCGTCTTTACCCGCAACCGTTTTTGCGCCGCGCCGGTGCAGGTGTGTCGTGAGCACTTGAGTCAGGGCGAGGGGATTCGCGCCCTGGTCATCAACACCGGCAACGCCAATGCCGGCACGGGGGCGCAAGGTTTGGCCGATGCCCGCGCCACTTGCGATGCCATGGCGGGGCTGCTGTCGCTCAAGCCAACCCAAATTCTGCCCTTCTCGACGGGCGTGATCATGGAACCCTTGCCGGTGGACCGAATTGTGGCGGGCCTGCCAGCTGCCCTGGCCCATGCCCAAGCCGACCACTGGGCCCAAGCGGCCGAGGGCATCATGACCACCGACACTTTGCCCAAGGCCTACAGCGTGCAAGTGCCGATTGCGGGTGTCCCGGTGAGCATCACCGGCATCAGCAAAGGGGCCGGCATGATTCGCCCGAACATGGCGACCATGCTGGGCTTTTTGGCAACGGACGCGAACATCGCCCCCAAGTTGTTGCAGGCCTTGACCACCGAGTTGGCCGATGGCTCGTTCAACCGCATCACCATCGATGGTGACACCTCGACCAATGACTCGTTCATCGTCGTCGCCACGCGCAAGGCAGCCCATCCCCCCATCACCTCGCTTAGCAGCACCGAAGGTCAGGCGCTGAAGGCCGCGCTGATGCAGGTCGCCCGCCAATTGGCCCATGCCATCGTGCGCGATGGCGAGGGCGCCACCAAGTTCATTACCTTGCAGATCGAAGGCGGCCAAACCGCGCAGGAATGCCGCCAAGTGGCCTATGCGATTGCGCATTCACCTTTGGTGAAAACCGCGTTCTTTGCCAGCGACCCCAATTTGGGTCGCATTCTGGCGGCCGTGGGTTATGCCGGTATCGACGATTTGGATCAAACCCGCATCGATCTGTATTTGGACGATGTGCTGGTGGCTGTGCAAGGGGGGCGCAACCCCAACTACCAAGAAGCGGATGGGCAACGCGTGATGAAGCAAAGCGAAATTCTGGTGCGCGTGCTGCTGGGGCGGGGCACGGCCAGCGACACGGTGTGGACCTG
The DNA here is from genome assembly GCA_947451385.1 of Comamonadaceae bacterium. Taxonomy (GTDB): domain Bacteria; phylum Pseudomonadota; class Gammaproteobacteria; order Burkholderiales; family Burkholderiaceae_C; genus Limnohabitans_A. The sequence goes on along the minus strand of CANFYZ010000049.1, from coordinate 8,785 downwards.
CGATTTGAGCCACGACTATGTCTCCATCAACGCGGACTACCGGTCATGAGCACCGCGATGGAACAATTGCTGGCCAAAGTCAGCCAGCTGGTCGATCGCATTGAAGCCGTTTTGCCCCAGCCTTTGAGCGCGCCGGATTGGGGCGCCGCGATCGCTTGGCGTTACCGTAAGCGCGCTTCAGGTCATGGTGTGCTGGAGCCGGTGCGCCATGTGTCTGACATGACCCTGGCCGATTTGCAAGAAATTGACGGTCAAAAAGAAAAAATGCAGCGCAATACCGAGCAGTTTGTGCGCGGCTTGCCTGCCAACAACGTGTTGCTGACAGGCGCGCGCGGCACGGGAAAATCGTCTCTGATCAAGGCCTGCCTGAACGCTTACGCTGCACAAGGCCTGCGCCTGATCGAAGTCGATAAAGCCGATCTGGTGGACCTGCCCGACATCGTGGATGTGGTGGCAGGGCAGCCTGAAAAGTTCATGATTTTTTGCGATGACTTGAGCTTTGAAGACGGCGAGCCCGGTTACAAAGCATTGAAGTCGATTTTGGATGGCTCGGTGGCGGCATCGACCCCGAACGTTTTGATCTACGCCACCAGCAACCGCCGTCATTTGTTGCCCGAATACATGAAGGACAACCTGAGCTACACCCACACCGACGATGGCGAGGTGCATCCGGGCGAGGTCATCGAAGAAAAAATTTCTTTGTCCGAACGCTTTGGCTTGTGGGTTAGTTTTTACCCTTTCTCGCAAGACGAATACCTGACCATCGTGGCGCAATGGATGGCTGCCTTGGGCGCTACCGCGGCCATGATCGAATCAGCCCGCCCCGAAGCGCTGGTGTGGGCGCTGGAGCGCGGCTCGCGCAGCGGCCGCGTGGCCTATCAGTTCGCGCGCGACTTCATGGGGCAACAAGCCATTCGCGCATGAGTGACTCACTGATGATCGCCGATGGCGAGCGCACGCGCCAAGGCGGCCCGGACCGCGCTGTGGTGGATGTCGCGGTGGGCGTGTTGCTGCAGGCCTCAGGGCAGTTCTTGTTGACCTCGCGTCCACAAGGCAAGGTGTATGCCGGTTACTGGGAGTTTCCGGGGGGCAAGCTGGAGGCCGGCGAATCGGTGGCACAGGCTTTGTCGCGCGAGTTGTTGGAAGAGCTGGGTTTGGCCGTGGCGGTGGACGATGTGCAGTTGTGGAAACAACAAATGGTCGACTACCCCCATGCTTTGGTGCGCTTGAATTTTTGCAAAATTTTCCGCTGGCAGGGGCAGCTGCAAATGCGCGAGCAGCAACAGGCGGCTTGGCAGAGTTTGCCGGTTCAGATGCAGCCGGTGTTGCCCGGTACGGTCCCGGTGTTGGCTTGGTTGGCCGAGGAACAGGGTTTCAAAGAGCCCACGCACAGCCGCACAGATTGAGCCTTGGTATCCACCGCAACGGGCTTTACTGCATCAGCTTGGGGTCGCCAAAGGTCTCGCTGTCGGGCGGGTTATCTTCAGGGACGCGAAAACTTTCGCTGGCCCACGCTCCCAGATCCACGCCTTTACACCGGTCGCTGCAAAAAGGACGGTAGACGTTTTCGGGGCTGAAGAGGCTGTCGCCACCGCAGGTGGGACAAGGTACCCAACGTGCTGACGAATCCCGCACGCTCATGCGCACAAGGTCATTTCAAAGGCCGTGTCTTCGGTGCTTGCCACCAAACGGCCGTCGGTTTGTTGCTGCATCAGGCGAATCACCACCAACAAGCGATTGCAACTGATCTCAGGCACCAGACCCAGAGCAGGATCGATGCGCAAGCGCAGCAATTGGAAGGTGCGCCCTTGCGGCAAGTTTTGTTGCAACTGGCCTGCCGTGGCCATGACTTTTTGTGCTGAGCCGGAGTCGCGCAACATTTTCAGCAGCATTTGAATCGACTTTGAAATCGGCACGAAGCAGGCCGACCATTGTTGCAAATCTGCTTGGCGTTGACTGGCGTCCGCGTGCTGCCAAGCATGGTAAGCCGGCAAGTCGAATTCGCAGGTTCCGGCAGGGATGACCAAGCGACTCTTCAGGCTATTGAGAAAGTCACTTTCACCCAAGTTGCTGCCAATCTTGCCTGACAAGGCGTTCAAAGCCTCGAAATTTTGCTCGAGTTGGTCGACGATCAAGTCCAGGGCCTGTTCTGAGATGGCGGGGTTACCACGGTAGCCATTCATGACTTGTTTTTGTCGATCTAAGTCTTTCAAAACGTCCGACTTCAACTCGGGCCGCGATGCCACTTCGAGAATCTCGAAAAGAGTGATCAAGGCAAAGTGATGATCGAGGGCAGATTCACGCGGCATCAATTTGCCCAAGCGGCTGAACAGCTGCTGGAGTCGAAGATAGGTGCGGATGCGCTCGTTAAAGGGGTATTCGTACAGAATCACGCGTCGTCTTTCGTTGGTGCCATCATAGCCCGAAGCGCAGCGCCCAAAAATCCACTTCGCGTTTTAATCCTGCAAGATCAATACCTTGGTTGTAAATTACGCTATCGGCACAGGCCAAGCGTTGGTTTCGACTGGCTTGTTGCGCGATGATGCGTTGAACTTCGACTTGGCTCATGGCGCTTCTTTCCATGACCCGCTCAATTTGCGTGGTGACCTCACAGTCCACGACCAGCACATGCTGAACTTTTTGGCGCCAACGCGCACCGGATTCCACCAGCAAGGGCACATCAAAGACCAAACAGGTTTTGCCGTTGTCGATGGCTTGCTGTGTTTGCTCTTGGGTGACTTGGCCGACCAAAGGGTGGATGATGCTTTCCAGTTGAAGTTTGGCCTGGGCATCGGTAAACACCCGCTGGCGCATGGCCGCGCGGTCCATGGCGCCTTCTGGTGTGATCATCTCGGACCCAAAAGTGCGCCCCAGGGCGGCTATGGCGCGGCCACCCGGTGCCGTCAGGCTTCGTGAAATGGCATCTGCATCGATCACCGCAGCGCCGCGTTCGGCCAGCATGCTGGCCACGGTACTTTTGCCGCTGCCGATGCCGCCGGTCAACCCAATGTGGTGAATCATGCCCATGGTTTTAAGCCCATCCTAGACGAGAAAAAATGTCGCCCCAAATTAAATACACCCCGGCCGACAAGGCTAAAAAAGGGCCAAACGGAATGTAATGCGGTTCGCGCAATTGTTGGCGACTTTGAAGTATCAACCCCACCGCGATCCCGGCCAAGCTGGCCATCAAAATCAGGGGGATCAAGGCGGTCCAGCCAAACCAAGCGCCCAGTGCCGCAAACAATTTGAAATCGCCGTAGCCCATGCCCTCTTTGCCTGTGAGCCCTTTGAACAGCCAGTACACCAGCCACAGTGACAAGTAGCCAGACACGGCACCCCACAAGGCATCATTCAGGCTCACTGGCGTGAGGCCGAGGGCCGCCACAATCAAGCCGGCCCAGGTCATGGATTGCGTCATCGGGTCCGGCAACAAGGTGGTGTCCCAATCGATCACCGCCAACGCCAACAGGTTGCAAATAAAGCCCGACCAGATGAGCGCTTGAAAGCTTAACCCCCAATGATGAAAACAGGCCGCCAGGGCCAAGGTGGTGAACAGTTCGATCGCCAGGTAGCGCCAGCCAATTTGCGCATGGCAAACATGGCATCGGCCTTGCAGCAGAACGTAACTCACCACAGGCACGTTCTGCCACCACGCCAAGCGGTGTTGACAGTGTGGGCAATGCGAGGCTGGCGTGGCGAGATTGAAAGGCGCCGATGCCAAAGCCTGAGATGCCACGGGCGGCTGAACCTCTTGGGGTGCCGCATCCTGTTGCCATTGCCGCTCGAGGATCATCGGCATACGGTAAATCACCACGTTCAAAAAACTGCCCATGACCCAGCCCAGCAGGCCGCCGACCCAGACCGCATGGGGCTGCAAAAAGTTCAGAAATTCGGTCATTAAAACACCTGACCCAGTTTGAAAATAGGCAGGTACAGCGCCACCAAAATGGTGCCCACCACGGCGCCTAAAAGGACCATGATCACGGGTTCCAGCAGACTGGACAGGCCAGACACTTGGTCGTGAACCTCGTTTTCAAGCAATACACCTGCGCGTGCCAACATAGTGTCTAACGATCCAGTTTCTTCGCCAATGGCGCACATCTGCACCACCATGCCGGGGAACAAGCCAGACAGGGACAGGCACTCATTCAAGCTGCTGCCTTGCGCGACTCTGGCCTGCATTGTCTCCGATGCCTTGGCGAAGACCGCATGATCGCATGCTGAAGCGACCGGGCCCAGCGCTTCCACCATAGGTACCCCTGCTGACAGCAGCGCGGACAAGGTGTGTGTCCAACGGGCAACCACCGCTGATTGAACCATGGGGCCAATCCATGGCAACTGCAGTTGCCTTTGGCCCAGCCAAAGCTGCTGCGCCGGCTGCCGGCGCCAAGCGCTGCGCCAGATCCCAAGGGCCCCCACAAACAGAACGACAAAGATCCACGCACTGTGCAACAACCCGTGACTGAGGGCGATGACCCATTGCGTGGGTAACGGTAAGGTGGCCCCCATGGATTTGAAAACATCTTGAAAGACAGGCACCACGGTCAGCAATATCAGCAACACGACGGCCATGGCCACACTCACGACAGCCGTGGGGTACATCAGCGCAGCCCGGATTTTGGATTTCAAGGCGGCATTCTTTTCTAAGGTCAGAGCCAGTTTGTCCAGCATGTCTTCCAAAATTCCAGCGGCTTCTCCGGCAGCGACCATGCTGCAATAAAGGGGGCTGAATTGAACGGGATGCTGGCGAAATGCCGCATGCAAGGTCGAGCCATTTTCAACCTCGTGGCGCAGGCTTTGCACTAAGCGCGCCCAGCCCACGTGGGGTGAGCTGCGCGTGACCAAATCCAGCGACTGAAGCAAGGGCACGCCGGCCCTGACCAGGGTCGCCAGTTGGCGCGTAAACAAGGCCAACATTTGGGGCGTGATACGCACCGACCCAGGCGGGCTTTGTCGCTTGACCTGCATCACCCGCAGGCCTTGGTGTTGCAGCATGGCCCGCGCTTGCCTGACATGCGGCGCGCTGATCTGCCCGGTTTGAACTTGGCCCTTGGCGTCTCGTGCTGACCAGATGAACAAAATCGTGGGTGAAGCTGGCGCAGGCATGGGTGACAGCCAGGCTCATTTATTCGATGGTGGCGCCAAAGACTTCTTCCAGGGAGGTGATGCCCTGAATCACTTTGAGCAAGCCTGATTGGCGCAGGTTGAGTACCCCCTCCTGCTGTGATTGCAGGGCGATGTTGCTGGTGCTGGCCTCCTGCAAAATCAAATCAGCTATCACCTGACTGATGGGCATCACTTGAAAAATCCCGACACGACCTGAGAACCCGTTGTGACATTGATCGCAGCCCAGGGGCAGGTAGGTCCGAACGGGCCCCTGCAAAAAATGATCGGCCATCCCGGCATCGCGCAACACTTGCGCATCGATCGTTGTCGATTGTTTGCAATGTGGGCACAACCGGCGCAACAGTCTTTGGGCCGTGATCAACGACACACTCGAGACGATTTTGTAGGGGGCGATGCCCATGTTTCTGAGCCGTGACAACGCACTCGGAGCGTCGTGGGTGTGCAGGGTTGAAAGCACCAAATGCCCGGTTTGAGCCGCTTGAATGGCGATATCGGCGGTCTCCTGATCGCGCACCTCACCGACCATCAGCACATCCGGGTCTTGCCGTAAAAACGCGCGCAAGGCGACGGCAAAGGTCAATCCGGCTTTGTCATGCACATTGACTTGGTTGATCCCCTGTAAATGTATTTCGCAAGGGTCTTCTACGCTGGCAATGTTGACTTCTGGCGCGTTCAGTTCATTCAGGCAGGCATAAAGCGATTGGGTTTTGCCTGAACCTGTGGGCCCCGTGACCAAGACCATGCCATGGGGTTGACGAATCGCCTCTAAAAGCCGAACTTTTGCTTCTTCTTCATAGCCCAATTGGTGAATATCCAGTCCCGATGTATCTGAGGACAAGATTCGGATGACGATCTTTTCACCAAACAGGGTGGGCAGGGTGCTGACGCGCAAGTCCACAACAGCGCCCTGGGGCAAAGACAGTTTCATGCGACCATCTTGGGGCAAGCGTTTTTCCGCAATATCCAGTTGCGACAGCACCTTGATGCGCGAGGCCAGCTTGTCTTTCAGTGCGCGGTCCGGAGCGCGGATTTGGCGCAGTTCGCCATCAATGCGAAGCCGCACCCGGTAGCTGTGTTCAAAGGGTTCAAAGTGCACATCCGAAGCGCGCAACTGAATCGCCTCGGTGAGAATATTTTCCAGGTAAGCAACGACGGGGGAGTCTTCTCCACCCAAGTTGCCCAGAGCGAGCGTCATGGCCATAGTTATTTTTATAAATCATAAAAATAACTATGCTCTATCAAATGAATGCTTTTGTAAATAAATAAAAACGCGCAGATGGTCGCCTGCTCAGGCTGATGAGCCCACAGGCGCATGCACTTGGCCTGGCGGCGTTATTGCTTTTCGATTTTTGATTTGGCCAAGACCTCTGTCCAGCGGCGAATGTCTTGATTCAAAATTTCAGCAGCTTGCTCGGGCGAACTGCCTTGGGCATACAAGCTCAATTCCAAGAGGCGTTTTTTGACCTCGGGCAGGGCCAAAATAGTTTGCAATTCGCGGCTCAGACGTTGCACCACTTCGCGCGGTGTCTTGGCTGGAACCGATAAGCCGTTCCAGGAAGAGACGTTGAATTGCGCTAAGTTGCCGCCCACCTCTTTGACGGCGGGGACGTCAGGAAGCACGCTGGACCGTTTGTCGCCCAGCAACGCCACCGGACGTAAGGCCTTGGACTGAATTTGCGGCATCAACGGGCCCAAAATTTCCACCATCGCGTCAATTTCACCGCCGCGCAGCGCCGTGATCACGGGCGGCGTGCCGTTGAAGGGCACAATTTGCGCTGACAAGCCAGCCGAACTCAGAAATAACTCTGCGGCCAAATTTTGGGTGGTGCCAATTTGTGGCGTGCCGATATTGAGCTTACCGGGGTTGGCGCGAGCGTAGCTCAGCAACTCGGCCAAGGTTTTAAAGCGACCCCCTTCAGCCACGGCAATCACCAGGTCGAAGCTGGCCAGCTTCGACACAGGAGTGAAGTCTTTCACCGTGTCAAAAGGCAATGATTTGAACAAAGCCGCACTCACCGCCGTGCCGCTGGAAATCAGCAACAGCGTGTGGCCATCGGGCTCAGAGCGTGCCACCATTTCGCCCGCCACAATCCCACCGGCACTCGGCTTGTTGTCGATGACCACCGATTGGCCCAGCGCTTCGGACAGTTTTTGTGCCACGGTGCGGGCCGTGATATCGGCCGCGCCACCCGCGGCATTGGGCACCACAATTTTGATCGGCTTGTTGGGAAAAGCTGGCTGCGCATTCGCCACCGAAAAAGCCAAACATCCCAGGCTCAAGGCCCAGACAAAATGACGGCGTAAACCGTTCGCGTGAACTGAAAACATCGAAAGCTCTCGAAATAAATGATCGGGGCGCCGCCCTATGGGGGCGTCAGGTGCGGCGCTCAAGAAGCTGGGCCGCCAAGGTCACCATCGCTTGGCTGTAGGCATTATTGGGCAATTGCCGAGCCGCGTCGATGGCACGTTGCGCCTCGTTAGAGGCGGCCTGCCGCGCGGCCGTCAATGCGCCGGTGTCGCGAACGATGGCCACAATGTCGAGCAAGCGCTCAATGGAACCGGTTTCAATCGCTTCGCGCACCGTCTGGCGCTGTGTTGCGTCGCCTCGTTGCATGGCCAAGATCAGGGGCAGCGTTGCCTTACCTTCGCGCAGGTCGTCCCCCAGATTTTTGCCCATTTCACTGCTGTTGCCGTCGTAATCCAGCACGTCGTCGATGACCTGAAAGGCCGTGCCCAAAGCCTGGCCGTAATCGGCACAAGCTTGCTCCACGGTTGCCGTGCTGCCGGCCAAAATGGCGCCTAAACGCGCACTGGCTTCAAAAAGCTTGGCTGTTTTTGAGCGGATGACGCGCAAATAGCCTTCTTCGTCGAGAGAGGCGTCATGCATGTTCATGAGCTGCAGAACTTCGCCCTCGGCGATCACGTTGGTGGCATCAGCCAAGGTGTGCATGACCCGCATGCTGTTGGCCTCGATCATCATTTGGAAGGCGCGGGAATATAAAAAATCGCCGACCAAGACGCTCGCTGGATTGCCGAAATTTTCATTTGCAGTGGGGCGGCCACGTCGCATTGTGGATTCGTCCACCACATCGTCATGCAAGAGGGTTGCGGTGTGAATAAACTCCACCACAGCCGCCAGATTGAAACGTTGGGGATCGGTGTAATCCAAGGCGCCACAGGTCAGCAACAGCAACACGGGCCGCAAGCGTTTGCCGCCGGCCGAAATGATGTACTTGGCCACATGACCGACCAAAGGCACCCCAGAATCCAGACGGTTGGCAATCACCAGGTCGACCTCGGCCATATCGGGCGCGACCAGTTCCAAAACTGTGGCGGTGTTGTGGATGGAGGTTGACAACTTGGAGCTAGCTGGAGGGTTTTTTTGCCGTGGGGATACGGAACGTGCCGCCATTATAGGGAGTCGCTCTCACTGGGTGGAGTGCGGGATGAGCTCAGTTAAGGCGATTGACTGGCAGAAACGGCGATTGCATGTTACAATCCTGGGTTCCTCAGGGACGTCCTGTGGAAACTTCCATTCAAGAGGTCTTATATGTACGCGGTCATAAAAACCGGCGGCAAACAGTATCGTGTTGCTGCTGGCGAAAAAATTAAAGTAGAACAGATTGCTGCGGACGTTGGCCAGGAAATCGTGATTGAT
>CANFYZ010000048.1 GCA_947451385.1 Comamonadaceae bacterium | reverse complement strand
TCATGGCCAAGCGGATGTCGGTGTCGATGTTGATTTTGCGCACGCCAAACTTGATGGCTTCTTGAATTTCTTCCACCGGCACGCCGTAGGTTTCTTTCATCTTGCCGCCGTACTGGTTGATCAAGGCCAGCAGGTCTTGCGGCACGCTGCTGGAACCATGCATCACCAAGTGGGTGTTGGGAATGCGCGCATGGATTTCTTTGACGCGGCTGATGGCCAGAATGTCGCCTGTGGGCTTGCGGCTGAACTTGTAGGCGCCGTGGCTGGTGCCAATGGCAATCGCCAGGGCATCCAAGCGGGTGGCCTTGACGAATTGCGCAGCTTCTTCGGGGTCGGTCAGCATTTGGCTGTGGTCCAGCTTGCCTTCGGCGCCAATGCCGTCTTCCTCACCGGCTTCGCCGGTTTCCAGATTGCCTAAACAACCCAGCTCGCCCTCCACCGACACGCCCAGTTGGTGCGCCATGTCGACCACGCGGCGGGTCACATCGACGTTGTATTCAAAGCTGGCGGGGGTCTTGCCGTCTTCCATCAGCGAGCCGTCCATCATGACCGACGAAAAACCCAGATCGATCGCGCCCTGGCAAATCGACGGACTTTGGCCATGGTCTTGGTGCATGACCAATGGAATGTGCGGCCATTGCTCAGTGGCCGCCAAGATCAAGTGCTTGATGAAGGGCTCACCCGCGTACTTGCGGGCTCCCGCGCTGGCCTGCAAGATCACGGGCGCACCGACTTCGTCGGCGGCCGTCATGACCGCTTGCACCTGTTCCAGGTTGTTGACGTTGAAAGCCGGGATGCCATAACCGTGGGTGGCGGCGTGGTCGAGCAGTTCACGCATTGAGACGAGGGCCATGATGAAATTTCCAGAAGTTTAAAAACCAGATCCAGTGGCAGGGCGAATGAACCGCCCGTAACCGCTATGTAACTGGTCTGGATTTTATAGGCATCAAGGCCAACCGAGCGCGATCTTGCAGAGGGATCACCACGGGCAGGTCAGTTGACGCGGCAGATCTTCAGCATGTTGGTGCCGCCCGGTGCACCCATGGGTTCGCCGCAGGTGATGGCATACACATCGCCACTCTCCACGATCTTGCGTTTCTTCAGGTGGCCTTCCGCTTGTTCGAGGGCGGTGTCCCGGTCGGCGCTGGTGGCCATCAACAAGGCGCGCACGTTGCGAAACAGCGCCATCTTGCGCTGCGAGCTGACTTTGGTGGTCAGCGCATAAATCGGAATGTGCACCCGGTGACGGCTCATCCACAAGGCGGTGGAGCCCGATTCGGTCAGGGCCACAATGGCTTTGGCGCCCAGGTGATGCGCGGTGAACAAAGCGCCCATGGCGATGGACTGGTCGATGCGTTTGAAGGTCTGCCCTTTGAAGTCGGCATCCAGTTCCACATGCTCGGCGCTTTCGGCGGCGGCGCAAATCTTGGCCATCTCGAGCACGGTTTCCAGCGGGTATTTGCCCGCCGCCGTCTCGGCGCTCAGCATCACGGCGTCGGTGCCGTCCAGCACGGCGTTGGCCACGTCGCTGACTTCGGCACGGGTGGGCACAGGGTTGGTGATCATGCTTTCCATCATCTGCGTGGCGGTGATCACCACCTTGTCGTGCACCCGGGCCAACTTGATCATGCGCTTTTGCAGCGCGGGCACCACCGCGTTGCCGACCTCAACCGCCAAATCGCCACGCGCGACCATGATGCCGTCGCTGGCCAACAGGATTTCTTCCAGGCGCGGAATCGCTTCGGCGCGTTCGATTTTGGCAATCAAGCCGGGCTTGTGGCCGTACTCGGCGCCTGCCACATTGGCCAGTTGCCGCGCCATTTCCATGTCGGTGGCGTTTTTGGGGAAGCTCACCGCCAGGTAGTCGGCCTGAAAGCTCATGGCCGTCTTGATGTCGTCCATGTCTTTGCCGGTCAAGGCCGGGGCGGTCAAGCCGCCGCCTTGCTTGTTGATGCCTTTGTTGTTGGACAACTCGCCGCCCAGCTTCACAGTGGTGAGCACCTGCTCGCCCTTGACCGCATCGACGCTCAGCACAATCAAGCCGTCGTTCAACAGCAGCAAGTCGCCCGACTTGACGTCACGCGGCAGTTCTTTGTAGTCGAGGCCCACGCCATTCACATCGCCCAGTTCGGTGCGTGAGGCGTCCAGCACAAAGGCGGCACCGTTCTCCAGCATGACCTTGCCTTCGGCAAATTTGCCAACCCGGATCTTCGGGCCTTGCAGGTCGGCCATGATGGCCACTTCGCGGCCCGCACGGGCTGCGGCTTCACGCACCAGGCGGGCGCGGTCAATGTGGTCTTGCGCCTTGCCGTGGCTGAAGTTCAAGCGAACCACGTTGACCCCGGCTCGGATCATGGCTTCGAGCAAAGCAGGGTCGCTGGAAGCAGGGCCTAAGGTGGCAACAATTTTGGTGGCGCGGGCCATAAATGAATATCTCCATGTAATTTGGTTTCAATTTTCCCACGAAACCAGTTACATCACGACAACAAATTCAGTCCCACCGCCGAACCGCCCCAGCAGCCCATGCTGCGCTTGCCGCAGCGCTTATTCGGCCGCAGGCGTTTCTTTGCGCACGGGGCAGGTGTTCACACCCAGCACGGTGTAGAGGCCGCAAAAGCTGAAGACACCGGTGGCCAGCACCACGGCCCCGAGGACCCAGCCCCAGACCCCGATTTGATCTGTGGCGGCCAGTGCCAACAAGGCCACGCCGCCCAAGATGCGCGCAATGCGGTCGATGCCGCCGACGTTTTGGATCATGATGAGTCTCCCTTTGAAAAAATAAATGCCGTCAGCTGACGGTCGCTGTGAAGGCCGCTCTTTCGGCCGCCATTTTTTCGTAGCGCTTGGCAATGCTGCCGCACACCAGATCGCACAGCCCATAAATGGACTCGTCAGCAATCCGGTAGTACACGCTGGTGCCCCTGCTTTCCCTGACCACGATGCTGTGCTGGGCCATGTGCGCCAAATGGCGCGACACATTGGCCAGGGAAAAACCCGTCAGCTGCGCCAACTCGCCGACGCTTTTTTCATGCTCGCGCAGCAGATTCAGGATCTGCAACCGCGTGGGCTCTGACAGCACCTGGAAATAGGCGGCAATTTCTTGCAGGGCTTGCTCGGGCAGGTCTTTCATACAGGTCGACTTGGCAGGGTCAGAAAAAAACACATTGTGGTGGGAATTTGTTTTATTATATCATTGCATAATTGCACATATACGCAAATAAGCAAATAAAACCATGTTCTTGTTCCAGACCCCCATCGAACCGAAGCGCGCCCTGTGGGCACAACGCGTGGCGTTTTGCCTGACGCTCACAGGCGCACTGTTCGGGTTCGGGGCCATGGCGGCCCCAGCTCACCCCAGCCCCAGCCTCACCGCCCTGTCTAATGCCGCAGGCAACAACGAAACCCGCCTGGACGCGGTGGTGGAGGCGGTGCGCCAAGCCACGCTGTCCAGCCAAGTGCCAGGGGCCATCGTCGGCTTGCATGTGAAAGCGGGTGACAGCGTGCGGGCGGGCCAGACTTTGATGCAGATTGACGCGCGCGCCGCGCAACAGCAGGTGGTCGGCAGCACGGCCCAACTGGAAGCCGCCCAGGTCGCGCAGCGTGTGGCCGCCAGCGAACTGGAGCGGCAAAAACAGCTGTTCCAGAAACAATTCATCAGCCAAGCCGCGCTGGACCGTGCCCAAGCGCAGTGGGAATCGGCCCAGGCGCAGGTGCACACGGCGCAGGCCCAAACCCAGGCCGCCAAAACCCAAACCGGGTTCTTTGTGATTCAAGCCCCGTTCAGTGGCGTGGTCAGCGAACTGCCCGTGACACTGGGTGACATGGCCATGCCGGGTCGCCCGCTGCTGGTGATGCACGACCCTTCGGCGCTGCGCATCAGCGCGGCGGTGCCCCAGGCTTTGCTGGGCGGTTTGGCTGAACGGCTGCCAGCCGTGCGCTTTGAGGTGCAAGGCGTGAGCACGCTGGCCGATGCGTTGCGCCAAACACCGCCGCCACAGATGCAACTCTTGCCCACGGTGGATGCCAGCACGCACACCGCGCAATTGCGCATCGCCTTGCCCGCCCATGTGCGCGGCGTGTCGCCGGGCATGTTTGCCCGGGTCTGGATCCCCAGCGACCCACCCGCAGCGCAGCGCAGCCCCAAGGTGTTTGTGCCCGCAGCCGCCATCGTCCAACGCAGCGAGATGACCGGTGTGTTCGTGCTGGACGCCCAAGGCCAGCCGCGTCTGCGCCAAGTCCGGCTGGGCCCTTTGCAAGGCGGCCAGGTGGAAGTGCTGAGCGGCGTTCGCCCCGGCGAACAGGTGCTGACCGACCCCAACCGCTTGGGCTCTGGACGTTGAAGGCTTGCGCATGAAAAACTCTTCGACTTCAGATGCGCCCCGTCTCGGCATTGCCGGCCGCCTGGCGGCGCAATTTCAAAGCGCGCAAATCACACCTCTTTTAGCGTGGATGGCCTTGTTGCTGGGCATTTTTGCGGTGGGCGTGACGCCCCGTGAAGAAGAGCCCCAAATCAATGTGACCATGGCCAACGTGATCGCCCCTTTCCCGGGTGCATCCGTGCGCGATGTGGAGCAGATGGTGGCCATCCCCGGCGAGCAAGTGTTGTCCAAAATCGCGGGCGTGGAGCATGTGTATTCCGTCTCACGCCCTGGCGTGGCGGTGCTCACGCTGCAGTTCAAAGGGGGCGTGCCGCGCACCGAGGCCCTGGTCCGGCTGCACGACACGGTGCGCGAAAACACCGACTGGCTGCCGCGCAGCCTGGGGGTGCTCGAACCCTTGATCAAACCCAAAGGCATTGACGACGTGCCCATCGTCACTCTGACGCTGCATGGCAACACGCCCGAGGTGAGCGGCTTTGACTTGGAGCGCGTGGCGCACAGCATGGAGGCTGACATCAAACGCGTGCCCGGCACGCGCGACGTGGTCACGCTGGGCGGCCCGAACCGTGCCACCTTGGTGCAAATCGATGCGCAGCGCATGGCCGGCTTCGGCGTGACGGTGGACGATCTGCGCCAAGCCTTGCAGTCGGCCAATATGGGGATGCCGGTGGGCGATCTGCTCAGCGGCAACCGCAGCGTCGCGATCGAGGCCGGGCCTTACCTCGCCTCGGCGGGCGATGTGGCCGAGTTGGTGGTGCGCGTGAAAGACGGCAAACCGGTGTTCATGAAAGACGTGGCCGAGGTGAGTGACGGCCCCTTGCCCGCCACGCGCTATGTCTGGCTGGGTCAGAACGCGAAAGACGGCGGCGGCGAGTTTCCAGCGGTGACCTTGTCGGTCACCAAAAAATCAGGCGAAAACGCCATCGATGTGGCCAACGGCATCATGCAGCGCGTGGCCCAACTGCAAGGCACGTTGATCCCCGACAACGTGCGCGTGGTGGAAACCCGCAACTACGGCACCACCGCCAACGACAAGGCACTGAAGCTGATTCAAAAACTGCTGTTTGCCACGGCCTCTGTGGTGGCCTTGGTGTTTTTGGCGCTGGGCCGACGCGAAGCCGCGATCGTTGGCGCAGCGGTGATTTTGACGCTCACGGCCACGCTGTTTGCCTCCTGGGCTTGGGGCTTCACCTTGAACCGGGTGTCGTTGTTTGCCCTGATTTTTTCCATCGGCATTTTGGTGGACGACGCCATCGTGGTGGTGGAAAACATCCACCGGCACCAGCAATTGTTTCCTGGCAAAACTCTGGCAGAACTGATTCCCGGTGCGGTCGATGAAGTCGGCGGCCCCACGATCTTGGCCACGCTGACCGTGATTGCGGCGCTGTTGCCCATGGCCTTTGTCAGCGGCTTGATGGGCCCGTACATGAGCCCGATCCCGATCAATGCCAGCCTGGGCATGTTGTTGTCCTTGGCAATTGCTTTTGTCGTCACGCCTTGGCTGGCGCGCTGGTGGATGAAGCCCTCCGACCCTCAAGCAAGCTCCGGCCCTGGCGCCACCCACCACAGCGGCTGGAGTGCCAAGCTCGAACCCCTGTTCCAGCGCGTCTTCAAGCCCCTGCTGGACAAGACCCACGGCGCACGCCACCGCAAACGCTTGGGCCTGGGCATTGCCGGGTTGATTGCCATTTCATTGGTCTTGCCCGCGACCGGTCTGGTGCTGCTGAAAATGCTGCCGTTCGACAACAAGTCGGAATTTCAGGTCATCGTCGACATGCCTGCCGGCACACCCGTGGAGGCCACGGCGGCCACCTTGCACGACCTGGGCGCGTACCTGGCCACGGTGCCCGAAGTGGCCCACTACCAAGCCTACGCCGGCACGGCCGCGCCCATCAACTTCAACGGCCTGGTGCGTCAGTACTATTTGCGCACCAGCAGCGAGATGGGCGACCTCCAGGTCAACTTGGTGGACAAAGCGCACCGCAGCGACCAGAGTCACGCCATCGCCACGCGGGTGCGGCCCGCCTTGCAAAAAATCGGCCTGGCGCATGGCGCGAATGTGAAGGTGGTGGAGGTGCCGCCCGGCCCGCCAGTGCTCTCACCCATCGTCGCCGAAATTTACGGCCCCGAGGCCGAAGGTCGCCGCCAAGTGGCCAAAGCGGTACGCGCCGTGTTTGAAAACACCGACGGCGTGGTGGATGTGGACGACAGCAGCATCGCCAATGCACCGCGCCAGCTGCTGTTGATTGACCGCAGCAAAGCCGCACTCCTGGGCATCAGCCAGCAAGCCATCGTCAGCACCTTGCGCGCCGGTCTGGCCGGCGAAGCCTGCACCTATTTGCACGACGGCAGCAAATACCCGGTGCCCGCCTGGATCCAGCTGCCCGCCAGCCAGCACGGCGACCTGAATGCCCTGCTGCAACTGAACGTGCGCGCGGCCAGCGGCAAAGGCGTGCCGATCCGCGAACTGGTCACCGTGAGCGACAGCACACGCGAGCAACCCGTGATCCACAAAGACCTGCTGCCCGTGAACTTTGTCACCGCCGACATGGCCGGACAAGTGGACAGCCCCTTGTATGGCATGTTCAAGATGCGCAGCGCGGTCCAGGCCGTGGCCACGCCCGACGGGCAAGGTCTGCACACGTATTTCATTCGCCAGCCGGCCGATGCGTGGCGCGGTTACAGCCTGAAGTGGGACGGCGAATCGCAAATGACCTACGAAACCTTCCGCGACATGGGCGCCGCCTACGGCGTGGGGCTGATCTTGATTTACCTGTTGGTGGTGGCGCAGTTTGGCTCCTACCTGACGCCGCTGATCATCATGGCGCCCATCCCTTTGACGATCATTGGCGTGATGCCCGGGCACGCGCTGCTGGGCGCGCCCTACACCGCCACCAGCATGATCGGCATGATCGCGCTGGCCGGCATCATTGTGCGCAACTCGATCTTGTTGGTGGACTTCATTCACCTGCAGGTGCGCCAAGGCGTGCCGTTTCAGCAAGCCATCGTGCAATCGGCCATCACCCGGGCGCAGCCGATCATGCTGACCGGCCTGGCCGCGATGATGGGGGCCTTCTTCATTCTGGATGACCCGATCTTCAACGGCCTGGCGATCTCGCTCATCTTTGGCATTGCCGTCTCCACCGTGCTCACGCTGGTGGTCATCCCAACTTTGTATTACGCGGCGTATCGCCGCAGCCACGAAGCCTGAAATTTTTATTTCTAAGAGGAGTTTGAACCATGAAATCTTGGCAAATTGTGCGTTTGGTCGCTGGCAGCTTCATCTTGGCCTCGTTGGCCATGGGCATCGAAGCCAGCCCCTTCTTTGTCAGCCCTTGGTGGTTGGCGTTCACCGCTTTTGTAGGAGCCAACTTGCTGCAAAGTGCGATGACCGAGTGGTGCATGATGGAGTCGATCCTGCGCAAAGTCGGTGTGCAGCGCGGCTGCTGAAACGCACGAAGTTGCCACTCTCGCACATGTTGAAAGACTGAATTTTTTGAAAGCAAGAACCCATGAAAACCGCCCACGACCTGGTCACTGCGGCCAAAGCCGCCACGCATGAAATTTCGGTGCAAGACGCCGCACAAGCCATTCGCGAAGCCGATGTACTGCTGGACGTGCGCGAAGCGGACGAGTTTGCCGCCGGGCACTTGCCCGGAGCGATCCATGCCTCGCGCGGCCTGCTGGAATTCAAACTCAGCGCCAGCCCCGAGATGTCCAACCGCGACCTGCGCGTGGTCTTGTACTGCAAAACCAGTGGCCGCGCCGCCTTGGCCGCGCAAGTCATGCATGAGATGGGTTACCACCAGGTCAGCTCGATTGCGGGTGGCTACGACGCCTGGGTCGCCGCAGGCCAAGCGGTCGTCAAACCGCAGACCCCCGCTTTTGACTGAAGTTGGTTAAATTCAAACACCTTGATTCATGTGGTGACACCATGACACAGACGGCCCCGACAGCCCGTGCGCCAACACCTTTGGTGCACGGCATCTTCGATCCGAACACCTGGACCGTGACCTATGTGGTGTACGAAAAGCCGGGCTCGGCCTGCGCCATCATCGACTCGGTCCTGGACTACGACCCCCAGTCTGGCCGCACCCGGCATGACAGCGCGGACCAGGTGATTGCCTTTGTGCGGTCGCAACAACTGCAGGTGGCGTGGATTCTGGAAACCCATGCCCATGCCGACCACCTGTCTGCCGCGCAATATCTGAAGGCGCAGTTGGGTGGCCAGATCGCCATGGGCGAACACATCACCCAGGTGCAAAGTGTGTTCAAAGACATCTTCCATCTGGAGCCCGCGTTCCGCGTGGACGGCTCGCAGTTTGACCGCCTGCTCAAAGCAGACGAACGCCTCCCGGTCGGCGCCTTGCAAGCGCAAGTGCTGTTTGTGCCCGGCCACACGCCAGCTTGTGTGGCCTACCAGTTTGGCGATGCGGTGTTTGTCGGCGACACCCTCTTCATGCCCGATGTGGGCACCGCACGCTGCGATTTCCCGGGCGGCGATGCCCGCGCTTTGTACGCCTCGGTGCGGCGCATTTTGAGCTTGCCAGACGATACGCGCCTGTTCATGTGCCACGACTACCCGCCGAACAACGCACGCCCCGTGGCGTTTGAGACCACGGTGGCCGCGCAACGCGCGCACAACGTGCATGTGCACGACGGCATCGACGAGGCCGCCTTTGTGGCCATGCGCACCCAACGCGACGCCACGCTCGACATGCCTGTGTTGATCTTGCCGGCAATCCAAATCAACATCCGCGCCGGCGCCTTGCCGCCGCCGGAAGCCAATGGCGTGAGTTACTTGAAGATTCCAGTCAACGCGCTGTGAATGGCGGCGTTGCGAAGTTTCAAACCGACTTCAGTGGCCGCTGTACAAGCCAGCGACTGAGCAGATACAGCGCCCACAGCGTGGCGGTCACGCTCAGCCCCAGCCAAGCGCCCCACTCGTCCCACACGGTGGCCAAGAGAGGCAGGTGTTGGCTGCCATGGCTCACCAGCACCACGGCCAGTGCCAGAAAACCGACCATGCCGCTCATCCAGCGGCCGACCTGCTGCGCCAGCCGCTCACTGCGGCGCACCAGCGTGTGCGTGAGCCAGCCATTGGCGGTGTCGGCCAGAACCATGCCCATGCCAAAGCCCAGCGCCAGCACCACGACCACGCCGAAGCCGCCCAGCTCGTGGCCTTTGGCAGCCATCAAACCGGCTTGGGCCAGGGCATCAAACGAGATGGCAAAGGCAAAGCCCACGCCCAAAGGGTGGGCCAGGGGCCCGAACACCCGCATGATCAGGCGCTGCGCCGGGCTGCTGGGGTGCGTGTGCGCCTGCCCGATCCAGCATTGACGCAAATTGGCAAAGGCCAGCCACAACAAAAAAGCGGTGGACAGCCACAAGCCTGAGGATTCGAGCCACTGCGGCAACGCAAAGTCTTGCCAATAAAACACCAGCGTGACCAAAAAAATGTTCAGGCTGTGGCCGCAGGCGAATTGAAAACCCGCCAGACGCGCCATACCAAATGCCGGGAGGTGCGCAGGGGTATGGGCACGGTAGCGCATGCGGGTCAGGCCGTCGACCGCAGCGATATGGTCCGGGTCCAGCCCATGGCGAAAGCCCAGCGCAATGAGCAAGCCCAGGGTGACCCAAAGTGATGTTGAAGCCGAGGCGTCCATGGTGTGATGTTTTTCACTTTCATCATACCGCCTCATCGGCTGCCCTGGCTGAAATTGACCCGCCTGGGGCGGGGCTCGCTCAAGCGGCGCGCGTCAGGCTGTGCAGCAGGGCTTTCAGGTCAGGTTGCGCGGCCAGGTTCATGCACAGGTCCCAGGCTTGGTTGGACTGCGCCAGGCCAATGATGGGCTCACTCTGGTCCACAAACTTGGCTTTCAGCAGTTCGCCGGTCATGGGCTTTTCCAGGCTGCCGATGGCGCGCTCGATGTAGATGTGCAGGCTGCGACCATCGGTGGTTTCGATGGTCACATCCACCGAGGCCTCGTGGATGGCGCGGTCGACGATCAACTCCACGCGGTCACGCAGCGCAATGGTGGTGGGGGCCAACACCATCTCGTCAGAATATTCGTGCTCGCCCGCCTGGCCTTTGAGGATGGCCACGGCGCAGGAATGGAACACGCTGAA
Source organism: Comamonadaceae bacterium (assembly GCA_947451385.1). Taxonomy (GTDB): domain Bacteria; phylum Pseudomonadota; class Gammaproteobacteria; order Burkholderiales; family Burkholderiaceae_C; genus Limnohabitans_A. The sequence continues at coordinate 15,624 of CANFYZ010000048.1, read as the reverse complement.
CTTGCTCTCCAAGCCGGTCTGCGGGGTCTTCTTGCCGGTCAGCTCTTGCACCAAGGGGTGCGCGCGCAGGGTGATGCGGGTGATTTGGTCGGCCGTCAAACTGTGCTGGTTGCGCAGTTGCACGCAGGCGTCGATGGCGGGGTGAATCACGATGCCGCAAGCAAACGGCTTGTAGGTGTTGAGCGCGATCTCCCAGGTCTGGCCCAGGTTCTCGGTGATTTCAGCCCAGTCGGTTTTGTCGGAGAACACCTGCATCAAACCCCGCGGCGCTTCCAGCGCGCGGCGCGAAGATGTAAAGCCGTGGCGCGCCAACAAGGCCGACATCAAACCCGCTTTGGCGGCCGCGCCGGGGTGAAAAGGTTTGGTCATGGTGCCAAACTGCTCGCGCAAACCCACGGGCTGAGATGCCGCCACGCCCAGCGCCATTTGCGTGTGCGCCGCGTCCAGGCCGAGCAAGCGTGCGCAGGCGGCAGCACTGCCCAACATGCCGGTCGAGCCAGTGATGTGCCAACCGCGATCGTAGTGGTGCGGGTACACCGCGTTACCCACGCGGCACGACACCTCCACGCCCAACACCAGGGCATCGATCAGCTGACGGCCGGTGGCACCGATGTGCTCGCCCAGCGCCAACACCGCCGAAGCCACCGGGCCTGCGGGGTGAATGATGGTTTTCAGGTGCGTGTCGTCAAAGTCAAAGGTGTGCGAGCTGATGCCGTTGAGCAAGGCCGCGTTGGCCATGTCCACGCGTTCGCTGCGCCCCAGCAGGGCGGCCTGCGGCGCGGGCGCCAGCTCTTGCACGGCGGCCAAAGCGGCTTCCACCGTTTCGTGGGTGCTGGGGCCCACAGCGCAGCCGGCCCAGTTGGCGAAGGTGCGGTGCGCTTGCTGCTCGACCTCGTCGCTCCAGCCTTTGGACGGGTGGGTGGCGACAAAATTGGCCAAGAGCGCGGTCACGGCGGGGGCGTTGGCGTCGGCTTGAACGGTGGTGTTGCGTGCGGTCATCAAAGTCTCAGGTAGGAAAGTAAATAAAGGGTGCGGCGAAGGCGGGTGCGCGCTCGTCCTCAGACGGTGCGGCCAATCAACTCTTTCATGATTTCATTGGTGCCGCCATAAATGCGTTGCACACGGGCATCGGCCCAGGCACGGGTGACAAAGGTTTCCCACATGAAGCCGTAGCCACCATGGATTTGCACGCATTGGTCCAGCACCTTGCATTGCATGTCGCTGGCCCAGGCCTTGGCCATGGAGGCGGTGACGGCATCGAGTTCGCCAGCCAGCAAAGCCTCGATACAGCGGTCGACAAACACGCGGCCCACTTGGATTTCGGTCTTCATGTCGGCCAGTTGGAACTTGATGTTCTGGAACTTGGCAATTTCCTGGCCAAAGGCCTTCCGCTCGTGGGCATACGCTGCGGTGTGGACCAAGGCCGCTTCGGCGCAGGCGATGCCGGAAATCGCGATCTGCAAACGCTCCCAAGGCAGCTCTTGCATCAAATAAATGAAGCCTTGGTTTTCGGCGCCGAGCAAATGGCTGGCAGGCACCATCACATTGTCAAAAAACAGCTCGCAGGTGTCTTGCGCTTTCAGCCCGGCCTTTTTCAAAGGCTTGCCTTTGGTAAAGCCCGGCAAATTGGCATCGACCAACAGCAAGCTGGTGCCTTTGGCGCCCGCGTCGGGTTTGGTTTTGGCCACCACGATGACAAAGTCCGACAAATAGCCGTTGGTGATGAAGGTTTTGGAACCGTTCAGGCGGTAATGGTCGCCCTCCAGCACGGCCGTGGTGCGGATGCCTTGCAGGTCCGAGCCCGCCGCCGGTTCGGTCATGGCGATGGCGCCAATTTTTTCGCCACGCGCCATGGCCGGCAAATAGTGCGACTTGATCGCCTCGCTGCCGTAGTGCAGCAGGTAGGGCGCAACGATTTCAGAATGCAAGCCCCAGCCCAAGCCGGTGGCGTTGATGCGGGCAATTTCTTCCATCAAGACCACCGAAAACAGCTTGTCGCCACCCGAGCCACCCCATTGCTCGGGCATGGTGCCGCACAAAAAGCCGGCCTCTGCGGCTTTGAGCCAAACCTCGCGGTCCACATGCTGTTGTTCTTCCCAACGGGCATGGTGGGGGGCGACCTCTTTGTCCAAAAAGCGGCGCAGGGCATCGCGGTATTGTTCGTGTTCAGGGGTGAAAAGGGTCCGCGCCAATGCCATGGTGAGCCTCCATCGGTGAGTGAGAGGGCACCATTGTGCGGCCTTTTACCCCCATTGGCGGCTGCCGCTAAGGGTCTTGCGCCACCTAGGTGACTCTGCGCGGCCCGGGGGATTTAAAATCGAAGGGTTGTGGGGCTTTAGAACTGGCTGTTTCAGCGCTTGACCTATGTCATCGTCAGTTCACCGCCTTGGGCCTACACTTTGATTCTGATTGGCTTGCCTGCTTTTTATGACCCCTTCTTCGACCCCCGCTCACGAACAGCCCATTGCCCTGGACCAACCCATGCCGCATCGCAAGGTGCTGCGTGAATGGCTGATGCCCTTGTCGGGCCGCACCTATGTGCGTGCTTTTGTCTTGCTGTTTCTGGATTACGCGCTGTTTTTGGCCTTGATCGCCGGCACCGTGCTGTTGGCGCCCGTGTGGGCCAAGCTGCTGTGCGGACTGGCCGCGGGCTTTGTGATCGGTCGCCTGTTCATCATTGGACACGACGCTTGCCACCAAAGCCTGACCCCTAACCGGGAACTGAACAAGGTGTTGGGCCGCATCGCCTTTTTGCCCTCGCTCACGCCTTACAGCCTGTGGGACACCGGCCACAACGTGGTGCACCACGGCTACACCAACCTCAAAGGCGTGGATTTTGTCTGGACACCGCTGACAGCCGAAGAATTTGCCGCCCTCTCGCCCATGCAACGCCTGCTCGAGCGGGCTTACCGCAGCGGCTGGGCGCCGGGTCTGTACTACATGATTGAAATTTGGTGGAAGCGCGAGTTCTTCCCCAACAAAACGCACATGCCCACCCGTCGCCCGATCTTCTTCAAAGACAGCTGCTTGGTGACGGTGTTTGGCGCGCTGTGGGTGGCCGCTATTTCCGCCGCCGCCTTGGCCACAGACCAATCGGTGGCCCTGTCGCTGCTGTTGGGCGTGGCGGTGCCGTTTTTCTTTTGGAACTCGATGATTGGCTTTGTGGTCTATGTGCACCACACGCATGTCAAAGTGTCTTGGCACAACGAGAAAAGCGCTTGGATGAAGGCCCAGCCCTTTGTCTCCACCACGGTGCACCTGACTTTTGGCTTCAATATCGGCGCGATGATGCACCACATCATGGAGCACACCGCGCACCACGTGGACATGAGCATTCCGCTGTACAAGCTCAAGCAAGCGCAAGCCAAGCTGGAGCAGATGCTGCCCGGGCGCATCATCGTGCAGCCGTTCTCGTGGCGCTGGTACTTCCAGACTGCGCGCGACTGCAAGCTGTACGACTTCAGCCGCGAGTGCTGGACCGACTTCACCGGCAAAAAAACCAGTCCGGTGCGCGGCAATTTGCCACCGGTGGCTGCGGCGGCCTGACGAGCGCCGTTTCAGCCAGCGGCGCGCTGCGCCAAGATCTCAAAAGCGGGCAAGGTTTTGCCTTCCAGCACCTCTAAAAACGCGCCGCCGCCCGTCGAGATGTAGCCCACTTGGTGCTCAATGCCGTATTTGGCAATGGCCGCCAAGGTGTCGCCGCCGCCTGCGATGCTGAAGGCGCTGGACTCGGCAATCGCGTGCGCAATCACTCGGGTGCCGTTTTCAAAAGCCGCAAACTCAAACACGCCCACCGGGCCGTTCCAAACAATCGTGCCTGCGGCTTTGAGCTGCGCAGCCAGCTTGGCGGCAGTCTCCGGGCCAATGTCCAAAATCAAATCGTCGTCGGCCACTTCGGTGGCTTGTTTCACCGTGGCCACCGCGTCAGCGGCAAAGGTTTTGGCGGTCACCACATCCGTCGGGATCGGCACTTCAGCGCCACGCGCTTTCATGATCTCGATCACGGCTTGGGCCTCGGCCACCAAGTCCGGCTCGGCCAAGCTCTTGCCGATCTTCAAGCCCGCAGCGAGCATGAAGGTATTGGCAATCCCGCCGCCGACAATCAACTGGTCCACGTTGTTGGCGAGGCTTTTCAAAATTGTCAGCTTGGTCGACACCTTGCTGCCAGCCACAATCGCCGCCAGCGGGCGCTTGGGCGCGGCCAGGGCTTTGCTGATCGCATCGATCTCGGCGGCCAACAAGGGGCCGGCGCAGGCAATCGGGGCGAACTGGGCGATGCCGTAAGTGGTGCCTTCGGCGCGGTGCGCGGTGCCAAAGGCATCGTGCACAAAAATATCGCACAGGGCCGCGAGCTTGTGCGCCAGCTCCGGTGCGTTCTTTTTTTCACCTGGGTTGACGCGGCAGTTCTCCAGCATCACCAACTGGCCGGGGGCCACGCTGACGCCGTCAACCCAGTTGGCGAGCAAGGGCACATCACGGCCCAGCAACTCGCCCAGGCGCTTCGCCACCGGGGCCAGGGAGTCGGCGGGTTTGAATTCACCTTCGGTCGGCCGACCCAAATGGCTGGTCACCATCACCGCGGCACCGGCGTCGAGGGCCATTTGAATGCAGGGCACCGAAGCGCGGATGCGCGTGTCTTCGGTGATGTGGCCAGCATCGTCTTGCGGCACGTTCAAGTCGGCACGAATGAAAACACGTTGGCCTTTGGCAGAGCCGTTGGCACACAGATCAGAAAAGCGAATGACGTTCATGGGCAGCAGACTAAAAGAGGATGACTGATTTCATTTTATGAGGCCAGGCTGACAGCCCCTGACAGAGCGGGTTCGTTCTGGCCTCGTACCCAAGCCGACTACCAGCCCCAACCCAAATGCAAAGGCAAATACACCGCCATGCCCAGCAAAATGGTGATCAACACATCACGCCGCCAAAAATACACCGCAGCCCCCACCGCGGCCGCATACAGCCGGGCATCTTGCAGGGTGTGGATCAACTGGCCTTGCTGCATCACGATCTCTGGCACCACCACCGCCGACAGCGCTGCGATGGGCGCGTACTGCAAACCGCGCTGCGCCCAGTGCGGCAAATGCCAAGCCGCGTTCGACATAAAGAAAAAACTGCGGGTGATCACGGTCACTGCAGCCAGGCCCAAGATCACCGCCAGCGTCCACCCATCGGTGCCGTTCCAGAGATCGCTCATTTCACCCCCCGCACGCGTTCCACCGTCAGGCACAGCATCACCGCAGCGGCAATCGCCACCACGATATTGAGTTTCAAGGGCAAGGCATACGCCGCTACCGCCGCCGCGCCTGCCACGACCGAGGACAAGATGCGCATGCGCGAGCTGGCCAAGGAGCACTGAATACCGAGCAGGCACAAAATGCCTGCAAAGCCCAGACCCCAGTCCGGCGGGATACCGTGGGCCAGCGTCACGCCGAGCAGGCTGGCGCTGACCCAGCTGATCCAGTTCAGGCCGTCATTGCCTGCCAGATAGGCCTCTTGCGCCAGCAAGGCTTCGGGCGTGTCGCCGGGTTGCTGAAAACGTTTGGTGAACAGCACATAGCTCACATCGGCCGTCATGTAGCCATGGCCCAAACGCCGCCACAACGGCAGGTGAATCAAATAGGGGCGCAGGTGCAGACTGAACACCACAAAGCGCAGATTGACGCAAAAGCCGGTGGCCAAAATCACCCAGGCCGGAGCTCCGGCCACAATCAAAGGAATCGCCGCCAATTGCGAGCTGCCCGCAAACACCAGCAGGGTCATGACCACCGAAGCGAACAGGCTCATACCCGACTTGACCATGGCCACGCCCGTCATCAGCCCCCAGGCGGCAATGCCCAGGGCCTGCGGGGCCAAGTCACGCATGCCGCGACGAAATTCCGGATGCCGGTACAGCGAAGGCAAAAAAAACATGCGCGGCGTTTCGACTCAATTGGCGCCGGCCAGTGACTGACCGGGTTGCAACGGAAAAGCCCGCAAAAAATCGGCCGCGCTGATGCGTTTGCCGCCAGGGCGTTGCAACTGGGTGATGCGCAAAGCGCCCTGGCCACAGGCCACACACACCCCTTGGGCATCGGCGCGCAGCACGGTGCCAGGCTGAACGTGGGGGGCCGCGTCGCCGTCCACTTGCGCCTGCCACAGCTTGACCGTTTCCGTCAAAGGTTCGGCACCGTCGGGGTGGTGCATCACGCACGTCACACCGGGGAACGGGTCAAAGGCGCGCATGCGCCGCTCGATCACCACCGCAGGCTGCGCCCAGTCCACGCTGGACTCGGCTTTTTCAATTTTGTGGGCGTAGTTCACGCCCTCGCTCGGCTGCTTTTGCGGCTGAAAGTGGCCCACTTGCGCGAGCGCTTGCACGATCATCTGGCCGCCCAGGTCGGCCAGTTTGTTGTGCAGGGTCGCCGTGGTGTCATGGGCCGAAATGGGCAGGTCTTGGCACAGCAACATGTCGCCGGTGTCGAGTCCCGCGTCCATTTGCATGATGGTCACCCCCGTCGTGGGATCACCCGCTTCGATCGCGCGGTGAATCGGCGCGGCACCGCGCCAGCGCGGCAACACGGAGGCATGGATGTTCAAGCAGCCGTGGCGTGGTGCGTCCAGCACCCATTGCGGCAAGATCAGACCGTAGGCAGCGACGATCATCACATCCGCTTGGGCCTGCGCGATGGCCGTTTGTGCGGCTTGTGCGTCCTCAGGGAATTTGCCATCCAGCCGCAGGCTGCGCGGCTGGGCCAACGGCATGTCGTGTGCCAGGGCAAATTGTTTGACGGCCGAGGCCTGCAGCTTCATGCCGCGCCCTGCGGGGCGGTCGGGCTGGGTCATGACCAAAACGATCTCGTGCCCCGCGGCATGCAGCTGCGCCAGCGCCACGCCGGCAAATTCGGGGGTCCCCGCAAAAATCACGCGCATGGGTGGGTGACTTTCAGGCTTCTTCGTCACGCAGGGCTTTGAGCAGTTTGGTTTTGATGCGGTTGCGTTTCAAAATCGACAGGTACTCGACAAACACTTTGCCCATCAAGTGGTCCATCTCATGCTGGATGCACACGGCGAGCAAGCCTTCGGCTTCGATGGTGCGGACCTGACCGTCGGCATCCATGGCTTTGACCTTGACGTGGGTGGCCCGCTCGACGCCGTCATAAATGCCGGGCACCGACAAACAGCCTTCTTCGCCCTTGACGCGCTCCTCGCCCGTCCAGGTGATTTCCGGGTTGATCAACACCATGGGTTGGTCGCGGTCCTCGGAGGTGTCCATCACCACCACACGCTCATGCACATCAACTTGTGTGGCCGCCAGGCCAATGCCACTGGCGTCGTACATGGTCTCCAGCATGTCGGCAATCAAGGTGCGTATGCGCGCGTCCACCTCGGCCACAGGTTTGGCCACGGTGTGCAACTTGGGGTCGGGGTAGCGAAGAATCTTGAGCAGGGCCATGGCAAGAGAAAAAATCAGAAAGACCCCGTATTTTCGCCAATTTAGCGCCCTGGCGCTGTCCGCCCGCCTAATTCGCCTGTTTTTGACACAGCCAGTCCCTGGCAGCCACAATGGTCGTCATAAGAGTCAGGGAGAAGAGATGATCACATCACCAGAAGAGCTGAGCGCTTGGCTGCGTCTGAGTTTGACCGAGGGCATCGGCAACGATGCAATACGGCGGTTGCTGGCCGCCTTTGGTCTGCCCACGGCCTTGTTCAGCCAAAGCGAAAGCGCGCTGCGGCAAGTCGTCTCGCCCCGGCAATCCCGGGCCCTTCAACAAGAGCCCGAGAGCTGGCAAAGTTTGTTGGACGACACCTGGGCTTGGCTGCAAGCCACTGGCTCGGGCGGTGAAGCGGTCTTACCGCGGGCGATTGTGACTTGGGGCGACAACGACTACCCGCGTGCGTTATTGGACATCCCCGACCCGCCCATGATCTTGTATGCACTGGGCCAAACCGCTGGGCTGAACGGCCTGAGCTCGGCATCGTGCTTGGCCATCGTGGGCAGCCGCAACCCGACCCCGCAAGGCACACAAAACGCCTTGGCCTTTGCGCAGTCTTTGCGTGCCGCAGGGTTGACGGTGGTTTCGGGTTTGGCCTTGGGCATTGACGGCGCCGCACATGAAGGGGCTTTGAGCAGCGCCGCACCTGGAGCCTTGGCCACCATCGCCGTGGTCGGCACGGGTTTAGACCGGGTCTATCCGAAACACCACCTGGCCTTGGCGCACCGGATTGCGCAGCACGGTTTGATCTTGAGCGAATACCCCTTGGGCACCCCGCCGTTGAACGCCAACTTTCCCAAGCGCAACCGCATCATTGCCGGCTTGTCGCAGGCCACCTTGGTGGTCGAAGCGGCGCTCAAGTCAGGCTCGCTCATCACCGCCAAACAAGCTGTAGAGCAGGGCAAAGAGGTCTTGGCGATTCCAGGCTCGATCCATGCCACGCAGTCCAAAGGCTGTCACGCGCTGATCAAGCAGGGCGCCAAGTTGGTCGAGTCGGCGCAAGATGTCCTGGACGAGTTGCGCCTCCCCGATCCGTTCAAAACCCCGACCCGGTTTGTTGACGATGTGCAAACGCCCGAAGACGACGGCTTGCTGGTGCACCTGGGCTTTGACCCGGTGCACTTGGATGCCCTGCAAGCGCGCTGCGGCTGGGACACCGCAAGCTTGCAAGCCGAGTTGCTGACTTTGGAATTGGACGGCCGGCTGGCGAGATTGCCCGGCGGCCTGTTTCAACGCTTGGGAAGAGGCTGAGGGCGTTAGACCACGGCCCCGGCGTTTTCGCCATCCTGATCGCCGTCTTTTTTCACCGGCGCTTTGATCAGGTCTTCACGCTGGATGCCCAGCCACATGGCAATGGCAGCGGCCACAAACACCGACGAGTAAATGCCAAAGCAAATACCGATGGTCAGCGCCATGGCGAAGTAGTGCAGCGTCTCACCGCCAAACAGCAGCATGGACAACACCATGATCTGCGTGCAGCCGTGGGTGATGATGGTGCGGCTGATGGTGGAGGTGATCGCGTTGTCGATGATCTCCACCGTGCTGAGCTTGCGAAAGCGCCGGAAGTTCTCGCGAATCCGGTCAAAAATCACCACCGACTCGTTCACCGAGTAACCCAGCACCGCCAGCACCGCGGCCAGGACCGCCAGCGAAAACTCCCACTGGAAGAACGCAAAAAAGCCCAGGATGATGATCACGTCGTGCAAGTTGGCAACGATGGCGGCGACCGCAAACTTCCATTCAAAACGAATGGCCAAATACAGCATGATGCCGATCACCACAAAGGCCAAGGCTTTGAGGCCATCGGTGGCCAACTCTTCGCCCACTTGGGGTCCGACAAATTCGGTGCGGCGCATGGTGGCGTCGGGGTTGTCGGCTTTGAGCGCAGCCATGACCCGCTCGCTTTGCTGCGCCGAGCTGATGCCCACTTGCGCCGGCAGACGGATCATCACATCGCGGGCACTGCCAAAGTTTTGCACCTGCACGTCGCTGAAGCCCAAGCCGCCCACCAGGCCGCGCACTTTGCCGACATCGGCCGCTTGGGTGTAGCTCACCTCCATCACCGTGCCGCCAGTAAACTCCACCGACAAATGCAAACCGCGCGAAAACAGAAAGAAAACGGCGAGCAAGAAAGTGATGAAGGAAACCGCGTTGAACACCAACGCGTTCTTCATGAACGGAATGTCTTTTTTGATCTTGAAAAATTCCACGAGGACGCTCCTGCTCAGGCTTTGTCGGTTGTCGCCACGGCTGTGGACTCGGGTCGCCACACCGTGCCAATGCGCACCGCTTGGAGTTTCTTTTGCCGGCCATACCAGAGGTTGACCAAGCCACGCGAGAAGAACACGGCCGAGAACATGCTGGTCAAAATACCAATGCAGTGCACCACCGCAAAACCACGCACCGGGCCCGAACCAAAGGCCAGCAAGGCCACGCCGGCAATCAAGGTGGTGATGTTGGAGTCCAAAATGGTCGCCCAAGCCCGGTCGTAACCCGCATGGATGGCCGCTTGCGGGCTGACGCCGTTGCGCAGTTCTTCACGCACGCGTTCATTGATCAGCACGTTGGAGTCGATCGCCATGCCCAGCGCCAAGGCCATGGCGGCCATGCCCGGCAAGGTCAAGGTGGCTTGCAGCATCGACAGCACCGCCACCAGCAACAGCAAGTTCACCCCCAGCGAAATGCCCGAGACCAAGCCGAACACCATGTAATACACACACATGAAGGCCACGATCACCACAAAGCCCCAGGTCACGCTGTGAAAACCTTTGGCAATGTTCTCGGCACCCAAGCTGGGGCCGATGGTGCGTTCTTCGATGATTTCCATCGGCGCAGCCAGTGAGCCTGCGCGCAATAACAGGGCCGTGTCGTTGGCTTCTTGCGAGCTCATGCGACCCGAAATTTGCACCCGCCCGCCACCGATTTCAGAGCGGATCACCGGTGCGGTCACCACCTCGCCCTTGCCTTTTTCAAACAGCAAAATGGCCATGCGCTTGCCCACGTTGTCGCGGGTCACGTCTTTGAAAATGCGCGCGCCTTTGGCGTCGAGAGACAAATTGACGACCGGCTCCTGGGTCTGGCTGTCAAAGCCAGGTTGTGCATCGGTCAGGTTGTCGCCGGTCAAGATGACTTGTTTTTTCACCACCACCGGCTGACCCGTGCGCTCCAAATAACGCTCTGCACCGAAGGGCACGGGGCCCGAGCCCATTTCGGCAGCGCGCGCTTCAGCACTTTCGTCCACCATGCGCACTTCCAACGTGGCGGTGCGGCCCAAGATGTCTTTGGCCTTGGCGGTGTCTTGCACGCCAGGCAGTTGCACCACAATGCGGTCCAGCCCTTGTTGCTGGATCACCGGCTCGGCCACGCCGAGTTCGTTGATCCGGTTGTGCAGGGTGGTGATGTTTTGCTTCAAGGCCTGCTCTTGCACCTTGCGCGCGGCTTCTGGCTTGATGCTGAGCGCGAGTTTGAACTCCGCGCCTTCGGTGCTTTCCACCGCCAACAGGTCAGGGAACTGGCCTGAGATCACGCCTTTGGCGGCTTCGAGCTGAGCGGCTTCGCGCAAGCGGATCTCAATCAGTTGGTCATTGCGGCTGATGCCACCGTGGCGCACATCTTTCTCACGCAGCGTGACGCGAATGTCGCCAGCCAGTGATTCCATTTTTTGCGTCAAGGCGGCTTTCATGTCCACTTGCAACATGAAGTGCACACCGCCGCGCAAATCCAGACCCAAATACATGGGCGCGGAATGCAAAGCGCTGAGCCAGTTGGGCGAACGTGAGATCAAATTCAGCGCCACCACATAGGCCGGGTCAGCCGCATCCGGCACCAAGGCCTTTTGAATCAAGTCCTTGGCTTTGAGCTGGGCGTCCGTGGTTTCGAAACGCGCGCGAATCGAGGTCCCCTCCAACGCGATCAAACTGGCGGGCACGCCACCGGCTTTCAAAGCCTCTTCCACCTTGGCCAGGGTGGCGGTGTCCACCTTGAAAGTCACCTTGCTGGAGGACACCTGGACCGCAGGGGCCTCGCCAAAGAAATTGGGCAAGGTGTAGATCACCCCCAAAAGCAATGCGATCACGATGATCGCGTATTTCCATACCGGGTAACGGTTCATGATGATCGCGGGGGTAACGGTTAAATATCAGCGGCTTATTTGACAGTGCCTTTGGGCAAGACTTGCACCACAGCGGAACGCTGCATTTGCACTTCCACGCCGTTGGCGATTTCAATGCCCAAATAACCTTCACCAATTTTGCTGACTTTGCCCAGCAAACCACCGGCGGTGATGACCTCATCGCCCTTGGCCAAAGCATCGATCATGGTCTTGTGCTCTTTTTGCTTTTTCATTTGCGGACGGATCATCACAAAATAAAGCACGCCAAACATCAACAACAAGGGCAACATGCTCATCAAAGACGACTGAATGTCGGTACCAGCGGCGGCCACGGCGGGGGCGGTTTGTGCAAATGCGGATGAAAACATCATCAAACTCCAATTGATCTGTAAGTCCCTGCCACAACCAGCCCAATGCTGGCTCAGCAGGTCAACTCACGATTGTATGCGGGGCTATGATGAGCCCCAAAGTCCTTGCACTTTCAAGCGATTGTTCGAATGACCCCCAGCCTGCTCTTGTTACCCCTCACCGCCCTGCTGGGCAGTCTGGTGTCTTTGTGCGCCGGCACCTCGTTCGCGAAAAGCCTGTTTCCTGCCGTTGGCGCCGAGGGCACCACCACCTACCGCCTGGTGTTCGCCACTGTGATGCTGATGCTCTTTTGGCGGCCTTGGCGCAGAAGCTGGTGTTGGGCCGATTTGCCGCCGCTGGCTGTGTACGGCGTGAATTTGGGGGTGATGAACCTGCTGTTTTACCGGGCACTTGAGACCATTCCTTTTGGTTTGGCGGTGGCCATTGAGTTCACCGGCCCCCTGGCGGTGGCCGTGTACACCTCACGCAAACCGCTGGATTACCTGTGGGTGCTGCTGGCCGTGGTGGGATTGGGTCTGATCTTGCCCTGGCCCGGCACCACCGACCCCTTGAATCCTTTGGGCATGGGCTTTGCCCTGGCGGCCGGCGGCTGTTGGGCTGTGTATATCGTCATTGGCCAACGGGTGGCCACGCGTTACGGCAGCTGGGCCACGCCCATGGGCATGCTGTTCGCCGCTTTGGTCGTGACCCCGGTAGGCTGGAGCGTGGCGGGGCCAGCTTTGTTCAACCCGCATTTGCTGCTGGCCGGACTGGCGGTGGCCTTGCTGTCGAGTGCCATTCCCTACACGCTCGAAATGTACGCCCTGCAACATTTGCCGAAACACACCTTCAGCCTGCTGCTGAGCTTAGAACCGGCGGTGGGTGCGCTGGCCGGTTGGTGGGTGTTGTCGGAGCCGCTCAGCGCGAAACAGTTGTCCGCCATGGGTTTGATCATGCTCGCCTCGATGGGCAGTGCCTATGCCATGCAACGCCCCGCAACGGCACCTGCGTGAATCGGTCCGGGGCAAGCAAAACGGCGCCCTCAGGCGCCGTTTTGCTTGGGCTCACCCTGACCGGGTGCGCGAAATGACCGCGGCTTAAGCCTTGGCTTTCACTTTGGTCATGGCCGACTTCACAACCGCTTCAGCTTGGTTGGTCGCAGCTTTGAAAGTGGATTCGGCCGTTTGAGCTGCTTGTTTGGCGGCTTTTTGAGCGGTTTCGATGGCGGTGTTGCCGGCTTCGATGGCCGACTTGATCGCGGCCACAGCAGCGTCAGAACCCGCAGGGGCGTTCTTCAGGCTGGCTTCCAAAGCGGCGGTGAAAGCTTTTTGGGCTTCAGCCATTTTGCCTTCGGTGGCCTTGGCCAATTCGGCGCTGGTGCTGGTGGCGATGTCAACCAAATGACGGCTGTAAGCAGCCGACTTTTCGTACACAGGCTGACCCATGCTGGCTTGCACCGCGGCCAAATCCTGGGGTGTTTTCACAGCCAACAGGGTTTCCAAACCGGTGAAAGATTCGCTGAAAGCGGCTTTAGAAGCAGCCATGTTCAGTTCGACCACGCGTTCGAAACCAGCCATCACGGTTTTGGACAAGTCCGTGGCCATGGCCAGGTTGGCTTTTTGAGCGGCGATCAGTTGATCAGCATTGAAAGTAGTCATGGTGTTTTCCTTAGAAGAAGTTGTTGCAGTGAGGCGATTGTTGCACCGCAGCAAATTCAAAGCAAGGGAAAACCCGGATTTAAGGTCATTTTAGAGTGCAGACTCCAAGACGACCGGTTTCATCGGTCTGACATCGTTTCGTCGCTTTAACGCGTGATCCCCGTCCACCCAACGAATGCTTTTCACCTGGGTGCCTTTTTTCAACACCGTCGATGCGCCTTTGACTTTCAAGTCTTTGATCAAAATCACCGCTTCACCCCATCGGGGTACGTGTTGACTTGGGCACATTATGGGCAAGCGGTGAAGGCTTCAGCAAAAACGCCACCGCAAAGGGTGGCGAAAATGAAAGTGGTGCGGCTGGCGGGGATCGAACCCACGACCCTTGGCTTCGGAGGCCAATACTCTATCCACTGAGCTACAGCCGCATCAAGGAAGTTTGAATTATCTCACGCGCTGTCTGGCCAGCCATTCGCCGCTGGGAGCCCCTGCATGGATTCTTCTTTGCAGGGCTGGAGCGGCAAAGTTGGCGGGTGTTGTTTGGCTATAATTGAAGGCTTAACTTATCAAACGTCTTGCTTTTTCGTTTGAAAACCTGACCCCCTTAGAGGACGCTATGAGCGACAACCACCACGATCAAGCACATGAAGACCACACCGGTCCAGTGAAGACTCCTAAGCAAATGCTGTTGCTGAGCTTCTTTTCTTTCGTGGTGCCCATTTTCTTGATCATTGGTTTGGTCTTTTATGTGACCTCGGCCAACAAAGAAGCGCCGGGCGCAGACGATGCCGAAAAAGCAGTCGCCATGCGCATCCAAAAAGTCGGGGCGGTAGAAATTCGGGATGCGAACCGGCCGTTGAAATCAGGCGAAGAAGTTTACAAAGCCCAATGCGCTGCCTGTCATGCGATTGGTGCCGCTGGCGCACCCAAGTTTGCTGATGCAGGCGCTTGGGGTCCCCGCATCAAGACGGGCTTGGAATCGTTGATCAACTCCGCCCTCAAGGGCAAAGGCGCCATGGGTGCGCAAGGCGGCGGCGATTTCTCTGACATTGAAGTCGGCCGTGCTGCCGCGTTCATGGCCAATGCCGGTGGCGCCAAGTTCGAAGAACCCAAAGCCCCTGCCGCACCTGCCACACCTGCTGAAACCAAGTAAGCCAAGTCAGCCAAATGGCGCGTGATCTCAACCGACCTGCGGGTCGGTTTTTTTATGCCCTGGTCTGAGCCACTTGCCACTGCTGTTGTGGACTGCGCACAAAAGCAAAGCGCGCGGGCAGCGCCGCCGCCAACACGTCTTGGGGCAGCCAGTCCCCGACCTCAATGCGTTGCGCCACCGTCTGCACGTCCATGCTGTGGACCAAGCCCAGGCCCAGGTCGGTGTTCAGATACACGCGACCGGTTTCATCCACAAGGCATGCCAGGTACTCCGCACGCCGTCCGGTGTGCGAGGTCACGGCGCCGTCAGCAGCCAAACGCCAAATCCAGGGGGTGGCCTGGAGTTCGATAAACACCCGTTGCGGTCCATTTTGGAAATACCAGCGCCCTTGGGCGTCGGCTTCGTAGTTGCGGGCGATGAAGTCCAACAATTTGCTGTGCGTCAGCAGCGCACCTTTGGCGCCTGGCTGACCACTGGTGAAAGCGCCTTGCGCCTGCGCGCCATCGTCGCGCATGTACCATTGCCCACGCTCGTCCAGGCCCAACCAGCCAAAACAGTCCGGCACATGGGGCCATTTGGCCATGGCTTGTTTGACGATGTCATCCATGCTGCAGTTGCTCCATCAACCAACCGCCCACGGCTTTTGGCATGTCGGCCAAATGACCGGGTGGCGGCCCCGACGGGAATCCCACATGCCCCCCGTGCGCAGGTTGCCACAATGTCACATGGCGGCTGACCCGTTCTGGCCGCGGCAAACTGGGGGCGGGAATAAAGGGGTCGTTGCGAGCATTCAAGGCCAGGGCGGGAATTTGAATTTGCGTTAAATGATGGATGGCAGAGGCCTGCTCCCAATAATCAGCGGTGTTGGCAAAGCCGTGCAAC
>CANFYZ010000047.1 GCA_947451385.1 Comamonadaceae bacterium | reverse complement strand
AGAAGGCGTCCAACCTGAGCTGCCAACGATTTAGTGCGTAGCAAAGAAAAAACGCACCACTGAATAAACAATGGTGCGTTTGATTTGGAGGCTCGGGCCGGAGTCGAACCGACCTACACGGATTTGCAATCCGGTGCATAACCGCTTTGCTACCGAGCCATCAACCTGACAAAAAAGGGAAGCTGTGAGCTTCCCTTATCTGCTGAAAGAGGTTGGCACTTCTTTCAAAATTTGGAGCGGGAAACGAGGCTCGAACTCGCGACCTCAACCTTGGCAAGGTTGCGCTCTACCAACTGAGCTATTCCCGCATTCACAAGGAACTTAGCATTGTATGCTGCATTCTCTGCTATGGGTTGAATTGTAGCGCATTTTTTCAGCTTTTTAAAACCAAGCCTGCATTTTTTTGCGCTACATCCCTGTCAGTGTTTGATGGCATCCGTATCAGCGACCGCTTTCGAGGCCGTTGCCGCAACGGCAAGAATTTCTTCTTCTGTCAGTGGCTCTGGCATTCTTTCAAGCGCCACCTCCAGCACCTTGTCGATCCACTTGGCAGGCACAATTTCCAGACCATTCTTCACATTCTCAGGAATGTCTTGCAGGTCTTTGACGTTGTCTTCCGGGATCAACACGGTTTTGATACCGCCGCGCAAAGCCGCCAGCAGTTTTTCTTTCAGGCCACCGATGGCTGTGACTTCGCCGCGCAGGGTGATCTCACCCGTCATGGCCACATCGGCGCGGATCGGGATCCCGGTCATGGCCGACACCATGGCGGTGGTCATGGCGGCGCCAGCACTGGGGCCGTCTTTGGGCGTCGCGCCATCAGGCACGTGGATGTGCAGGTCTTTCTTTTCAAAGATTTCATCTTTGATGCCCAACATGCGCGACCGGCTGCGAACCACGGTACGAGCGGCTTCCACGGATTCTTTCATCACGTCACCCAGCGAGCCTGTGCGGGTGATGACGCCCTTACCGGGCATCAGCGCGGCTTCGATGGTGAGCAAGTCGCCCCCCACTTCGGTCCACGCCAAACCGACCACTTGGCCGACTTGGTTTTGCGCCTCGGCACGACCATAGGTGTACTTCTGAACACCCAAAAAGTCGTTCAAATTGTCTGGCGTGACCACCACTTGCGGTGTCATTTGCTTCAGCAAAAGCGCCTTCACCACCTTGCGGCAAATCTTGGAGAGTTCGCGTTCCAGCGAACGCACACCCGCCTCGCGTGTGTAATAGCGCACGATGTCGCGCACCGCAGCCTCAGTGACCTGCAACTCGGTTTCTTTGACGCCGTTGTTCACCATTTGCTTGGGCAGCAGGTACTTGATGGCGATGCTGGTTTTTTCGTCTTCGGTGTAGCCCGACAAACGAATCACTTCCATCCGGTCCAGCAGCGCTGACGGAATGTTCATGGAGTTGGAGGTCGCCACAAACATGACGTCGCTCAAATCGAAATCCACTTCAACGTAGTGATCACCAAAGGTGTGGTTTTGCTCGGGGTCTAACACCTCGAGCAAAGCGCTGGAGGGGTCACCACGGAAGTCGGTGCCCAGCTTGTCGATTTCGTCCAGCAGGAACAAAGGGTTGCGGGTGCCGACTTTGTTCAGGCTTTGCAACACCTTGCCTGGCATGGCGCCGATGTAGGTGCGGCGGTGACCACGGATCTCGGCCTCGTCACGCATACCGCCCAGGGCCATGCGCACGTATTTGCGGCCGGTGGCTTTGGCAATCGATTGACCCAGCGAGGTTTTACCCACGCCTGGCGGCCCGACCAAACACAAGATGGGGGCTTTGACCTTGTCGACCCGCTGTTGCACCGCCAGGTATTCCATGATGCGGTCTTTGACTTTTTCCAGGCCGTAGTGGTCTTCATTCAACACGACTTCGGCATTGCCCAAGTCGTGTTTGATTTTGGTGCGCTTGCTCCAAGGCAAGCCGGTCAGCACGTCAATGTAGTTGCGCACCACGCTGGCTTCAGCCGACATGGGCGACATGAGTTTCAGCTTTTTCAGCTCAGCGTCGGCCTTTTTACGGGCTTCGACGGGCATTTTGGCGGCTTTGATCTTCTTTTCAATCTCTTCGATGTCCGCGCCGTCTTCGCCTTCACCCAGTTCTTTCTGGATGGCTTTGACCTGTTCGTTCAGGTAAAAGTCGCGCTGGTTTTTCTCCATCTGGCGCTTCACGCGGCCACGGATTTTTTTATCCACATTCAGGATGTCGACTTCGCGCTCGAGTTGGGCGAACAGGTTTTCCAGCCGGTCTCGGATGCTGGCCAGATCGAGCACCAACTGCTTGTTTTCCAACTTGAGGGGCAAGTGGGCAGCGATGGTGTCAGCCAGACGTCCAGGCTCATCGATGCTGGAAATCGAGGTCAGGATCTCGGGTGGGATTTTCTTGTTGAGTTTGACGTACTGGTCAAACTGCTGCATCACAGCGCGGCGCAGGGCCTCGATCTCGCTGCTTTGCGCTGCGGGGTCGGCAGACACTTCCATCGGCACCACGGTGGCCGTGAAGTGCACTTCACCGTCCACAATGGTTTGCACCGTGGCGCGTTGCTGCCCTTCCACCAGTACTTTCACCGTGCCGTCGGGCAGTTTGAGCATTTGCAAGATCGTCGAAACGCAACCGACCTCAAACATATCTGAGGCTTCAGGCTCGTCTTTGGCTGCTGTTTTTTGCGCCACCAACATGATGCGGCGGTCGCTGCCCATGGCGGTTTCCAGGGCCTTGATGCTCTTGGGTCGGCCCACAAACAAGGGGATAACCATGTGGGGAAAAACCACCACATCGCGCAAGGGCAACATCGGCAGGTCAATCGCCAGTGCGGGTAAAGGTGTGTGTCCGGACATAAGGATTCCCTCAGTTATACGGGATAGATGGTCACGACGTGGCTGAATTCAATCCATGCTTGCAAGTGAATCTCAAGGCTCAGGCTTGTTTAGCCGCTTCGCGATACACCAGCAAGGGGGTTTGGTTCTCTTCGATGGTGGACTCGTCCACCACCACTTTTTCAACATTCAAAGAGGTCGGCAGTTCAAACATGGTGTTGATCAAGGCTTGCTCCAAGATGGAGCGCAAGCCTCGGGCGCCGGTTTTGCGTGCCAGGGCTTTACGCGCAATGGCCTGCAAGGCGGCGGGACGAATCTCCAACTCCACGCCTTCCATGCTGAATAATTTGCCAAATTGTTTGACCAAAGCGTTTTTAGGCTCCGTCAGAATTTGCACCAGCGCATCTTCGGTCAACTCAGCCAAGGTGGCGACCACGGGCATGCGGCCCACCAGTTCAGGGATCAGACCAAATTTGATCAAATCCTCAGGCTCGACCTCGTTGAAGACGTCGGTCAAAGAGCGTTGTTTCTTGCTTTTAACGATGGCGCCGAAACCGATGCCCGAGGCCTCGGTCCGATTTTCGATGACCTTCTCGAGCCCTGCAAAGGCGCCGCCGCAAATGAACAGGATGTTGGTCGTGTCCACTTGCAAAAAGTCTTGATTGGGGTGCTTGCGACCGCCTTGGGGCGGCACACTGGCCATGGTGCCTTCGATCAGTTTCAACAAGGCTTGTTGCACGCCCTCGCCTGACACGTCTCGGGTGATCGAGGGATTGTCAGATTTGCGGGTGATTTTGTCGATTTCGTCGATGTAGACAATGCCGCGTTGGGCCCGCTCCACGTCGTAATTGCAGCTTTGCAGCAACTTGGCGACGATGTTTTCCACATCCTCACCGACGTAACCGGCTTCGGTCAGGGTGGTGGCGTCGGCCATCACAAAGGGCACATCCAACATGCGCGCCAAAGTTTGCGCCAGCAAAGTTTTACCGGAACCGGTGGGGCCGATCAGCAAGATGTTGCTTTTGGCCAATTCGACTTCGTCTTTTTTAGCCGTTTCTTTGTGGCGCAGACGTTTGTAATGGTTGTACACCGCGACCGCCAAAGTGCGCTTGGCTTTTTCTTGGCCAATCACATAGTTGTCGAGGTTGACTTTGATGTCCAAAGGCGTGGGCAGACCCTCTTTGGCGCCCTGGGTCAGGTCGACTGCGGGCAACTCATCACGAATGATGTCGTTGCACAAATCAATACATTCATCGCAAATAAAGACCGAAGGGCCGGCAATGAGTTTTTTGACCTCGTGCTGACTCTTACCGCAAAAGGAGCAGTAGAGATTTTTCTCGGATGAAGAGCCTTTTTTGTCGGCCATAAAAACGCCTAATGATTCGGATGGGTCAATGATAAACGAGAAGAAAAACGGCGTTCACCGGAATCGGAAAACGCCGTTGGTGCACTGGACAAGTCCAAAGCAGCTTCACAGGATCTCAGGGGCGCTTGGCTATCACTTCGTCCACTAAACCGTATTCTTTAGCCTCATCAGCCGAGAGGTAGTAGTCCCGCTCGGTATCTTGGGCAATCTTTTTCAGGGATTGGCCGGTGTTTTCGGCCAAGATCCGGTTCAATTGCTCGCGGGTTTTCAAGATTTCACGGGCGTGAATCTCAATTTCGGTCGCCTGGCCGCGCGTGCCACCCAAGGGTTGGTGAATCATCACTTTGGAGTTGGGCAACGAGAAACGCTTGCCTTTGGCCCCGGCGGTCAGCAAAAACGCCCCCATGCTGGCGGCCATACCGATGCACAGGGTAGACACGGCCGGCTTGATGAAGTTCATGGTGTCAAAAATCGCCATGCCGGCACTCACCGAGCCGCCAGGGGAATTGATGTACAGCGAAATGTCTTTTTCTGGATTTTCGCTTTCCAGGAACAACATCTGCGCCACCACCAAGTTGGCCGATTGGTCATTGACCTCGCCAACCAAGAAAATCACGCGCTCTTTGAGCAAGCGAGAGTAAATATCGTAGGCACGCTCACCGCGTCCCGACGTTTCAATCACCATGGGCACCATGCCCAGGGCTTGGGTTTCAAAATCGCGCATGTTTTAGATTCCTTTTAGCCTTGCTGGCCAGGTTGAGCCATCAACTCGTCAAAGGATACGGCTTTTTCAGTCACTTTGGCTTTGGACATCACGTAATCGGCCACATTGCTCTCAATCACCACCGCTTCGACCTCGGCCATGCGCTGGTTGTCGCTGTAATACCAGCGCACCACGTCGGCGGGGCGCTCGTAGCTGGAAGCCAGCTCATCGATGTGGGCTTTGATCTGCTCAGGCTTGGCGTGCAGCTCGTTGGCGCGCACCAATTCAGCCACCACCAGGCCCAAACGCACGCGGCGCTCGGCTTGGGGCACAAAAATGTCGTCAGGGATCTCGGCCTTGTCGGCGTCTTTGATACCGCGTTGCTTCAAGTCGGCGCGAGCGCCTTCTTTCAGGCGGTCGACTTCGGACTGCACGATGGACTTGGGCAGGTCGAGCTCGGCGTGGGCCACCAAGGCGTCCATGGCGGCTTGCTTGTTACGGCCTTGCAAGCGGAATTTGACTTCGCGCTCCAAGTTTTTGCGAATGTCGGCGCGCAGGCCTTCGACGGACGCGTCGGCAATGCCCAAGGACTTGGCCAGGGCTTCGTTCACTTCAGGCAGGTGGGCGGCTTCGATTTTCTTGACCGTGACCATGAAATCAGCGGTTTGGCCGGCCACGTCTTTGCCGTGGTAGTCGGCAGGGAAAGCCAAGGGGAAGGTCTTGCTTTCGCCAGACTTCATGCCGCGCACGGCTTCTTCAAATTCTTTCAGCATCTGGCCTTCGCCGACCATGAACTGGAAGTCTTCGGCCTTGCCGCCGGAGAAAGTCTCGCCGTCGATCTTGCCTTCAAAGTCCACCGTCACACGGTCGCCGTCGACAGCGGCCGCGTCCATGGCGCGCTGCGCAAAGGTGCGGCGCTGCTTGCGCAAGATGTCAATGGTTTTGTCGATCGCAGCGTCAGAGACTTCAGAGGCAATTTTTTCGACTTCAGCCGTGGCCAAGTCGCCCATTTTGACTTCGGGGTAAACCTCAAACACGGCGTCGAAAGACAGCTCACCTTCGGGGGCGCCTTCTTTTTCGGTGATGCGGGGTTGGCCCGCCACGCGCACTTGCGCTTCGTTGGCGGCCAAAGCAAACGCCTCGCCGACTTTGTCGTTCATGACTTCGTACTGGACCGAGTAGCCATAGCGCTGGGCCACCACGTTCATGGGCACTTTACCGGGACGGAAACCGTCCATTTTGGTGGTCCGAGCGAGTTTCTTCAAACGGGCATCCACTTCAGACTGGATCGCGGTCACAGGCAGGGACAAGGTGATTTTGCGTTCCAGCTTTTCGAGGGTTTCTACAGTAACAGCCATGGTATTTCTCTGGTTAAAAAATGGTGCGCGGGGCGGGACTCGAACCCGCACAGTGTTGCCACCGTCAGGACCTAAACCTGGTGCGTCTACCAATTTCGCCACCCGCGCGGGTCCAAGTAAAACGGGCGGACAGGTCAAGCACACCTCGATGTGCTCACTCAACCTGATCGCCCGTGTGAAATCGGTCAACCTGCTATTTTACCCACGAAAGTGGGCCTTTTCACTCGGGCTTGGCAACCCGGAACCACGCCGCGTACATGGCAGGCAGAGCCAGCAGGGTGAGCACGGTGGCGACGATCAAGCCGCCCATGATGGCCACCGCCATCGGACCCCAAAAAACGCTGCGCGACAACGGGATCATGGCCAACACGGCGGCGGCGGCGGTCAGCACGATCGGGCGCAGGCGGCGCACCGCTGACTCCACAATCGCCGTCCAAGCGGGCACGCCTTGGGCACGGTCTTGCTCAATTTGGTCGATCAAGATCACCGAATTGCGCTGGATCATGCCCATCAAGGCAATCACCCCCAGCAAAGCCACAAAGCCAAAGGGCCGGTTCAAGGCGAGCAAGGACGCCGCCACGCCAGCCATGCCCAAGGGCCCAGTCAAAAACACCAACATCGCTCGGCTGAAGCTTTGCAACTGCAACATCAGCAAGGTGAAAGTGATGAACAGCATGACCGGCACGCCAGCGGCAATCGAAGCCGAGCCTTTCGAGCTTTGCTCGACCGCGCCAGCCACCTCAATCCGGTAGTCCGTTTGGCCGGCCGCATGCCATTGGGCTTCCAGCGCTTTGAGTTCGGGCAGCAGTTGCGCCGTCACGGTGGCACCCTGCAGGCCTTCGGCCAGATCGCTTTGGACCGTGATGGCGTAGTCACGCCCCTGGCGCCAAATCACGCCCGGCTCCCAATCGAACACCGGCTTGGCGATTTGCACCAACGGAATGGACTTGCCCGAAGCCGTCGGCACATAGCCTTGCGCCAGGTCGGTGATGGCGTCCCGCTCGTCCAGCGGTTGGCGCAGCACAATGTCGATCAATTTGTCGCCATCACGGTACTGCCCCACCGTGCTGCCCGACAGCATGGTGCGCGAAGCTTGCGCAATCGACTGGCTGCTGACGCCCAAGGCGCGGGCCTTGGCCTGATCGACTTCCAAGCGAATGACCTTGACCGATTCGTTCCAGTTGTCGTTCACACCCCGGGTGTTAGGACTCTTGCGCAGGATGGCTTTGACTTCGTCGGCCTTTTGGCGCAGCTGCACCGCGTCCACGCCGGCCACCCGAAACTGCACCGGGTACGGCACTGGCGGTCCATTCGGCAGCAATTTGACGCGGCCGCGAATTTCCGGGAATTCTTGCGCCAGCAAGCTGGGCAATTGAATGCGCAGGCTTTCGCGCGTCTTCAAGTCTTGGGGCAAGACAATCAGCTGCGACACGTTGGTTTGCGGAAACACCTGGTCCAAGGGCAGATAAAAACGCGGCACGCCCGAGCCCACCCAGGTCGTCACAGACTTCACCCCGGGCTCGGCGAGCATGCGTTTTTCAAAGCGCTTCGCCACGGCTTCGCTGGCGGCAAAGGTGGCGCCTTCGGGCAACCACAAATCCACAATGATTTCAGGCCGACTGGAGTCAGGAAAGAATTGCTGCTGCACCTTGCCCATGCCCACAATCCCCAAACCAAATGTGGCCAGCGTCAAGGCAATGGTGATCCAGCGGTGCGCGACACACCAATTCACCGTGCGGCGAAATTGGTTGTAAAACGGGGTGGCAAACATTTCGTGCGGTTCGTGAACAACCGCCACCTCTGCGGCCTGCGGGGTCTGCGTGGCCTGCCCCGCCACTTTGGCATTCTGGGCCGCCTTCACATGCGCCGGCACTTTGAGCAACCAGGCGCCCAAATAAGGCACAAAGTAGACCGATGCCACCCAACTGATGATCAGCGCGACCACGGTGACCGCAAAAATCGCGAAGGTGTATTCACCAGTGAGCGATTTGGCCAAGCCAATCGGCAAGAAGCCGGTGGCCGTGATCAAGGTGCCCGTCAGCATCGGCATGGCGGTCAGCTCATAGGCAAAGGTGGCCGAGCGCACTTTGTCGTAGCCCTCTTCCATTTTGCGCACCATCATTTCCACGGCAATGATGGCATCGTCCACCAGCAAACCCAGGGCAATGATCAAGGAGCCGAGCGAGATTTTGTGCAGCCCGATGCCGAAGTAATGCATGGCCAAAAAGGTCACCGCCAAGACCAGCGGAATGGTGATGCCCACCACCAAACCGGGAAGCACGTCCAGCGTCCAGCGGCGCCACAAAGGGTGCACGCCGGGGCGCTTGTGCAAACCCAGTGACAAAAAGCTGACCAGCAACACAATCACCACCGCCTCAATCAGGACGCTGATGAACTCACTGACCGAGCTGGACACGGCTTTCGGCTGGTCTTGAACCTGAACCAGCTCCATGCCCGCGGGCAAGGTGGCCTTGAAGTCATCGGCCGCTTTGTGCAAGGCTTTGCCCAAGGCAATGATGTCGCCGCCCTTGGCCATGGACACGCCAAAGGCAATCACCTCGTCACCATCGTGGTGCACTTTGACTTGCGGTGGATCGATGTAACCGCGCGATAAAGTGGCCAAATCGCCCAGGCGCAATTGGTTGCCTGAGGCGCCGCGGATCGGCATGGCCCGCAAAGTGTCCAAGCTGTTGAATTGACCGCCGATGCGAATTTGCACCACATCGTCTGGGGTCTGCAAGGTGCCCGCCGACTCGATGGCGTTTTGCTGGTTCAACTGGCCCAGCACCGAAGCCATGTCCAAGCCCATTTGAGCGAGGCGCTTTTGCGAAATCTCGATGAACAATTTTTCATCTTGCACGCCAAACAATTCCACCTTGGCCACATCGGGGACGCGCAACATGCGCTGCCGTGCGGCGTCAGCAAAAACCTTGATTTCAGCCGGGCTGAACCCCTCACCGCGCAACGCGTAAATCACGCCATACACGTCACCAAAATCGTCATTAAAGAAGGGGCCGATCACACCCGCGGGCAAAGTGCCGCGCATGTCACCGATTTTTTTGCGCACCGTGTACCAAACGTTCTGCACCTCGGCGGGTTTGGAATAGTCTTTGATTTCAAAAAAGATTTGCGACTCGCCGGGCTTGGAGTAGCTGCGGATCTTGTCGGCATAAGGCGCCTCTTGCAGCGTCCGCTCCAGCTTGTCGGTCACCTGTTCGGCCATTTGCTGGGCCGTGGCCCCGGGCCAATAAGCCCGCACCACCATGGCGCGGAAGGTGAACGGCGGGTCTTCGTCCTGGCCTAACTGGAAATAGGCGGCCACGCCCAGAACCATCAAGACAATCATCAAATAGCGCGTGAGCGCCGGGTGGTCGAGCGCCCATTTGGACAGGTTGAAACCCTGCGCGCCGGGCTGTGTAGAAGTTGGCTTCATGGCGGTTTAACGGTCGCTCGCAGGGGTGATCGGCGCTTTGTAAAGGCTCACTTTTTGACCCGGGGTGAGCACATGCACGCCGGCGGTCACGATGCGTTGGCCGGGTTGCAAGCCGGCGGTAATGACCACCTCGTTGCCATCGGCGGTGTCTACTTGCACGGGCTGCGAAGCCACGGTCATTTTGGTTTCGTCCAAGACCCACACCGCGGTGGTTTTCCCTTCTTGGCGCAAGGCGCTGGTGGGCACCTTGATCACGGCGGCCTGGCTGCCTTTTAAGCCTTGGGCCAACACATTCACCGTCGCCCCCAAAGGAACTTTCTGCCCCTCGTCCAGCGCCAGCTTGACGGTGAAGGTGCGGGTCACCGGATCGGCGCTGCCCGCGATTTCACGGACACGGCCTTGCAGCGTCGGGCCGCCTTGGCCCACCACCGCCTGCATGCGCTGGCCATTTTGCAGTTTCATGAACATGGATTCAGACACGGCAAACACCGCGTCCCGCGGCCCATCGTGGGCCAGGCGGAACACCGGCGTGCCTGCCGCTACCACTTGCCCGGCCTCGGCTTCGACCGCCGTGATCACGCCAGGGGCATCCGCACGCAGCTGGGTGTATTGGGTCTGGTTGCCTTGGTTCTGGGCTTGGGCCAAAGCCTGGTCCAAGGTGAATTGCGCGGCTTTCAAAGTCGCTTCGCGGCGCTCCAGCTCGGCGCTGCTGATGAAGTTTTGCGCCCGCAAGCCTTCGTAACGTTTGTATTCGGTTTGGGCCAAGTCACGCTGCGTGCGCGCACCGCTGAGCTGCGCCTGCGCCGCTTGCGCCGCCAGTTGATAGTCAGCGGCGTCCAGTTGCGCCAACACGGCGCCCGCAGCCACCCGCTGACCCATTTCAGCTTGGCGTTGGCTGATTTTGCCAGCCACCCGAAAGCCCAACCGGGACTCCACCCGGGCCCGCACCTCGCCAGCAAATTCTCCCCCCATGTCGACACCACTTTGACCCACGGTCATCACCTTGACTGCGCGCACCGGCTCTTGCACGGCTTCAGGACGGGAGCAAGCAGACAGCACCACCACTGCGGCCCAAGTAGAAACGACACTCAGGCGAAACGCCCAAGGCCCCGCCACAGCAGGTAATACGGAAGAAAACATGAAATACAACCCTGAGTTAATGACTGACGGGTTAGTAATTTAATCAAACCCCTGATTTCTGTCAAGCGACAATAGGGATTGACCATGAAAAACAGCGCCTTTTCTGACCCCACGCCAATGCAGTCTGACTTGACGCTGCTGCGCGGGGTTTCGCGCTCTTTTTACCTCTCGATCCGCCTGCTTCCGCGGGCGCTGCGTGCGCCGATTGCGGCGGGTTACTTGTTGGCCCGGGCGACCGACACGGTGGCTGACACCACCGACTTACCGCAGACCGAACGCTTGGCGCTGCTGCACACCCTGCTGTCTGCGATCGAATCCCCCACGGGTGATCTGAGCGACGCGGCAGCGCAACTGGCCGCTTTTGCCCGACTGCAAACCGACCCCTATGAGCAGGCCTTGATGCGCGCCTTACCGCAATGCTTGCGCCTGCTGCAAAACTTGTCGGCCGCGGACCAAGCCAGCGTGCGCTGGGTGCTGCGGCCCATTGCCCAGGGCCAAATCAAGGACGTGGAACGCTTTGGCCATGGCCTGCAGGCGCTGAACACGGAACAAGAACTGACCGATTACACCTGGCAAGTGGCGGGGTGTGTGGGTGAATTCTGGACCGAGTTGTGCGAGCGGCACCTGCCTGGCTTTGCCACCCTCACACCCGCGTCCATGCGCTTGACCGGCAGCCGCTACGGCATGGGCCTGCAACGGCTGAACATCCTGCGCGACGCCGGCGCCGACCTGGCCGCCGGCCGCTGCTATCTGCCGCAAGACCGCTTGGCCCTGCTGGGCCTGAGTCCAGCGCAACTGGCGCAAGCTGTTGCTGCGGGCGATGGGGTGACCGTGGCCCGGGTGAAGCCCCTTTACAACGCGTATCTGGACTTGACGCAGGCGCAACTGCTGGACGGCTTGCATTACAGCTGCGCCTTGCAAAGCCGGCGCTTGCGCGTGGCCAGCGCCCTGCCCGCGCTGATCGGCACGCGCACCTTGGCCTTGCTGCGCCAAGCTGGCCCCCCAGCCTGGCAGCAACGGATCAAAGTGCCACGCCATGAAATCAGAGCTTTGCTGTGGCGCCTGATGTGGCGTGGCGGCTCGCCAGTGGCATTGGCCCAGGAGTTTGGCCGGCTTTCAGCACCCCCAGCGACTTGAATGCCCGGCCCCAGTGCGAGAATCCCACCATGAGCCCGCAAGACTACGTCCAGCAAAAAGCCGCCGCCTCGGGCAGCAGCTTTTACTACGCCTTTTTGTTTTTGCCGCCCGAGCGGCGCGCCGCCATCACCGCTTTTTATGCGTTTTGCCGTGAGGTGGACGACGTGGTGGACGAAATCAGCGACCCCAGCGTCGCCGCCACCAAGCTGGCCTGGTGGCAAAAAGAAGTGCTTCAAGCCTATGCGGGTCAACCCAGCCACCCGGTGATGCACGCGCTGCTGCCGCACACCCAGCCCTTTGGCATCGAGAGCCGCCACCTGCTGGCCGTAATCGAAGGCTGCCAAATGGACTTGAACCAAACCCGCTACCTGGACTTTGCAGGCCTCTCCCAATACTGCCACCTGGTGGCCGGTGTGGTGGGCGAAGTCGCTGCCCGCATCTTCGGCCAGAGCGACCCCGGCACGACCCCGTTTGCCCACAAGCTGGGTTTGGCGTTTCAAATGACCAACATCATCCGCGACGTGGGCGAAGACGCCATGCGCGGGCGCATTTACCTGCCGCTGGACGAGCAGCAGCGCTTTGGCGTCAAGGCACAAGAGCTGATGCAGCGCACTTACTCCGACAAGTTCACCGCGCTGATGAAGTTCCAGACCGACCGCGCCCATGCGCTCTATGACGAAGCGCTGGCGCTGCTGCCCGCCGCCGACCGCCGCGCCCAAAAGCCGGGCTTGATGATGGCCAGCATCTACCGGACCCTGCTGCGCGAAATTGAAGCCTCCGGCTTTCAGGTGCTGCACCAGCGCATCGCACTCACCCCGCTGAGGAAGCTGTGGCTGGCTTGGAAGATGCAGGCTTTGGGGCGGTTCTGACGACAGGACGCGTCAGCGCGTCAGTCCATCTTGCGTGCCTGATTGAACGCCTCGCGCGCCAAACACACGTCTAACCAAGCCGACACCGCCGGGCAAGTCGCCAGCAGCCCCGCCGCCGGCCGCAGCCAGTTCGCCACGCTGGCCACACACACATCGGCCACGGTGAAACGGTTGGCCGCCAAATACGCCTCGCCCTGGGCGCTCTGCGCTTGCAGGTGTTTCTCCAAAACCGCCAGTGGCACTTTCAAGCGACTTTCGGCCTGGTCGGCCAATTCGGGTTTGCGTTGCTCTGCGGGCATGGCCATGCGGTGCATCAGCACGGTGAGCGCGTCTTTTTCCAACTCGGTCACAGCCCAAAAACTCCAGCGCAGGGCTTCGGCTTCTTCGCGGGCGTTGGCGGGCGTGATGGAGCGGCCATCCGGCTGGCCATGCACGCGGGCAATGTACAGCGCGCAGGCCATGCTCTCCCACACGGTGACCGTGCCTTCGGCACGTTCGTCCACCACCACAGGAATGTGGCCATTGGGGTTCAGGCTCAGAAACTCCGGGGTGCGGGTGGCACCGCCTTTGTAGGTCGAAGGCACCTGCTCAAACGGGACACCCAACTCCACAGCCGCCCACAGGGGCCGCAAGGCGCGCGAGGCGCTGATGCCGTAAATTTTCAAAGTCATGGCCTTCTCGCTGAATTGTTTGTTCAGGGGTGATTCGGCCACAGCGCGCACAAGGCGTTCAGTTCGGCCACTTGCACCGGTGCAGGGTGGCTGGGGTGCGGCCAATCTTTGCCCTCACGGTTCAGCCAGACCACCTGCATGCCCGCATCCATGGCCCCCACGCAATCGGCGTGTGCGTCGTCGCCAATGTGCAGCACCTCATGCGGCGCCACACCTGCGGCCTGGGCACCGGCCACAAAAATGCGCGGATCCGGCTTGGCCACGCCCAGCGACTGGGCACTGACGCTGGCATGAAAGTGCTGTCCAATGCCCACGCGGTGCACATCGGCGTTGCCGTTCGACAGCGCCACCACCGGGTAGCGCTGGCTCCAAAACGCCAGGGCGGGCAGCGCATCGTCATACAGCTCCACGCGTTGCCGTGCCGCAAAAAAGACCTCAAAAGCGGGCTCGGCCAGATGGCTCGGATCGCCGGACCGGCGCAGCATTTCGCGGATGGCTTCGCGGCGCAAAAAAGACAAATCGTGTGCCTGCGCGGCATGCCGCTGGTTGATTTCGGTGCGCACCGCTTGCTTGACCTCCGGCGCGCTGGACAATGCCGCCGTGGCCGGGGCGTGTTGGTTCAGCCAATCGATCAGCGCTTGTTCTGCGCGTTGGATGGTGGGCCAGACGGGCCACAAAGTGTCGTCCAAATCGAGGGTGATGGCTTTGATTCGGGCAATGTCAATCATGTCTGGGAGAATACCGCACATGGCATTCAATTCAGAACCCCCTTTCCAGCACGGTTTACCGGCGGCTGGTTCAGCACGCACTGCCGTGCTGTATTGCAACTTGGGCACCCCCAGCGAGCCCTCGGCCCCGGCCCTGCGCACCTATTTGGCCGAGTTTTTGGGCGACGGCCGCGTGGTCGAGATCCCGAAACCGATTTGGTGGTTGATCCTGCACGGCATCATTTTGCGGGTGCGCCCCAAAAAGTCGGCCGCCAAATACGCCAGCATCTGGACCGAAGGCGGCTCGCCGCTGAAGGTCATGACCGAACAACAAGCCCAATCGCTGGGCACCACGCTGCAAGCCGAAGGCCACCAAGTCACGGTGCGTTACGCCATGCGCTACGGCCAGCCGTCCATCCCGGAACAGCTCAACGCCCTGAAAGCCGAAGGCGTGCAACGCGTATTGATCGTGCCCGCTTACCCGCAATACAGTGGCACGACCACGGCCAGCGTGTTCGATGCGGTGTACCGCTGGGGCCTGAAAACCCGGCTCATCCCCGAGCTGCGCTTTATCAACCGGTACCACGACGATGCGCGCTACATCAACGCCCTGGCGCAAACAGTGCGCGAGCATTGGGCAAAGCATGGTCAAGCTGAACAACTGGTGATGAGTTTTCACGGCGTGCCCGAGCGCACCCTGCACCTGGGCGACCCCTACCACTGCGAATGCATGAAGACCGGCCGTCTGCTGGCCGAGACGCTGGGCCTGACCAAAGACCAATACAAGCTGACCTTCCAGTCGCGCTTTGGCAAAGCCAAATGGCTGGAGCCCTACACCGAACCCACGCTGATCGCCATGGCGCAGCAAGGGGTGAAAAAAGTCGATGTGATTTGCCCCGGATTTACGGGCGACTGCCTGGAAACGCTGGAAGAAATTCAGCAAGAAGCGCAGGAGGCCTTTAAGCATGCGGGCGGCGAAAGCTTCAACTACATCCCCTGCCTGAACAACCACCCCGCGTGGATTGAGGCTCTGACCGCGATCAGCCTGGACCACATGCAAGGCTGGGATTTGTCAGGTCCTGATGCGAAGGCGCTGGCGGAGAGTCGTGAGAGGGCTTTGGCCCATGGGGCTGCTCGCTGAAAGCTGCGAGTCCCCCCTGAAACCGCACACTTTTTTTCATAGCGTTCAGCAAATTCCTTGACGACGACTGAATTCAGACCTACATTCAGACCCATCAATCCAAGGATCGCCATGCCATCTGTCACCAACATCAAATCCATCTCCTTCCTCAAGAGCCATGCGGCCCAAATTTCCGAAGATTTAGAGATGAATGGCAATCCGTTCATCATCACCCAAAATGGCGAAGCGAGCATGGTCATTGAGAACGTCAAGCAATATCAGGAAAAAGAATCTCTGATTGCCGCCCTGAAGATCATCGCCTTGGGTGAAAAAGACCGCATTCAGGGCAAAGGGATCTCTGCGGCCGACTCGCGGGCGCAGTTACTGGCAGCCCGCCAGAGTCGCCCTTAATGGCTGTCATCATTCTTCCGCAAGCGCAAGATGACTTGCTTTCACTTCAAGAATACATGCTTGACAAATGGAGCGAAGCTGACTGGCTCCAGGCTGAAGAAGAAATTTTCGAAAAACTGGATTTGGTCGATACGGGTTTTTTAACCGGGGCACCCGTCCGAGAGCTGGCATCGGTGGGTATCTTTGATTACCAACATGTCTTTACCTCGCATCACAAGTTGGTTTATCGGCGCGTTGACTCAGACGTTTATGTGTACGCCATCGCGGCGCACCGGCAAGATTTTCAGACGTTGTTACTGAAGCGGTTGTTGAAAAGCTGACCGCCCCCTACCCCACCCACACGCCCTGACGCACCAACGCCGCCCTCACCTGCTCGGGCGTTTCAAAGCGAATACCCTGCCAGCCGTGTTGTTCGGCGGCGTCGATGTTGCGTTGCACATCGTCAATGAACACCGGTTGGCCCTGCAAGGGCCAGCGCGTTTGCGCCGTGACAAAAATGTCGGGCAGCGGTTTGATCTGCTGCACGTGGGCTGAAAAAATACCGTCGTCAAACTGGCTGAAAAACGGGTTCACGCGAACCAAATATTCGGCATAGCCTGCGGGCATGTTCGACAAGAAAAACAGCCGATGCCCTCGCGCTTTCAGCGCGTGAAGCAAATCCACCGTGCCTTGGATTGGCTCCAGGTGCGGCGGGATGCCGTCTATCAAGCGCATGACATCGGCCTGGGCCAGCCCGGTGCGGGCGGCGATGCGCTGGGCCAGGGGCTCGGGCTCGATCAGACCCAAATCAAACAAAGCCCAATCGGCCTCGGGGTGAAAGGTCTGAAAAATCTGGCTGGCCCATTCACGCGCCACGGTCTCGCTGGGCACTTGCTTTGGAAACAGAGACTGCAATAACGCGACCGGCTGCCATTGAAACACCACGCCGCCCAAATCAAATATCACATCTTGAGGCATCTCACCACTTTCATTCAATTGATGGCCACCACCGACACGCCGCGCCCTGGCAGACTGAGCGCCAAGCACTGACCCACTTGCCAATGCCGCTCCACCTCGGGCGAGATGACGAACACGGGTCCCAATTCGGTGTCCAAGGTCAGCTCCATGAAGCTGCCCAAATAAGCGCATTGTTTGAGTTGCCCCACCAAGGTGGCCGGAGGCTGCTCACCCGGCGCCAATTCGCGCCCGACCAGCCAGGCCTCGGGCCGCACCGCCGCACGCACTGGCCCCGGGTCCAGGCTGTGGCGTGGCAGCAAGCGCAGCGGGCCCAGTTGCACCGCACCGTCGGCCAAGGACTCTCCGTCAAACAACACCGCCTCACCCATGAAGCCGGCCACAAAGGCCGAGCGGGGGCGCTCGTACAAATCTTGCGGTGTCCCGGCCTGGGCAATGTCGCCTGCTTCCATCACGATGATCTGGTCGCTGACGGCCAGGGCTTCGCTCTGGTCGTGCGTCACATAAGCCACCGTCAAACCCAGGCGCTGCTGCAATTGGCGAATTTCATCGCGCATGGAGCGGCGCAAGCGCGCGTCCAGGTTCGACAAAGGCTCGTCAAACAACAACACCGAGGGCTCCAGCACCAAAGCCCGCGCCAGTGCCACGCGCTGTTGCTGCCCGCCCGACAATTCGCTCGGCAAGCGGGTTTCATAACCCTGAAGCCCGACCTGGGCCAAGCTGTGCAAAGCGCGCTCTTGCGCCTCGGTTTTGGCCACACGGCTCACGTCCAAACCGTAGCGCACGTTTTCAATCACGTTCATGTGAGGGAACAAGGCATAGCTTTGAAACACCATGCTCACATTGCGCTCAGAGGGCCCCAGGTGCGTCACATCCACCCCGTCGATCACGATTTGCCCGCCGCTGGGCACTTCCAGCCCGGCGATCATGCGCAAGGTGGTGGTTTTGCCGCAGCCCGAGGGCCCGAGGATGGTCGTCAGACTGCCCTTGGGCACCACAAAATCAATGCCCTTGACCACCAGCGGCGAGTCTGGGCCGCCATAGCGTTTGCTCACCTGCTTGAATTGAATGCCCATTGCCTCTTGTCCTTGCTTCACACGGGAGTGAGCGGGGCTGAGGCGCGCCGCCCCAGTTGCCGCTCACCCACTGTTTTTTGAATGCCCCAGGTGATGACGGACATCAACACCATCAACACCGTGCAATACGCCAGCGCCACGCCGTAGTCGCCATTGCCCACCCGACCAATGATGTAGGTGGTGGCCAACTCGTACTGCGCGGTGACCAAGAAAATCACCGCCGACACCGTGGTCATGGAGCGCACAAAGCTGTAAACCAAGGCCGTGACCAAGGCCGGCTTGAGCAGCGGCAGCACCACCCGGCGCAGCGTGGTGAGGGTGCTGGCACGCAGCATTTGCGAGGCTTCGTCCAAGGAACGGTCCAGTTGCTTGAAAGCCGCCGTGCCCGCGCGCACACCCACTGGCAGATTGCGAAACACAAAGCACAACACAATCACCAGCCCGGTGCCCGTCAACTCCACCGGCGGCACGTTGAAGGCCAGGATGTAGCTCACACCCAGCACCGTGCCGGGGATGGCAAAGGTCAGCAAGGCCGAGAACTCAAATGCGCTCTTGCCCCTGAACTCGGTGCGTGCCAGCAACCAGGCCATCAGCAAACCCACGCCCGCGCACATCGGCGCGGCCATCGCCGACAAGGTGAGCGTGGTGAACAGTGACTTCCAGGCCGTGCCCGCAAACACCCAGCCCTGGGTCCCCTGCTGCACATCAAAAGCGGTTTTGAAATGCGCCAGCGTGAACGTAAAGTCGCGCCCCCAGGTCTGCACAAAACCACCCGCAAAAGCAAACACGTAGACCACCAGAGTGAACAACAGCCAAGGCCCAGCCACGCTGCGGCAGACCCGCAGCACGGGCGTTGGCAGGGGCATGCTGACCCCGGCATCGCCCTTGCCTGAGACGGTGGTGAAACTGCTGCCCGCCAACACCCGCCGCTGGGCAAAGAACACCGCCAGCGCAAAGCCGGTCAACACCAGCGCCAATGCAGCGGCCATGCCCG
Source organism: Comamonadaceae bacterium (assembly GCA_947451385.1). GTDB lineage: Bacteria > Pseudomonadota > Gammaproteobacteria > Burkholderiales > Burkholderiaceae_C > Limnohabitans_A. Next base: position 7,424 of record CANFYZ010000047.1, on the reverse strand, counting down.
GGTCCAGGGCGGCGCCCACAATCGCAAAAAAGATTTCGGTCGACAACACGGCAAACTGCCCGCCAACGATGATGGGGTTGCCAAAGTCGGCCATGCTTTCAATGAAGCCGACCAAGAACGCGTTCGCCAAACCCGGTTTGAGCAGCGGCAGCGTGACGGTCCAAAAAGTTTGCATGCGACTGGCGCGCAGGGTTTGCGCGGCCTCCTCCATGGACGGGCTCACGCCTTGCACCACGCCGCGCATGATCATGAAAGCAATCGGCGTGAAGGCGAACATCTGCGCCAGCCAAATCCCGAGCACGCCATAAAACCAGCGCGTGGGCGCGATGCCCCAAGCCCATTCCAAGGCCTGGTTGAACAAGCCCGCCCGGCCAAACAGCAAGATCAAACCCAGCCCCACCACAAACGGCGGCGTGATCATGGGCAGCATGGCCAACACGTTCAAAGGCTTGGCCAAACGGGTACCGCCGCGCACCGCCCACAAAGCCATCAATGTGCCCAGCAGCGTGGTGCCGGTGGCCGTGATCAAGGCCAGCCATAACGTGTTCCAGGCGACACCACAGCGCCCCGCGCTGTGCAGGCAGCCCAGGCCCCAAACCCGCTCGGTGGCCACGCGTTGCAACAAGTGAACCCAGGCAAACTCCCCGGCATCGTCCACCCAGGCGGCGACCAAAGAGCGCAGTACCGGGTAGACCACAAACAAGCCCAGCAAGGCGGCACACACCACCACGGCAGCGGCAACAAAAACATCGCCACGAAATGCGCCCAGCCGCGCCAGCGCCGCGCCAAACAACACCCACAAACTGAGCAAGACCCCGGCTGCGCCCCAGCCCATGCCGAATTGCCCGGTGGGCAAGGGGCCCCAGGCGGTCTCCAATGCGGCAAAGGCCCAACCGGTGGCCCCGATGGCAAAGCCACTGAGCAAGACACCGAGCAAACCGACCACGCTGCCCAGCAGCAACCAGCCGCCTTGCGCGCGCGCAGCGTGCTGACCGCTCAAACCCATCAAGCACAACAGCAAACCCGCCCCCGCACTCCACAACCACACGCGGCCATGCTGCAAGGCTTGCACCACGCCACCGGCGGTGTCTGCGCCGCCCCACACCCCGGGCATGGCTTGCCAGAGCGGCATGTCTTGCAAAAAATACCAGGGCAGACCGACCCAACTGAGGGCACCCAGCAGCGTCCAACCCAGCAGCGCGCGCTGCAAGCGCAACGCCGGATTCATCTCAGCCATCGATCAGTGGGGCAAACTGTTCACGTCTTTTTCCCAGCGCTGGATCAGGCGCTTGCGCTCGGCCGTTTGGCCGTATTTGGCGTAGTCGTAATTGATGAGTTTGATCTTGCGGAAGTCCGGCACCCGCGGATCGACCTGGGTTTCTTTGTGCGAGGGCAACTGGAACTGTAATGTCGCTGCGCCCAGCGCCTGGGCTGACGGAGTCAAAGCCCACTCGTAAAACTTTTTCGCCGCCTCCAGATTGCGGCTGCCACGCACAATCGACATGGAGCCGATCTCCGCGCCTGTGCCATCGGCCGGGGTGATGGTCTCGATCGGAAAACCCTGCGCCTTTTCACCCGGGCCGTCGTGCACAAAACTGATCGACACCGCCGTCTCGCCGCGTGCCGCCGCCTTGATCGGACCGGTACCCGAGCGGGTGTAGGTGCTGATGTTTTTGTGCAGGCCTTTGAGGTACTCAAAGGCTTTGTCTTCGCCCATCAACTGCACCAGGGTGGCGATCATGGTGTAGGCCGTGCCGCTGGAGGCGGGGTTGGCCGACTGGATCTCGCCTTTGTATTCCGGCTTGAGCAGGTCACCCCAGGTTTTGGGCACGGGCAATTTTTTCTTCGCCAACAACTCGGTGTTGTAGCCAAAGCCGAGCGGACCGGAGTAAATACCCACGGTTTTGTAGCCCGCTTGCTCGGCCTGCTTTTGCGCCCATGCATGCAGCTTGGGCAAGGTGGGGGACTTGTATTCCAGCGTGAGGTTTTGCTCGGCCGCCTGCAGGTGCGGATCGCCGGTGCCGCCAAACCAGACATCGGTCTTGGGGTTGGCTTTTTCAGCGGCCAATTGGGCAATCGCCTCGCCCGAGCCTTTGGCCGTCATGTTGACTTTGATGCCCTGGCTTTTTTCAAAGGTCACCGCAATCATGCTGCACCAGGCCGCCTGGGCTGAGCAGATGATGTTGACCTCTTTGTTTTGCGCTTGGGCGCTGAACGCGGCCAGGGACAGCGTCAGCAAGGACCAAGGTAGGCAGGGTTTCATGGGCTTCTCCAAATGTTCTGGTCTTATATTGTGCAGCGAAAAACAGGCGCCAAAGCCGCAGTTCAGGTGATGCCAGCCTTCAAGCGCCAGAAGCGGTTTGGATGAACTCCGTCACCCATTGCAACTGCTGCTGCACATTCAAAGCGGGCGCATGGCCGCAGCCAGACACCTCGATCACTTTGAGTCGGCCCAGCGCACCCGGGCCACGGCGCTGCATGGCGGCCACTGTTTCAGGCAAAACCAAATCCGACTCAGCCCCGCGCAACAACAGCACAGGCTGCGTGATGGCATCGTAATGCGACCAAATCAGGTAGTCGTTGGGGTGCTGGGTGAACTGCACCACCATGGCCGGGTCGTAATGCGGGGTGACCCGCCCCTCGGGCAAACGCCGCATAGAGGTTTCAGCCAAACGCCGCCACTGGGCATCGCTGAGCCAACCAAAGGGCTGGTACACCTGCCGAAAAAAGGCTTCCAACTCGGTCAACGTGTCAAACGCAGGCGGATGGCCGGCGTAGGTTTTGATGCGCTCAATCGCCGCTTGCGCCAACTCGGGCGCATTGTCGTTCAGCACCAGGCTCAAAATGCGATGCTTCAAAGTTGGCTCAACCCCACCGGCCGCGCACAGGGTGCCAATGGCGCCGCCCATGGAGGTGCCAACCCAGTGCACGGCGTGGAGTTGCAAACCGTCCATCAACTCTCGCGCCAGTCGCGCATAAAAAGCCAAGCAATATTCTTGTTCCGGGGCTCGGCTCCATTGCGACAGTCCGCGACCCACGGTGTCAGGGCAAATCACGCGGTAACCTTGCTGGCTCAGGTGGGCCGCCAATTCGTCCATGTCGCGTCCGGTGCGGGCCAGGCCGTGCCAAGCGATCACGGTGCCGCGTTCAGCTTGGCCCCAGTCGGTGTAATGCAATTGCACACCGGCGCAGTCGATGTACTGCGAGGTGAATGAGGGCGCGCCATGCGTCATTGCGAAGCTCCTGTTCTTCAAGTCTTTTCTGCCTGGCGGGCATCGGCCTGCAAACGCAAACGCCCCACCACCCCGGTCGGAAAGTAATACACCGACAACACAAACAGCAAGCCCAGCCAAAGCAGCCAGCGGTCGGGCGAGAGCAAGGCCGACAACAAAGGCACGGCCGTGCTGGCCTCGCTGGCCAGTCGCAACACGTCTTGCAAATAGCTTTGCGCCAGCAAGAACAGCACCGCGCCAATGGCGGCGCCATAAATCGTACCCATGCCACCAATCACCACAATCAACAGCACATCCATCATGATTTCAAAACTCAGCGAGGTGTCAGGCCCGTTGTAGCGCAGCCACAGCGCCAGCATGGCCCCAGCCACACAGGCATAGAGCGCCGACAACACGCTCGACAGCGTGCGGTAGACCACCACGCGGTAGCCAATCGCTTCGGCGCGGAATTCGTTCTCACGAATCGCCTGCAACACCCGACCAAACGGCGAGTTGACGATGCGCAGCAACGACAACATCGCGAAGAGCGCGATCACAAACAGCACGTAGTAGCACAGCAAACGACCATCGAGCGACACCCCCCAAAATGGCTTGTCGCTGAACTCGGTGCTGGGCAAAAGCAAGGCGGGCAGCTTGAAGCTCAGACCGTCTTCGCCGCCGGTGAAGTCAGACAGCTGCGAGGCCAGCGTTTGAAAGGCAGCGGCCACGGCCAGCGTGATCATGGCAAAAAAGATGGCGCGCACCCGCAGCGAAAACAAGCCAATCAGCAAAGACAAGATCAGCGTGAGCATGAGCGCCAAGGCAAAACCTGCCGCGAGTGAAGTCCAGGTCGGCCCCCAGGTATTGGAGGCGATGGCGATACCGTACGCGCCGATGCCAAAGAACAGGGTGTGGGCAAAACTCACGATGCCGGTGTAACCCAGCAGCAAATCAAAACCGGCCACCAGCACCACAAAGACCAAGACCTTGGCGGCAACCGACAGCGCTTTGACACCGGGGAACAAAAACGGTGCCCATGCCAGGCCCAGCAAAATGGCGATGAGCAAAGCGGCCAGCAAGCGACTGCGGGGGGCGTCGTTGGAAATCAAACGGTGAAACATCCTGTACCTCAACGATTCGCGACGGGGTAAACGCCCTGCGGACGCCAGAGCAACACACCCGCCATCAGCGCGATATTGGAAAACAGCGCCAGCTTGGGGGCCAGAAAACCGGTGTAGTTGGCCATGAGCCCGACCAGCAAGGCACCGATCACCGCGCCGCCGGTCGAGCCCAGCCCGCCGATGATGATGACGATGAAGATCAGCACATTCACCTGCGCGCCCATTTGCGGCACCACGTTTTGTTGGTACAGGCCCCACATCACACCGCCCAAGCCAGCCAGCGCACTGCCCGCTACAAACACGCCGACAAACAAGCGGCGAATGCGGTAGCCCAGCGATTCGACCATCTCCCGGTCTTGCACCCCCGCACGGATCAACAAGCCGATCTTGGTTTGGCCCAGCACCCACATTTGCACAGCAAACACCGCCAGGCCGACCGCCACCGCCAGCAATCGGTATTTTTCAATCGCCGCATCACCCCACAGCACCGCACCGCGCATGGCCTCGGGCAAAGGCAAAGCGATTTGCAAAGGACCCCAAATCACTTTGATGAGTTCCTCACCAATGATCATGCCGCCCATGGTGATCAAAATTTGTTTGAGGTGTTGGCCGTACACCGGGCGCACAATGAAGCGCTCAAAGGCCAGGCCCACCGCAGCAGACACCGCCATGGCCACGAGCATGGCGGGCACCACCGCCACCATGTTGCGCCACCACTCACCCGAGCCCGTCCAGTCGCCCATGGCCCCCAGCACGCTGGTGGCCACAAAAGCGCCCAGCGCAATGAACAAGCCGTGACCGAAATTGAGCACATCCATCAGGCCAAATACCAGTGTCAGGCCCGAGGCCATGATGAAAATGATCATCCCCATGGCCAGACCCGCCACAGTGAGCGTGAGCCAGGTCGAAGTTGAACCCACCAGCGGCCAGGCCAGCAGGGCCAGCACCGGCACCAAGAGCAAGGGGCGAATGTCCAAATCGTCAAAGCGTTTCATAAAGCCAACCCCAGCAAACTGCGCTGCAAGGCCTCGTCTTGCGCCAGCGCGCGCATGCTGCCCGCATGCACCACACGGCCGTTGTCCATCACCGCCACGCTGTCACCCAACTGCTGGGCAAAGTGGATGTTTTGCTCGACCAGCAAAATCGTCACGCCGCTGGCTTTGAGTTGTTGGAACGCGTCAATCATGTTTTGGATGATGGCCGGTGCCAAGCCCTTGCTGGGCTCGTCGATGATGAGCAAATCGCGCGGCTCCACAATGGCCCGCGAGACGGCCAACATCTGCTTTTGACCGCCCGAGAGCTTGCCCGCCGGGTGGTTCCAAAACTTTTCCACAGCCGGAAAGAGTTTGAAAATCCATTGCAGCCGCGCTTGGTCCATGCGCGCCGCGTTGGGCGCGCTGCGCGCGGCCAACAGCATGTTTTCTTTGACCGTCAAATCCGAGAAGATGCCCATGTTTTCAGGCACGTAAGCGATGTTCTTTTGCGCAATGGCGGGCGTGTTCAGCGGCGTGATGTCCTCACCGTTGAAGCTAATGCGTCCTTGCGAAGCCGGCCACAAGCCCATGATGGTGCGCAGCGTGGTGGTCTTGCCCGCGCCGTTGCGCCCCAGCAGCAGAGTCAGCTCGCCACGCGGCACAACCAGGTCCACACCATGCAAGATGTGGTAGGCCCCGATGTGCGTGTGCACGCCTTCAAGGGTCAGCATATTCACGGTCATACAGCCTGCCTCGCTTTGCCAAGGTACGCTTCTTGAACAATTGGCGAGGCAATGACTTCGGTCGGGTCGCCATCGGCCACCAAGCTGCCGTTGTGCAAGACGATGATGCGGTCGGCCAACTCGCGCACCACGTCCATTTTGTGTTCCACCAGCAAAATGGTTTTGGTCTTGTCTTTCTTGAGTTGTCGAATCAAATCCAGAATCACCGGCGCTTCGTCGTGACTCATGCCCGCTGTCGGCTCGTCGAACATGTACACCGAGGGCTCCAGCGCCATCAAGAGCGCCACTTCGAGCTTGCGTTGATCGCCATGCGGCAAGCTGGCCACCGGTGCATCTTGCTGTGCGGTCATCGAGACCGATTGCAAAATGTCCAAGGCGCGCTGGGTCAAAGCGGCGTGGTCGCTCCAAATGCTCCACAAATTCAGGCCGCGCCGGTGCGCGCCCTCTTTCGTGGCTTGCACGGCCAGGCGCACGTTCTCCAACACCGACAGGTTGGGGAACAAATTGGTCAGCTGAAACGCCCGGCCCAGACCCGCGCGGGTGCGGGCCGAAGCGCTCAACCGCGTCAGCTCGCGATCGTTCAAATGCACCGACCCTTCGCTGGCAGGCAACTGCCCCGAGATCAGGTTGAAGTAAGTGGTTTTGCCCGCGCCGTTCGGGCCCACGATGGCGGTCAGCGTGCCGGGAGCAAAGCGGCAAGACACCGCATTGACCGCCACATGACCGCCAAACCGCACGGTCAGGTTGTGGGTTTCAAGCATGGAGTGGCGTGAAATCAGCGTTTGTTGCGGATCGGCACGTTCATCTCTTCAGGCTTGATCTCGCGGATCAACTCCGGCACGCCCCAGGCAAAAGCCGGGTCCACCTTGATCTTGAAGTGGTACATGCTTTGCATGGCCTGGTGGTCTTCCTTGCGGAAAGTCATCTTGCCCTTGGGCGTGTCAAAGCTCATGCCTTCCATGGTGGCGATCAGCTTGTTGGCGCTGGTGTCGCCATTGGTTTTCTTCAGCGCCGTGACCAGCGCCATGGCCGAGGCAAAACCACCGGCCGTGAAGAAATCAGGCGGTGTTTTGAACTGGCTGTAATGGCGCGCCACCAGGGCTTCGTTCACTGGGTTTTTGGGCATGCCAAAGTAATAGTAGGCGGCGCCTTCCATGCCGGGGAACTGCTTGTAAGACACCATGGCGGGCAAGATGTTGCCGCCAGTGGCGATCTCGATGCCGTAGCGCTTCAAATCCATGTCGGCAATCTTGAAGGGGTTGCCACCGGCCCAGATGATGAAGATGATCTTGCGCCCCGGCAAGCCCTTGAGCTTGTCGATCATGCGCTGCGCACCGGCGGTGAAGTCGGTGGTCGCAGGCGGCAAGTACTCTT
>CANFYZ010000046.1 GCA_947451385.1 Comamonadaceae bacterium | reverse complement strand
GAAACACTCCAAAAAAAGACCAACGAAGAACGACCTGCATCAAACCGATGCCGGAGGTGCGCCCGGTTTGCCGCGCGTACTGCGCGACAAGTGAACGCCGAAGATCAAAATTTGTCGGTTCATCGCTTCATTCTCGTTCAAAATAACAACGCACCCCCAGGGGTGGCACCGCCGTTTCACCACAGGAAGATTTGCCGATGTTGAAGATCACCACCACCTTGACCGTCTTGCTGTTGGCGCTCAGCAACCAGGTTGGGGCCCAAGACAAATTCCCGTCGCGCCCGGTCACGCTGGTGGTGCCGCAAGTGGCCGGCGGGGCCAATGACGCGATTGCCCGCGTGTTGGCGCAGAAACTCACCGAGCAAACCGGCCAGTCGTTTGTCGTGGACAACCGTCCCGGCGCGGGCGGCAATGTGGGCACTGCCTCGGCCGCCAAGGCCAAACCGGACGGCTACACCTTGCTGGTGACCGCCGACAGCGTGCAAGTGATCAACCCGTCGCTGTACGCCAAAACCGGCTTTGACCCGGTGAAAGACTTTGACCCCGTAGCCCCGCTGGCCAAAGCCGGTTATGTGTTGGTGGCGAATCCGACCTTGGCGGCCAACAACGTGGCCGAGTTGATCAGCCTGGCCAAAATGCAACCCGGCAAATACGCCATCGCATCCGCTGGGAACGGCACCTTGAACCATTTGATTGGCGAGATGCTGCAAAAAGCCGGCGACATCAAGCTCCAGCACATCCCCTACAAAGGCGCGGCCGCGGCCGCCACCGATGTGGTCAGCGGCCAGGTGCCGCTGTCGGTGCAAAGCATGCCCTCGTCGATCGCCTTCATCAAAGCGGGCAAGCTCAAGGTGCTGGGCGTGGTCAACGAAAAGCGCCTGCCCGCCTTGCCCAACGCGCCGACCCTTGGCGAGACGCTGAAAGGCTTTGGTGCCACGCCTTGGTACGGCATGTTTGCGCCCGCCGGCACGCCCAAAGACGTGTCGACCTTTTTGCAAAATGAACTGTACAAAGCGCTCGACGATGCCGATGTGCGCGCCAAACTGGCCAACTTAGGCTGTGAGCCGTTCAAGGGCTCGTCGGAGTTGCTGGCGCAAATCGTCAAAGACGACTTGCCCCGCTGGGCCAAGATCGTCAAAGACTCTGGCGCGACCGTGGACTGATTGGCGCGCCCGGCTCAGGCCGGCAAGGCCCGTTCTTTGCTCACCGAGTCTCGTGCCAGCACCGGCGCAATGGCCTGCGCCAGGGCCGGGTAGGCCTGGTTCCAGGCCAGCTCAGGAAACCGGAAGTCCAGGTACTTCAAGGCACACGCCACCGTGATCTGGCCGATGTGCAGCTCGCCTGCCAACACCGACGAGTGCTGGTTCAGATAACTGAGCGAAGTGTGAATCGCATCCAACTTGCCCGCCGTCCACTCGGCCCAGCGCAAGGCCTCAGGGCGCACCATGTTTTCATAACGGGTCAGCAAGGCGGCGTCCAAAATGCCATCGCCCAACGACTGCAGCGTCATCGCGCGCCACCGCGCGGCGCCACTGGCGGGGAACAGCTGGCCGCCGCCCAGGTCGTTCAGGTATTCGCAAATGACGCGACTGTCGTACAGCGCCATGCCGTCATCGGTCACCAAGGTGGGCACTTTGCCCAAGGGGTTGTTGGCGATGATGCTGGCATCCCGGTTCACCGGGTGGGCGCTGGACGCCAGCAAAGTGATGCGATCGCTCAGGCCGAGCTCGTCGGCCACCACCATGCACTTGCGCACATAGGGGGAAGTGGGGGCAAAGTGAAGTTTCATGGGTGCAGTATTGGCGATGCCGACAGGCACGGCTGTCACTTAGCTGACCAGAAAACCGCGTTGGTTGACAAACCCGCTTTACCGCCGTGGACAGCTGTGCGAGGCTTGCGCTTTGTTTGACAAGAGGTGTTGCATGCGCAAACTGCTGGGATTGTTTTTGGCGCTCGCCATCACGGGTTGTGCCACCCGACCCACCGCTTCGGTGGTGGAGGTGCCTTCGCAACTCACGCCCGCGCTGGCCCAGGGCTTGGTGCAAATCGGCCGTGTGGTGGCACCCCCGCCCACCGAAAAACTCTACGCCCCCTTGGCACAGCGCGAACCTTATGCCGGTGTGCAAGTGCGCCGTGATGTGCGCTACGGCACCGACGCACGCCATTTGCTGGATGTGTTCACGCCCACCACGCCAAAAACTGGCCAGCCGGTCCTGGTCTTCGTGCACGGTGGCGCCTTCATGCGCGGTGAGCGCCGCACCGGTGACAGCCCGTTTTACGACAACATCATGCTGTGGGCCCTGAGCCAAGGCATGGTCGGCGTCAACATGACCTACCGCTTGGCCCCGGCCCACCCCTGGCCGGCGGCGCAGCAGGACATCCAAGCCGCCTTGAAATGGGTGCGCGAGAACATTGCGGCCAGCGGGGGAGACCCGAGCCGCATCATTCTGATGGGCCACTCCGCAGGTGCGGCGCATGTGGCGCAGTACGTCGCGCACCCGCAGTTCCATGTGGCGCCCGGCTCTGGCCTGGCCGGCGCGGTGTTGTTGTCGGGCCTGTTTGACCCCGCAACGGCTGAAGCCAATCCGCCATTGCAAGCCTACTTTGGCAAAGACACTGCGCAGTACCCTGCCCGCTCGGCCGTGCCGGGCCTGGCGGCATCGCGCGTGCCATTGCTGATCGCTTATGCCGAGCTGGACCCTGAAGATTTTCACGCCCAAAGTGGCCAACTTAACCACGCCCTGTGCAACGCGGGCAGATGCCAAGGCCTTTACAAACTCATGGGCCACAGCCACATGTCGGAGGTTTATTCGATCAACACCGCAGATAAAACGGTGACCGACTTGATCAAGCAGCTGGTGGACCGGGCGCGCTGAGCGCTACCGGCATCGCAGACGCGTTCTAACGCAGCCCTTGTTCAACGGGTCATTCCAGGCCATGAGACCCTGTTCAGGGCTGTTTGGGCTTGCTGCGGTCCCCTTGCAAGCCAGGCGGGTCTGCGGGGAACCAAAGCCATTGCGTGTCCGTGCCACCTTTGCGCAAAAACCACTGGTTGATCCAGCTGCCGACCGTGACGTTGACCACCAGCACCCCCATCAACCCCGCCAGAATGCTCCAGCCCGCCAGCACATAAAGCGCCATCGTCTTCAGTCCCAAGGCAGGCCACAGCAGGTGCACCATAAAGGCAATGGCTCCCGTCAGCACCACGCCGCAGACCAGCAGCTTGATGTGAAATACAGTGCGTTCAGTCATGTTCATCGCCCCGATGGATTGTGAGGCCTAAATGCTTCTAAGTAAATGTCGACCCGACCGAGGCCGCGCATTAATTTGCGACTTTTATTCATAACTTTGGAAAAAAGTCGCGACTAATTTGCAATACGCTTTAAAAAAGTCGCAAAATAACGATCATGAAACGTTACCTTGATGACCGTGTGCAAACCGATTTGGCCCAAAAAATGGTGTTCCTCACAGGCCCGCGCCAGGTCGGTAAAACCACGCTCAGCCGGCAATTGATCGCCCAACAAGGCGGCCAGTACCTCAATTACGACGTCCCCGCCGACAGGGCGTTGATCCTGAACCAGCGTTGGAGTCCACAGGCACCGTTGCTGGTGCTCGATGAAATCCACAAAATGCCCAACTGGAAAGCCTGGCTCAAAGGTGTGGTTGACGGCAAAGCAACCACTCAACAGCTGCTGGTCACGGGCAGCGCCCGCATGGACACATTCAGGCAAAGTGGAGAATCATTGGCTGGGCGTTTTTTTGGATTGCGGCTGCACCCGATCTCGGTGCGCGAATGGTGCGAGCAGACTGGCGCAGCGCCCGATGCGGCGCTGACCCATTTGCTGGAGCGCGGTGGTTTTCCCGAACCGTGCTTGGCTGCCGACAACGAGCAGGCTGAGCGCTGGCGCAGGCAGTACTTTGATGGCCTGGTGCGCAACGATGTGTTGGAGTTTTCGCGCATCCAAGAGGTCAACGCCATCCGTCTGTTTGCGCAAATGCTCCGCTCGCGTGTGGGTTCGCCGCTGTCACTGGCCAGCATGGCGCGGGACCTGGCCGTGTCGCCCGTGACGCTGAAAAAATACCTCGACATTTTGGAGGCGCTTTACATCGTCTTCGTGGTGCGGCCCTGGCACGACAACATTGCCCGCGCGGTGTTGCAGACCCCCAAAGTCTATTTTTACGACACGGGCCTGGTCGAGGGCGACGAAGGTCTGCGCTTTGAAAACCTGGTCGCTACCGCTTTGCTCAAGCATGTGCAATGGCAGCATGACGTGCAAGGCAAGGAGGTGGGTTTGCACTACATCCGAACCAAAGACGGCGCCGAGGTGGACTTTGCCCTCAGCGAAAAAAACCAACTCACTCAGTTGGTGGAGTGCAAGCTATCAGACGAAAAACCCCATCGCGCCCTGCAACGCTTTGCACAAGAAAAGGCACCCGTGCAAGCCTTGCAGGTGGTGCGCCATGCACGGCACAGCTACACACTCGGCAACACCCAGATCGCCGTCGCCCACGAATTTCTGAATGGCCTGATGGCCTGACTACATGCCAGACGAATGGGCCACCCAACTCAGTTCTTATGCAACTCCGCGTTCAACTCGCCCCAGCTCTTGTTGCGCGGAATCGCGTGCAGCGCGCCGGACTGTGAGTCGCGGCGGAACAGGATGCCGTTTTTGCCGGACAACTCTTTCGCTTTCATGAGCGAACCATCGGGCAGTTGCACGCGGCTGCCGCCGGTGATGTAGCAACCGGCTTCGACCACACAGTCGTCGCCCAGCGAGATGCCGATGCCGGCGTTGGCGCCAAGCAGGCAGCGCTTGCCGACTTTGATGACTTCTTTGCCGCCTCCCGACAGCGTGCCCATGATGGACGCGCCGCCGCCGATGTCGCTGGCATCGTCCACCACCACGCCGGCGCTGATGCGGCCTTCGACCATGCTGGCGCCCAGCGTGCCGGCGTTGAAGTTGCAAAAGCCTTCGTGCATCACGGTGGTGCCGCTGGCCAGGTGCGCGCCCAGGCGCACGCGGTCGGCGTTGGCGATGCGCACGCCGGACGGGATCACGTAGTCGGTCATTTGCGGGAACTTGTCCACGCCTTTGACTTCCAGCACCTGGCCGCTGGCGCGGGCTTTCAGGCGCGCGGCGGGCACATCGGCCACGGCACACGGCCCGAAGTTGGTCCAGGCCACATTGGCCAGCAGGCCAAAAATGCCGGTCACGTTGGCGCCGTGCGGCTGGACCAGGCGGTGGCTCAGCAGGTGCAGGCGCAGGTAGGCGTCGTGCGTGTCAGCAGGCGCGTCGGCCAGCGATTTGATTTCGGTGCGCACGGCGACCACGGTGGTGCCGCGCACCTTGCAAGCTGTCAGGGCCTGTGCTGCTTCAGCGCCCAAGGCGGCGGCGGCTTCGGCGGCGCTCAAACGGCTGCTGCCACTCTGGGTCACATCGCCCGCCAATTCGGGGGCGGGGAACCAGGTGTCCAGGATGGTGCCGTCAGCGGCCAAGGTGGCCAGGCCGGTGGCGCGTGCGCCGGTGGTTTGGAATGTGCTCATGGTTGTGGCTCTGCAAGTGCGCTGGTCTTCAAGGCCAGCCGGTCAAAAGGGAAGCCGCGATTATCCGCGACTTGGCACAGGGCACGCGGTTTGCAGGGGTTCTGTGCCGGCGTGAGGCTCACTGGTTCACGTTCACCACCACCCGGCCACGCACCTGCCCCGCCAAAATTTCAGAGCCCAGGCCCATGGCTTCGGCCAGTCCGACTTCGCGGGTCATGCGTTCCAGCTGCGCGGTGTCCAGGTCTTGCGCCAGTCGCGCCCAGGCGGCTTCGCGCAGGGCCCGGGGGGCCATCACGCTGTCGATGCCGGCCAGCGTGATGCCGCGCAAGATGAAAGGGGCCACGCTGGACGGAAAGTCCATGCCTTGGGCCAGGCCGCAGGCCGTGACCACGCCGCCATACTTGGTGCTGGCGCAGGCATTGGCCAGGGTGTGGCTGCCCACGGTGTCGACCACGCCGGCCCAGCGTTCTTTGGCCAGGGGTTTGCCGGGGGCCGAGAGTTCGGCCCGGTCAATGATGTCAGCCGCGCCGAGCTGGCGCAGGTAGTCGGCTTCTTGCAATCGCCCGGTGCTGGCCACCACGCGGTAGCCCAGCTTGGCCAGCAGCGCAATCGCCACGCTGCCCACACCCCCGCCCGCGCCGGTGACCAAGATGTCGCCCTTGTCGGGTGTGACGCCGTGTTGCTGCAACGCCATCACGCACAGCATGGCGGTGTAGCCGGCAGTGCCAATGGCCATGGCCTGGCGCGGTGTGAAGGCGCTGGGCAGCGGGACCAGCCAGTCGCCTTTGAGTCGCGCTTTTTGCGCCAGACCGCCGCTGTGGCTTTCGCCCACGCCCCAGCCGTTGAGCACGACTTGGTCGCCGGCTTTGAACAGCGGGTGCTGGCTCTCGGTCACGGTGCCCGCCAGGTCAATGCCGGGCGTGAGCGGGAACTTGCGCACCACCGGCGACTTGCCGGTGATGGCCAGGCCGTCTTTGTAGTTGATCGTCGAATAGTCCACCTGCACCGTCACATCGCCTTCAGGCAGCGCGCTGTCTTCCAGCATTTGCAGCGTGCAGCGGTAACCGGCATCGTCTTTGTGGATTTGCAGGGCTTGGTAGGTCATGGGGTCTCCAAAATGAATCAGATGAAAAGGTTCAATCAAGGGGAAATAAAAGCTCAGCTCGGTTTGCGGTTCACCAGCACAATGCCGACCGCCACCAGCGCCAAAGCGGCCAGCAGCGTCGGCGTGGCGACTTCGCCCAACAGCAGCGTGCTGAATAACAGGGCAAACAAGGGCGTCAAAAACACAAACACCGAGATCTTGGTGGCCGGGTAACGGCCGAGCATCCACATCCAGGTCAGGTAACTGGCAAACGCACCGATCACGGTTTGCGCCAGCACCGAGGCCCAGGCCAAAGCGCTCCAGTCCATGGACCAGCTTTCGTCCAGGCCCCAAGAGAGCCAGGGCAGCGCCAAGGCGGTGCAAGCGATTTGGTAGAAGAGCAATTTTTCGGGCGAGATGCGGGTCAGGTTGCGGGCTCGAATCACCACCGTGGTCAGGCCCCACAAAGCGCCGGCCGCCAGGCCCATCACATCGCCCAGGCTGCTGTTGTTTTCGCTGCCGCCGTTCCAGCCCTCGCGCATGGCAAAGGCCACCGCCACAAAGGCGCAGCCCATGCCCAGCCACTGCAGTGGGCGCAAACGCTCAGAAGGGACAAACAAAGGCACCAACGCCGCCACCCAAAAGGGCGAGGTGTACAAAAACACGGTCAAGCGCGAGGCCGAGGTGTGACGCAACCCCAAATAAATAAAAGCAAACTCGGCCGCAAACAACACACCGGCCAACAGCCCGGCTTTCAAGCTGCCATCGCGCCCAAATAAAGGCACGCCGCGCAGACGGCACCAGAGCATGAGCAGCACGCACGCGCCAATGCAGCGCACGCTGGCCTGAAACAAGGGCGCCACCTCGTTCATGACGGCCTTGACCAGCACCTGCTGCAGCCCCCAAAACATGCAGCACGCCAAGAGCAGCCCCACCGCCAAAGCGTCCAGATGGTCTTTGCGCGGCGTGGGTGTGGCGGGTGTGGAAGGCATGGCGACGATTGTGCCGTTGTTTGGCAGCGGGTCCTGTCGCTTGTTAACATCCTTGGCATGCACAAGCTGTCTTTGCCTGCCTCTCTCACCCGCCGCGATTGGGGCCGCGCCGCCTTGACCATCGCCCTGGCTCCATGGAGTTTGTCGGCCCAGCAAGCCCTGGGTGCGCCAGAAGATGCCAAGCAGCGGGTGCGCTGGCGCAACGACCCTTTTGCATTGGGCGTGGCCAGCGGCCAACCGCGCGCCGACAGCGTGCTGCTGTGGACCCGTTTGTGGGTGCAAGAGGCCGATGCGGCTTTGAATACCCAAGCCCTGGCTGTGCAATGTGAGGTGTTTGCTGACGAAGCCTTGCGCCAACGCGTTGGCCAGTGGACGGTGATGACCCATGCGCAGCGCGGCATGAGTGTGCATGTGGAGGCCAAGGGTTTGCAGCCTGCGCGCGCCTATTGGTACCGTTTTACCTGTGGTTCGGCCAGCAGCCCGGTGGGCCGCACCCGCACCACACCGGCGGCGCAAGACAAGGTGGCCCAGCTGCGCATGGCGCTGGCCTCTTGCCAGCATTTTGAGCAAGGCCATTTCACCGCGCACCGCGAGATCGCCCAGCAAGACCTGGACTTGGTGTTGTTTGTCGGTGACTACATTTATGAGAGCAGCAACCCGCGTTACCAGCTGCGTGCCCACCAGGGCGGCGTGCCGCAGACCCTGGACGAGTACCGTGCCCGCCATGCCCAGTACAAGGGCGACGCGGACCTGCGTGCCGCGCATGCGGCGCACCCCTGGGTCATGACCTGGGACGATCACGAAGTCGTCAACGACTACGCCAACGACCGCGACCCCAAGCTCACCGACCCGCAAGTATTTTTACGCCGCCGTGCCGCGGCCTACCAAGCCTATTTTGAGCACATGCCGGTGCGCGTTGGCCCGGACGCGGCGAACCCGGCGAACATGCGCATTCACGACCGCATGGCCTGGGGCCAGTTGGCCGACATCTGGACTTTGGACAACCGCCAGTACCGCAGCTACCACGCCTGCCCCGACCCGCTCAAAGGCGGTGGCCGGGTGGTGATGGGTTGCAACGAGTTGGCCGATGCCCAGCGCAGCATGTTGGGCATTGACCAAGAGCGTTGGCTGACGCAGGGCCTGAACACCTCGAAAGCCGCGTGGAAAGTGGTGGCCCAAGGCACACAAATGAGCTCCACCGGCCTGGCCACGCCCCTGGGCCGCAGCGCTTTTACCGACGGTTGGGACGGCTACCCCGTGGCGCGCGAGCGCTTTTTGCAAAACATTGCCGACGCCAAACTGCAAGACGTGCTGGTGCTCGGCGGTGATGTGCACATGAACGTGGCGGCCCAGTTGCGGGTTCAGCCCAACGACGAAAAGTCGCCCATCGTGGCCAGCGAGCTGGTCACCACCTCCATCACCTCGCGCGGCATGGGCGAGACGCTGGCGGCGCAGATCCGCAGCAACAACCCCGACATTGCCCATCTGCGGCCTGACGAGCGCGGCTTTACCTGGGTACAGATCACGCCTGAAGGCGTGCAGTCGGCCTTCAAAACCACGGCCAATCCGGTGCAGCCCGGCAGCGCCTTTGGCACCCAGGCCCAGTTTGCGGTGCAACGCGGCGTGGCCGGGGTCGTCAAGGGGTAAGCCCCTCCGCCGTAAGGTGAAAAGTGACTGCCCAGTCACTTTATGTTCGCCTCGTTTAAAATTACGTTATGAATATTGCAAGCGCAACGGCTGTGGCTTCCACGGCGAAAAAATCATTCAAAGTCCAGATGCTGCAGGCGCGCGAGACGGCGATCATTGAAACCGTCAACCGCCTGCTCGCCGAAAAAGGTTTTGAAGCCATGACGGTGGACGAAGTCGCGGCCGAGGTGGGCATTGCCAAAGCCAGTTTGTACAAACACTTCAACAGCAAAGAAGAGCTGGCGTGCGCCGCCATGGAGCGCGCCATGCAACGCGCCCAGGCTTTTCTGGCCGAGCTGGACCCGGCCGATCCGCCCTTGGCCAAACTCAAAGCCGTGACCCGCTGGACCATGCAGCTCAAATTGCTGGGCCAAATGCCCTCATTGCCCAGCCAAAACTCCAGTTTGCGCGCCAACCTGATGGCCAGCCAGCCCTACATGGACGGTTTGATGCAGGTCAGCGATGTGCTCGGCGGATGGATCGAGGAGGCGCAGGCACAGCGCACGATCAACCCGAAATTGCCGGCCATCGCCGTGCTCTACACCTTGTACGCCCGCGCCTGCGACCCGGTGTTGGAGTTTCTCAAAATGGGCAACGACCTGAGCGACGAGGCCGTACTGGACATGGTGATGTCCAGCTGCTTTGAGGGCTTGCAAGCGCGCTGAAGTCCAAGCCCCGGCGGTCAGCGCACCAGCAACAGCGGCGTGGCGCAATGCGCCAGCACCTGGGTGGCGACCGAGCCCATGACCAAATTGCCCAAAGACCCGTGGCCGTGCGAGCCCATGACCACCATGTCAAATTGGCCGGCTTCGGCAAATTGGGAAATGGCTTCACCCGGGTGCCCCAGCTTCCAGCTGCTGGCGGGGTTCAGGCCATGGCGGGCCAAAAATTTGAAGGCCGGGGCCAGCACCCGCTCGGCTTCTTCGGCATGGTAGGTGCGCGTGACTTCCGCCCCCACCGCCGACTTGACCCGCGCCGGAAACGGCGGCTGCACGGTGAACAGGGTGTACGCGTGCTGGGTTGAAAAAAACGCTTCGTGCGTGGCCAAATAAGCCAGCATTTTTTTGGTGTATTTGCTGCCGTCGACGGCCAATAAAATTTTCATGAAAGCTCCCGGAGTGATGAACTGAGGAGGCAGTCTAGGTCGCTTAGCGCAAGGTTTTATTGATGCGCATCAAGAGAAACGACCCGCTGCGGCACAAATTGCGCCTGTTCGCCTTTGCGCGCATAACCGAGCGGGTTGGCCACCACGCGGCAGCCGTGTTGCATGTAGTCCATCGGGCAGTGCACATGGCCATGCAGCCACAGCTGTGCGTGCGCCAGCAACGGGTCCAGGGCATTGCAAAAGCCCGCAGTACCGGGTGTGCGGCCATAGCGGGGATCGGTGCTGCGCAGGCTCGGCGCAAAGTGCGTCACCACCACGGTGGGGCCATCAAACGGCAGGGCCAATTGCTGTGTCAACCAGTCTTGGCTCTCTAGCGCCAATGCGCGCACCGCAGCCGACAAAAACGCCTCGCCGCCTCGCGTGGTGCCAGTTTTACGCAGGTAAAAATCGGCGGCGCGAAAAGCCTTCTCGCGGGCTTTGAGTTGCTGCGTCAAGGCGCTGTCACTGACGGGTGCGGACGATGCTGCGCCCCCGGCCAAGGGCCCCAAGGCATCAAAGTCGCTCCACAAGGTGCTGCCGATAAAGCGCACGCCTTGCAGGCTCAGCACTTGGCGCTCCAACCAGGTGATGTGCAGCCGCGCGCAAGTGGCTTGTAGCCGTTGGTGGGCCTCGTCCCAGTCCAGGTTGTCGTACTCGTGGTTGCCGGGCACAAACAGCACCGGGGTAGGCCAGCCGTTCAAGGGTGAAAAACGGCCCAGGCCAAAGTCCGGGTCATACGGGTCCAGCAGCATCGAGCCTGCTTGGTAAGAGCCGATGTCGCCCGCCAGCACCAGCACATCCGCATCCGCGGCTTGCGGCACAAAGTGCGGGTGCGTTTCCAGGTGCAAGTCGGACAGCAGTTGGATCTTCATGCGCAAGGCTTCAAGGTTGGCCGGTGAAGGCGGGTGCAGTGGGAGCAGGCAAGGAAGCAGCCAAGGCAGCCGGTAGGGGCCCATGGGCAAACGCCCGCTGTGCCACTTGCAGCAGGGTTTGGCGCAACCAGGTGTGCGCGCTGTCGTGCGCCATGCGCCGATGCCAAACGGCCTCCACGTGCACAGGGGGCACATCAAACGGCAGATCATGCAGCTGCAGTTCACCGGCCAAGCCGGTGGTGGGCACAAAGTGGCGTGGCAATACGGTCAGCAAATCGGAGTTGATCACCACCCGCCCCGCCGTGAAAAACTGGTTCACCGTCATCACGATACGGCGCTGGCGGCCCAGGGAGGCCAAAGCTTCGTCGACAAAACCAAATGGCCGGCCTGAAAAACTGACCAGCAAATGGCGTCCCGCGCAGTAGGCGTCCAGCGTCAGCGGGGTGGCAGCCAGAGGGTGGTCGCGTCGCATCACGCAGACGTATTCGCCGGCGTACAGGCGCTGATGCTCAAAGGAGACGGCTTCGTCTGACTGCGCCCGCGCGGTCAAGTCGGCCAGCACCGCCGGAAAGTAGCCCAACGCCATGTCGGCCAAGCCGTCTTGCAGCAGTTTGCGCGGGTCGCGGGTGGTCAGTGGCACCACCCGGATCGAGACGCCAGGTGCCTGTTGTTCCAGTTGCTGGGACAGACCACCGATCAATTCAGCCGCGGTCGCGTCCGCCATGGCCAAGACAAAAGTGCTTTGCGCCTGACCAGGCTCAAAAGCGATGGGCACGATGGCCGCCTGCAGTTGCTGCAACGCTTCGCGGACGCTCGGCCACAAGGCCAAAGCCCAGGGCGTTGGCTCGATGCCGTGACCCTGGCGGTGTACCAATTCATCGCCCAAGGTCTCGCGCAGACGACGCAAGGCGTTGCTGACGGCCGGTTGCGTCAAAGACAGGTTGCGCGCCGCGCGTGTCAGGCTGCGCTCGGCCATGACCTCGTCAAAAACCCGAAGCAGGTTCAGGTCCAGGGTCCGGAAATTGGGCTGGGCGGAAAGAGAGTTTGACCTGTTCATCACCATTGTGAATGAATTACATCATAAATAGAAAGTTGACTAGGATTAGAGTAAACCCTAATATTCGCTCCATGGGCTGGGTCATTTTGTGAAATTCCTTCGCAACACACCAAGCCAGTGAAAAGGGAAAAAATCATGACCAATCATTTTGTCCACCTCGAATACTCGACCTCCCACCCCGGCGTGGCGCGTGCTGAACAGGCCGTGCAAAACGTCCGCGCCATCGGTCACAGCGTGTCCGCTCCAGGCACCTTGGCTGTCTTGTTGTTGTCTGCCGTGGTCGCTGCCCTGGTGGTGGTGGCCGACCAAATGATGGACACCTGGGCCGACGGCCACATGCTGGCCGCCTGGGTGGCCTTGTGGGCCGTGGCTTTTACGGCAGTCGGTTTGTTTGCGGGCGCGACGCGTCAACTGGCCGCCAAGTTGTTGTCCAGCTTGGACGCCTGGTCTGCCCACTTGGCCCAACGCCGCGCCGATGACCGCCTGTGGGCCTTTGCCCAGTCGGACGCCCGTTTGATGGCGGAGTTGCAAGGCGCGATCAGCCGCGATGATGTGGCCTTGGATCCGGCCCAAGCCCATGCGGCCCAGATCATTCGCGAGCGTTTGAACTACGTCTGATCGCCCACCTGTGGGTACGTCACACTGGCCGCCTTCGGGCGGCTTTTTTGCGTCTGGACCGGGCGGCGCTCAACTGGCGGTGATGCCTGCCTCGCGGATCAGCTTGTTGTAACGGTTCAGTTGCGCCTTGAGCAAGACGCTGAGTTCCGCAGGTGTGGTGCCCAAAGCGGTGAGCCCCTGTGCGGCAAACTGCTCTTTCACGCCAGGGTCGGCCAAGGCTTTGACCACCTCGCTTTGAAACTTGTCGATCATGGCCTTGGGTGTGCCCAGCGGGGCCATGACGGCAAACCAAGAGTTCATTTCGTAGCCCGGCAGACCCGACTCGGACACCGTCGGCAGATCGGCAAACTGCGCCAAGCGTTTGGCCGACGGGATGGCCAAAATCCGCAACTTACCGGCTTTGACCAAGGGGCTGACGGTGGCAATGCCTTGCAGGCAGGTTTGCACCTCATTCGCCGCTGTGCCCACGGCGGCTTGGGTCGCGCCTTTGTAGGGCACGTGCGTCAACTGAATGCCGGCCTGCATGGCAAACAAAGCCATGGCGATGTGCTGTGGGCTGCCATTGCCACCCGAGCCGTAATTGATTTTGCCCGGCGCTTTGCGCGCGGCCTCGATCAAATCGGCCGTGGTTTTGAGGGGCGAGTCGGTGGGCACGACCAGCGCCCATTCGATGGTGGCGACCAGCGACACCGGTTCAAAATCTTTCAAGATGTCCCAAGGCATCTTGCTGTGAAAGCTGGGCAGCATCGTCATGATGCTGTCGTTGAAGCCGCCCAGGGTGTAGCCATCTGGCGCAGACTTGGCCACCCGCTCCGCACCGATCAGACCCGCCGCACCGGCCTGGTTCTCGATGGCGATGCCCACGCCCAAGTTCATGGCCATTTTTTGCGAGACGATACGGGCCGCGCTGTCGACCGCGCTGCCGGCGGCCAGCGGGATGATCATCTTGATGGCTTTGTTCGGGTAGGCGTTTTGTGCGAAGGCCTCGCCCAAGAGCATGCCCGTGGTGGCCGCCAGGCCCGATTGAATCACTTGACGTCTTTGCATAGGGGTCTCCGTTTCAGTGGGGGGTGTCGGCCAGGGTGGGCACCCCCAATTGCTGCGCCACCGCGTCGAGTTGACGACACAGGGCCTGGGGCACATCAATGCCTTGCCGCAAGTGCCGTTCGCGCTTGAGGTGGCTTTGCTCGCCAGGCACCCAAATGCGGTCGAAGCCTGGCATGCGTTCGCTGGCATGAATTTCTTGCACCAGTTTGTCGACGCGCAATTTGAAGGCCTGCACATCGCCAAAGGCCGCCGGGTCGATCACCGCGATCGCCTGGCCGGTGTTGGTGACGCTGGTGTCGTCGTTGTTGAAGTCGATCACCTCTTTGCCCATGGCCGCGCCGTTCAGCGTGCCCGCCAGCAGGCCCACGATCATCGAAAGGCCGTAGCCCTTGTAACCGCCGATGGGCAGCAAAAACCCCTCTTCGCTGCGTTTGGGGTCGAGCAGGGGCTGGCCTTGGCGGTCCATCATCCAGCCCTCGGGCATCATTTCGCCCAGCATGGCTTTGGCTTTGACCTTGCCATACGCGGCCACGGTGGTCGCCATGTCCAACACCACCGGGGCTTCTTGGTGGGTCGGAAAAGCGGCGGCGATGGGGTTGGTCGACAGCAGCATGTCCAAGCCGCCCCAGGGCGGCAAGTGGTTGGCGTTGCCGACCGCAAAATACAAACCCACCATGTCGTGCGCCAGGGGCATGCGCGCATACAGCGAGGCCGGGCCCGCGTGGTTGCTGTAGCGGCTGCCGACCCAGGCGATGCCGCAGGTGCGGGCTTTTTCAATCGCCAGCTCGGTGGCCCGTTTCATCACCAGGTGGCCCATGCCGTTGTCGCCGTCGATCACCGCGGTGGCGGCGCGCTCTTCGACCACGCGGATCTGCGGCGTGACATTCACCGCACCCCCCAAAATGCGGCGGATGTACACCGGCACCCGGATCACGCCGTGGCCGTCGGAGCCTTGCACGTCGGCCTCGGCCATGAGTTCGCCCACGGTCTGGGCGTCCGCCAGCGGCAAGCCTGCCGCCTGCATCGCGGCGGTGATGAAACGGCTCAGTTGCGAGGGCGAGACATTCAGATCAGACATGCGTCATCCTTTGGCGCAGCGCCGTGACGGCGCAATCAGGGCTGGACAAAACAGGTACAACGCTTTGGCGCTGTACCCAGGGCTGGGCGGCCGCCATGGAAAACTGGGCCAACAGCAGCACATCGCAAGCGGGCAACTGCGTGGCCGCGCGGGCGATTTTTTCATGGTGCAACTCAGCCTGGCCTTGGTTCAAATCGTCCATGGCCTCGGGCACATGCGCGCTGTGCAAGACCAGGGCCTGGCCGCGCTGCTGGGCCATGTGCTCCAGTTCGGCGGCCATCGACGCAATCGACGGCGCGAAGGTGGCCAACAGGCCCACACGCAGCACACCGGTTGGCGCGTGGGTGGCCAAAGCCATGTCAAACATGGCTTGGTTGGGCTTGAAGGTGGGCAGCGGCGTGGCACGCCCCGCCGTTTCAATGGCCGGGCCGAACGCCGAGCAGGTGAACAATATCGCGTCGCAATCACAGCGGTGGGCGTATTGCGACAAATCGACGAAGCGCTGGGTCATGGCCTGGGTGAGTTGCCCATCTCGGGCGCGGTCCACCGACAGACTGTCGTCCAGCATGTTTTGCAACTGCGCCTGTGGCCACAGTTGCGCAAACGACGTGGCAATGGGTGCCACCGCCAGCGGCGTGGCGTGGATCAAGGCAATCCGGGTCACAGCGGCTTGAACCCCATGCCCTTGATCACTTTGCCCCAGTTGTCAAAGTCTTTGTTCATCAGATCGGTGAAAAACTCAGGCGACTCGGTGTGGATGTCCAGGCCCATTTTTTTCATCCGATCGCGCACATCGGGTTGTTGCAAAGCCCAGTTGACTTCTTTGTTGATCAGGTTGGTGATCTCGCGCGGCACCCCGGCCGGGCCGATGATGCCGAACCAACCGCCAGAGGCATAGCCCGGCACGGTTTCAGCAATCGTGGGCACGTTGGGGTAGTCGGGTGAACGCGTCGCCCGGGCAATGCCCAACAAGCGCAGCTTGCCCGAGTCGGCCAGCGGTTGCACCGAAATGAACGAGCCGACCGACGCATGGATGTCGCCCCCCAGCATCTGGGTGAACACGGCATTCATGTCGCGGTAGGGCACGTGCATGTATTCAAAGCCCGCCATCATGCGCAGTTGCTCGGTGGCAAAGTGCAAGAACGCGCCTTCGCCGTTGGTGCCAAAAGTCAGTTTGCCGGGGTTGGCTTTGCCATAGTCGATCAGCTCTTTGACTGTTTTGAACGGGGTTTTGGGGCTCACCACCAAGGCCACAAAATTGGACGCCATCATGGCCATGGGCGTGAAATCTTTGCGCGAATCGTAAGCCACTTTGGCGTAGGCCAAAGGTACGATCACCATGTTGCCGCCCTGACCGCACCCCAAGGTATAGCCGTCATTGGGGGCTTGTTTAATCAGCGTCAAACCCAGCTGACCGGCGGAGCCGGCGCGGTTGTCAATGACGATGGGTTGGCCCAGGCGTTCAGTCAATTTGGGCGCAATCAGGCGGGTCAAAATGTCGCAACTGTCGCCCGCACCTGCCGGCACAATGATTTTGATCGGTTTGTTGGGATAGCCCTGAGCCAGCGCGGGCCCGCCCACGACCCACAACATAACAGCGGCCATCCAAGAAATCCATTTGCTTGACATAGGTTTGTCCTTTCCATTTATTCAAATCATGAAATCACTTCATTCGGCTTTGATATTCGCGTCGCGAATCACCTGGCCCCAGCGCTGCAGCTCCGACTTGATGTAGGCTGAAAATTCTTCAGCCCCTTCGCCGCCGAGCTCATAGCCCAGGCTTTGTGCGTCTTCGCGGAATGCGGGGGTGGCCATGACGGCCGCGACATCACTTTGCAAGCGCTGAATCACGGCGCGTGGCGTGCCCGCCGGCACAAACAAGCCGTTCCAGCCGGAGGCTTCCACATTCGGCAAACCGGCTTCGGCCAAGGTGGGCACCTCGGGCAAGATGGGGATGCGGCGGGCCCCCGCCACACCCAAGGCGATCAATTTGCCCGAGCGAATGTGCTGTGCCACCACCACCGGCGCCAGGTAGGCCGCGCCCACATGGCCGGCCAGCAAATCGGGCAACTCTGCGCCAATGGCTTTGTAGGGAATTTCGCGCGCTTGCAGACCGGTCACCATGTTGATCTTGGTGCCCAGCAACTGCGTGATCGAGCCGTTGCCGCCGGAGGCAAAGGTCAACGCCTGAGGCTGGCTCTTACCCCAAGCCAAATAGTCTTTCAGGGTTTTCACGCCCAGCCCCGGAAACACCACCATCACCAGCGGTGTGCTGGTCAGCTTGGTGATGGGGATCAGCGCCTCGTTCAGGCGGCAGCAGGGGTCGTTGGTCAACAAGTCGTTCAGCGAGTTGTTGATGTTGGCATGGAACAGGGTATGACCGTCGGGCGCGGCACGGGCCGCCTCGCGCGCGCCAATGGCGCTGTTGGCGCCCGGGCGGTTTTCGACGATCACGCTTTGGCCCAAGCGTGCGGCCAAGCCGGTGGTCAGTTTGCGCGCAAACACATCGACCGCGCTGCCCGGGCCGGCTGGCTCGATGATGCGCAGCGATTTGCTGGGGAAACTTTGCGCCAGGGCGGGGGCGCTGAGGGCCCACAAGCTCAGCCCAGTGAGGGCCGCGGCCGCCCAGCCCGCGGTGCGTAAGGCAAGTGCTTTCATGTGCGTGCGTCCTGGCTCACTTGGTTCATGAAATTGGCAAACACATCGGCCAGGGTGGCCTCGTGCGGTGCCCAGTCCGAAAAGGGCAGCAACGGCACGTCTTGGTCTTGAATCGGCAACTCATACAAGATGCTGTTCGGGATCAGGGCATGCGCCGCATGGCCGTTCACCGAGGCGTGGGTTTTGTCATTGCCGGGGACCACGATGGTGGGCACACGGATCGCGCGCATCACATCGTCTTCCATGCCCAGCACCGGTTTGCGCGGCCCTTTGAGAAAGATCGACAACCAATGGCTCATGACGCGGATGTACTCGGCCGGGTCCATGGCCATCAGGCGCGTCAGGTTGTTCGGGTTGGCTTGAATGCGCTCCCGGTATTGCTCGGTGGCGCACACCGCCTGCATGCCGCCTTCTTGCGCGGCGCGAATGAACTGCTGGTAATACATCTCGGGCAACCGACCGGCGGCAAAGTCGCCCCCGGTGATGCGCATCAGCAGCAGCCCTTGGACAGCGGCGGGGTGTCGTTGGTTGAACAGCATCGACAGCCGCGCCCCCGACGAGGTGCCGCCAATGAACGCCGGCGTGGCTTGGAGCTGTTCCAGGAGCACCGCCAAATCGTCGGCCCAGATTTCTTCTTCGCCATCGTCACCCGCAATCAACACGTCGGACGCGCCGGTGTTGCGGCGGTCGTGCAGCAAGACCCGAAAGCCTTTGGCGGCGATTTTTTCAGCGAAAGCAATGAACTCGTTGAAGCCGCGCCGCCCGCCGGTGATCAGCGCCAGCCAGGGGCCGGACTCGCCAAACACGCGGTAGTGGATTTGGACGTCGCGAATGTGCAAAAAAGGCATGTCTAACTTCTTTCCGTGGCTCAGTTGAAAGGGGCCAGGGTTTGGCCGCCCGCCACGACCGAATTGGCGTGAATCAAGATCACCGCCAAGACGCAGGACTCGGTGCCGCGGTTGATCCAGTTGTGCACCGTGCCGCGCTGCACCATGACTTCACCGGCTTTGAGGTGCACTTCTTCGCCCGCTTCCAGCTCCATGTCAATCTCGCCCGACATCACCACGATGTAGTCGATGGTGTCGGTGCGGTGCACACGTTGCTGCACGCCGGGTTTGAATTCAATGATGCGAAACACGCTGCCGTTTTCGATCATGGTGAACTTGCCTTCCCGCTTGCCTTTGTCTTCTTGGCCGGAGTTGTCGGCGGGCGCGGTGTCGGTGGTCCAGACATTGCAGACCATGGCGCCGGGCCGGCCTTCGCGGAAGTGATTGCAAATCTCGTCAATTTTGACGATGGCTTTTCCTTGGTCATCGTGACCGGTGATGATGCGACGCACAGTGGGCAAACTCATTTCAATCTCCTTGTTTTCAAACGGGGGCTAAGGTTTCGCTGGTCAGCATGCTGCCTTTGACAAACAGCAACGGCTGGTGCGCGGCGGTGTCGAATCGCAGCACACGCGCCAAGATGATGCGGTGATCGCCGCCGTCCAGCACGCGATCGGTTTCGCAGAAAAAACGGGCCACACAACCCTCAATCACCGGGGCTTGAAAATCGTCGTTCAGCGCATAGCTGAGATCGGCAAACTTGTCGATCTTGGGGTTGGAAAAGCGGTAGGCCAAATCTTTTTGGTCTTGCGCCAAGATGTGAATCACATGCTGCGCGCGCGGCGCGAAGGCGGCCAAATTGGGGGAGGTGTTCGCGATCGACCACAACACCAAGGCCGGGTCCAGCGACACCGAGCTGAAACTGTTGACCGTCAGCCCGATCAGACTGTCTGGCCCCGCGGGTTGGGCCGTGATGACGGTGACGCCGGTGGCGAAATGCCCCAGCGCATGACGCAAGGCGCGTTGCGCTTGCAGGCGTTCATCAACAGGGGGAGTGACATCGGAAGGCGCAGAAGAAGTCATGGCAAAAGGCTTACAAGCCCATGTAATATTTTTTGACCAAGTCGCTGCCGTAGAGCTCTTCGGTCGTGCCTTGCACCGCGATCTCGCCGTGCACGATCAAATAGCCCCGATCAGCCACACGCATGGCTTGGGTGAAGTTTTGTTCGGCCATCAACACCGTCAAACCCGCCATTTCTTTGAGCGTTTTGATTTGGTTGATGACGCGGTGAACCAAAATAGGCGCCAGCCCGACCGAGGGTTCGTCGATCAACAACAGCTTGGGTCGTGACATCAAGGCGCGCGCCAAGGCCAGCATTTGTTGCTCGCCGCCGCTCATGCTGCCGGCCAGTTGTTCGCGTCGCTCTTTCAGAATCGGGAAGACTTCATAGGCTTGCGCCAGGGAGCGCTCCAGCTCGGCGCGGGCCGCTGGTTTGTAGGCGCCCAGCATCAAGTTATGGGCCACGGTCATCTTCGGAAACAAATGCCGACCTTCCGGCACCAAGGCAATGCCGGCCGCGACAATTTGTTCGGTGCTCATCTCGCGCAAGTTCAGGGAGTGGCCGTCGATCTGGGCCCAAATCTCGCCCTGTGTGGCACGCACCAAACCCATGATGGACTTCATCAACGTGCTCTTGCCGTTGCCGTTGGTGCCCAACAGGGCCACGGTTTCGGCATCGTTCACATCGACGTTGACGCCGTTCAACACCGTCACCGCACCATAACCGGCGTGCAAGTTCTTGATATGAATCTCAGTCGCCAAGGTAAATCCTTTCCACCAATGGGTCCCGCAACACCTCTTGGGTTGGACCGTCCGCAATTTTTTTACCGGCGGCCAGGACCACCAGCCGTTGCGAAAAAGCAGCCACCGCGCGCATGATGTGTTCGATCATGATCACCGCAATGCCTTGCGAATTGAGTTGAAACAGCAACGCCAAGATTTCATCGGTTTCTGAGGTGGCCAAGCCGGCCATGGACTCATCGGCAATCAGCAGTTTGGGCTGCGCGGCAATGGCCCGCGCCAGTTCCAGTTTTCGCAAATCGATTTGCGTCAGACTACCGGCCAATAAATCGGCTTTGCCCAACAGGCCGACCTGAGCCAGGGCGTGGCGGGCTTGCTCTTCCAGCGCGGACTCACGCAAGCGTTGGCCGCTGCGTTTCTCAGCGGCAAACATCATGGGCACTTTGATGTTTTTCAGCACGCTCAGCCGCGCAAAGGGCCGCGGGATCTGAAAGCTGCGGGCCAGGCCGGCGTAAGCGCGCTGGTGCGGTTTGAGGCCGTCCAACAAGTGGCCATCAAAAGTGATGTGTCCGGAATCGTGCGTCAAGACACCAGACAAGCAATTCACGGTGGTGCTTTTGCCCGACCCGTTGGGCCCAATCAAACCCAAGCGCTCGCCGGGATGGACCACAAAATCAATGCCATCGAGCACGACAAAACCGCCAAAACGCTTGCCCATGCCTTGTACATTCAGCAACGGAGAAGTCATTTCACAGCCTTTCCACGCAGACGTTGCCACAAGCCCAAAATGCCGTTGGGTGCGATGGCGACAAAGACCATCATCAACACGCCAACAAACAGCAAGCTGAGCTCTGGCGTGACCATGTTTTTAGAGCCGAAATATTGTTGCACCCCGCCCAGCAAGACCGCGCCGATCAGGGGGCCCGACCAGTGCGTCATGCCCCCAATCAGCGGCATGGCGATGCTGTTGACGGTGTGCACCAAGTTAAACGCACCGACCGGGTCGACAAAGGTCACAAAGAAGGGGAACAGTGCGCCGACCGCACCCATCATGGCGCCACTGATGGTGGTGGCTTGCAATTTCAGTTGCAGGGTGGGGACACCTGAGCATTCGGCCGAATCTTCGTCGTCGCGGATCGCTTCCAAACCGGCGCCTAATTTTTGGTGTTCGATGTAGCGCGCGATCGCCAAAGCGGCCATGGCAATCAGCAGCATGAACAAGAAGACAAATTCGCTGGTGCTGGAAAAACCTGCCACCGACGCCGGCCGAATGACGTAGGCGCCCCGTGCACCCCCGACAAATGACCAGTTCAGCACCAAGGTTTGCACCACCACCGTCAGGGCCAGGGTCGAGATAGCGAAGAAAACACCGCGCAAGCGCAAAGTGAGGTAGCCGGTACCCAGGCCCAGCAGCCCCGAAATCGCCGCGCCGATCATCACCGATGCGGGAATGATCAGGTAGGCCAAATAGGGTGCGGTGATCACAAACCACCCACAATCCAGGGACTTGATGGCTTGTATGCCCAGTAACTTGTAAAAGAAAACCGTGCTGTAACCACCCACGGCAAAGAAGCAAGCGGAACCGAAATTGACGTAGCCGCCGTAGCCGCCCAAAATATTCCAGGCGGTGGCCAACACAATGTACTGAAGAATGTAATAAGCCACCAAGAAGTAGTAGCCTTCAGCCAGGGCTTTGACCCCAAAAAATAAGGTGGCACCGGCGATCAGCAAGCCGATGGTGAAACGCGTATTCGGTGTGAACATCAGCTTCTCCCCATCAGTCCGGCAGGGCGCCAAGCCAGAGTGAAAAGCAGAATCCCAAAGGCCACCGCGGGGGACCAAGAGGGCCCGATAAAGGTGGAGGTCAAACTCTCTGCCACACCCAACAAAATCGCGGCATACAGCGTGCCTGACATGCTGCCCATGCCGCCCAAAACGCAGACCGCAAAAACGCGGCCAATGTACTCGCGCCCCAAGGCCGGCTCCACCGGTTGAATGATGATCAACGCGGCCCCACCCATGGCCGCGGTGGCGACCGAAAGACCGAAAGCGATTTGCTTGATGCGCATCGGATCGACCCCCATCAAGCGCAGACCCAAGGGCTCTTGTGAGACAGCCGCCACGGCCAGGCCAAAAAAGGTGCGGGTCAAAAACAAATGCATGCCCACTACGACCAACAAGCCAATCAAGAAGGGAATCAACAAGCGCAGTGGAATGCCAACCACGCCCAAATTGAGTACCGTGTCGACATAAGCGGTTTCGACCCCGCGCAAATCTGCGCCAAAGAACAGGATCAGCGCGACATCGGTGACGAACAACAAACCAAAGAAAAAGGCCAAGCCGCGGCGTGGATCTTTTTCGCGGCTTTCAAACAATTCAAAGTAGACACGGTAAATGCCCATGCCCATCAGCCCAAACAGCGGTGCGATCAACAGCATGATCAGTAAGGGGTCCCAGCCCCAGTGACTGTTGAGCAGATAGGCCATGAACGAGCCCAGCATGATCATGGCGGGATGAGAAATATTGGCAATATCGAGCATGCCAAATGAAATCGAAATGCCGATGGAGACTGCGGCATAAAACCCGCCCAGCATGATGCCCGCCACCAGAGCATTGGCCAGAAGATCGAAGATCGTACTGAGTTCCATAGTCGTTCAAGTGCTGAGTGTTGCGCTTGTCCTTGCCATCAGGCAGCCAGGCGTCGTGGACACAGAGGGGATGACGCCCAGCGAAGGCGTGGTGCCTTCGCTGGAGCCGCGTCTTTCAGTTGCCAATCGGGAACGGGGTGATCAGGTTGCCTGATTTGAATTTCTCCGGATACAGAATCACCTGTGTGCCGGGTTGGTCAAATTGCGCCAGCTCTTTGCCGTTCACTTTTTGGAATTGCGTCATCAAAATGCGTGGCTCGGCCCACTCGCCGCCGGGCGCAAACTTGATATCACCGGCCACAGTTTTGAAGGTGGTCTTGTGGATGTAGGCTCCCAACACATCGTCGTTGAGGGACTTGGTGGCGGTGATCGCTTGCTCCAGGACCTGCAGTTGCGCATACGAGGTGGGCGGCACGTAAAAGCCCAGCGCGTCCAGTCCTTGGCCTGCGGTCGCGTTGCGGTAGCGAGTGATCATGTCTTTGATGCCTGGAAACTGCATGGTGGGTTCGGGCAAATACAGCTCGTAATTCACCAAACCGTTGATCACGCCGGACAGTTGTTGTTTGAGCGCCGCCACCTGCAGGCCCACCATCGCGCCGCCAAACATGGTGGCTTTCAGTTTGATTTCAGCGGCCGCGCGAATCAGCCCCGAGCTGTCAGCCACGTAGGAGCCGGCAAAAATCAGATCGGGTTTGACCGCCGCGATCGAGCGCACCACGGACGAAAAGTCGACCTGGTTGGGCGGGTACGATTTGTCATAAACAATTTTGAAACCCAGTCGTTTCGCATGGTTGCGCGCGCCTTCCAGGGCGTTGTTCGCAAACTCCGAGTCGGCACCGACCAAGGCCACGGTTTGGGGCTTGGGATTGAGCTTTGCGGCCACTTCAAAAAATCCGCGTGACAGTTCGTCTTTGCCATTCGGTCCATAGGCCATGATCTGGAAGTACTTGTCGTACTTGAATTGGTCGTTGACGCCCAATGCCAAATTGCCCATCAGTAATTTTTTCCGCTCCATGATCAAAGGCATGGCCGGGGCAATCAAGTTGGTGCCGGTGCCCACCAACAGATCCACCTTGTCGATGTCGAGTAATTTGGTAAACAAGCCCGGCGTCAAGGTCGGGTTGGTTTGGTCGTCGTAAATCACCAATTCCACTTTGCGACCCAACAGACCGCCGCGCTTGTTGATGTCATCTAACCAGAGCTGCATGGTCGCTTGGGCGACTTTGCCAATGGAGGCGTTGCCGCCGGTTAAGGGCAAGGTGCCGCCCAATTTGATGGGTCCTGTTTGAGCCAATCCAGCGCCTGAATAAACCAAGGCTGTCGAGGCGGGCAGGGCCCATAAAACACGTCGGCGCGAGGGGTGAGAGGGGTGGGTCATGGTGTCTCCAAGGGGTAGAACTGGTTGGATGAATGACCGTAGCACAAAGGAAATGTACGGTCAATTGATCTGCCGGCGTGAAAACCCTATGTATACGATCGATTGATTTCGAACTATTCTTTCGCTCAAGGACAACTTCAAATAGACGAGTTCACCATGCGCCTTGGCTACTTCACCATGCCCGTTCATCCTGCGTCGCGCAGCCCGACAGAAACTTTGCGCGAGGACCGAGAGATCATCATCTTGGCGGACCAACTGGGCTACCACGATGCCTTTGTCGGTGAGCACTTGACCGACCTGGTTGAGAACATCACCAGCAGCATGATGTTCCAAGCCTCATTGATCCATTCCACCAAGAACATCCGCTTGGGCACGGGGACATCGAACTTGGCGCATGTGCATCCGGTGTTGGTGGCTTGCCATGCCGCCATGTTCGACCACTTGTCGGAAGGCCGCTTTATTTTGGGCGTCAGCCCAGGCGCATTGGCGTCTGATGCCGAGGCGCTGGGCATCTTGGACCAAGACCGCAACCAGATGTTTGCCGAATCCATCGATGTGATTTTGAAACTCTGGCAAAGCGATCCGCCGTACAACATCGATTTGCCCAACAACCGCTTCAAGGTCACCACACAAACCACGCTGGACGAGTTCTGCCATACCGGCAAGATGTACAAGCCTTACCAGCGCCCACGGCCGGAAATCGTGGGCACCGTGGTGGCGCCATTTTCAAAGGGCGTGATCGCCATGGGTGAGAAAGACTTGCACCCCATCTCGGCCAACTTTTTGTACGATAAGTGGGTCACCTCTCACTGGGACAACTATGCCCAAGGCAAAGCCAATGTCGGCCTCGAGGCCTCGCGCGCCGATTGGCGCGTGGCGCGCACCATCATGGTGAATGATGACGACAAAGTGGCCCGCGACTATGGCAAATCGTCTGAGCAAAGTCCGTATCGGTTCTATTACCGCAACCTGGGCTACAAACTGCGCAAAGGCAAACGCGATGCGGTTTTCACCCTGGACGGCAAAACGCCAGAAGCCCCCGTGCCCTTGGACGACATTCTCGATCAACTGGTGATCGCCGGCAGCGTCAACCACGTGGTGGATGAGATTTTGAAACTGCACGAGAAACTGGGCGGTTTTGGCGAACTGGTGTATGCCGGTTTAGACTGGGCCGATCCTGCACTGTCGCGTCGTTCGATGGTCTTGATGGCCGAGCAAGTCATGCCGCGTGTGCGCCAAGCCTTGGGCCTGCCTTCTTAATTTTTTCTGGAGTTTTCATGAGTCACACTCACTTGGGCTCGGCGGCCTTGGACCGCATGCCCGCCATTGCCGATGCCGACATGACCCCCATGCAAAAAGCGGTCATGGACGAAATTGCCGCTGGTCCGCGCGGCCGCATCGGTGGCCCTTTCATTCCCTTGATGCGCAGCCCCGAATTGATGAACCGGGTGCAAAAAGTGGGTGAATATCTGCGCTTTCACAACACGGTGGGTCTGCGCAATTCCGAGTTCGCCGTCTTGATCGTGGCGCGCCATTGGGGCCAGCCGATCGAGTGGGCGATCCACCGCACCATCGCCGAACGCGAAGGCGTGTTGCCCGCGACCTGTGATGCGATTGCGCAAGGCCGCCGCCCTGACGACATGACGGCGGACGAGACCTTGATTTATGACACGCTCGAAGAGCTGCGCGCCAACCGCTGCCTGAGCGATGTCACTTACGACCGCGTGCGCCAGCGCTTTGGTGAGCAAGGCGTGATCGACATGGTCGCGCATTACGGCTACTACAGCCTGCTGGCCATGACCATGAACGTGGCGCGCACCGCCTTGCCTGAGGGTACCGAAGGCGTGGCTGGTTTGAAGGCTTTCCCAGGCTAAGTCAGCAGATCGGCCGGCAGATGGGCCGGAAGATGGGCCGGCCGATGGTCGCGGCCGGCCAAGGTGCGTGGTTTACAGCGCCGCCAAGCGGTTTTGCAGCGCGCCTTTGGTCTCCAGCAAAGCTTGGGGCATGTGGTAGGCCAACTGTTCAAAATGGGTGTCGTGCAATTTCAGCTCGTCCACCCAAGCGGCCTTGTCGATGCTGGTCACGGTTTTGAATTGATCGGCGCTGAAGCTGATGCCGGTCCAGTTGATTTCCGCGTACTGTGGGGCCACGCCAAACAGGGTTTCTTGACCTGGGGCCTTGCCCTCCAGGCGGTCAATCATCCACTTCAAAACGCGCATGTTGTCGCCGTAACCGGGCCAGACAAATTTGCCGTCTTCGCCTTTACGGAACCAGTTCACGCAGAACATGCCGGGCAGCTTGTGGCCCGCGGCTTGGGTTTTGGCGCCGATGTCCAGCCAGTGCTGGAAATAGTCGCTCATGTTGTAGCCACAAAACGGCAGCATGGCGAAGGGGTCGCGGCGCACCACGCCTTGCGCGCCAAACGCGGCGGCGGTGGTTTCCGAGCCCATGGTCGCGGCCATGTACACGCCCTCGGTCCAGCTGCGCGCTTCGGTCACCAAAGGCACGGTGGTCGAGCGGCGGCCGCCGAACATGAAGGCGTCAATCGGCACACCGGCCGGATCGTCCCAAGCCGGGTCAAGCGCCGGGTTGTTGATGGCGGCGACGGTGAAGCGGGCGTTGGGGTGAGCGGCTTTGGCGCCGGTTTCTTTGGCGATTTGCGGTGTCCAATCCTTGCCTTGCCAATCGATCAAGTGGTCGGGCAATTGGCCGGTGTCTTTTTCCATGCCTTCCCACCACACGTCGCCGTCATCGGTCAGAGCCACGTTGGTGTAAATCACGTTTTTGTCCAAGCTGGCCATGCAGTTGGGGTTGGTGTGGAAGTTGGTGCCCGG
>CANFYZ010000045.1 GCA_947451385.1 Comamonadaceae bacterium | reverse complement strand
TCTGCAGGTCGAATACGGCCAAGAGCCGCAATGCATTTTGACCATGCCCTTGCTCGAAGGCTTGGACGGGGTGGACAAAATGTCCAAGTCCAAGAACAACTACATCGGCATCAGCGAAGCGCCGAACACCATGTTTGCCAAAGTGCTGTCGATCTCCGACGTCTTGATGTGGCGCTGGTACACCTTGTTGTCGTTCAAATCTTTGGCCGAAATCGAGGCTTTGAAACAAGAAGTGCAAGGCGGGCGCAACCCCAAAGACGCCAAAGTGGCCTTGGCCAAAGAAATCACGGCCCGTTTTCACGGCGCAGCAGCGGCCGAAGCGGCCGAGCAAGACTTCATCAACCGCAGCAAAGGCGGCGTGCCTGACGAAATTCCTGAGGTCAGTTTGTCTGGCGCCCCCTTGGGCATCGGCGCCTTGCTCAAATCGGCGGGCCTGGCACCTTCAGGCAGCGAAGCCAACCGATTGATTGATGGCGGCGGCGTGCGCGTTGACTCTGCGGTGATCAGCGACAAGGGTCTGAAACTGCAAGCGGGCACCTACGTGGTGCAAGTGGGCAAACGCAAGTTCGCCCGCTTGACGCTGAGTTGACCGCATGAATCCCACCACCCGGTCCCAGTTGTTGACCCCACGCGGCATGTTGTGGGCCTCGGTGGTGGTGGCGGTGATCACCATCACCCTGAAAACCCTGGCCTGGTACATCACCGATTCGGTCGGTTTGTTGTCTGACGCCATGGAGTCGCTGGTCAACCTGGCCAGCGCCATTTTTGGATTGATGATGGTCACCGTGGCCGCCTTGCCCCCGGACGAGGACCATCCCTACGGCCACCACAAAGCCGAATATTTCTCTTCAGGCTTTGAAGGTATTTTGATCATCGTCGCGGCCTTGGGGATCATTTGGGCTGCCGGCCATCGGATTTTTGATCCGCAGCCGCTGGAACAAGTTGGCTGGGGTCTGGCTTTGTCGGTGGCCAGTTCGGCACTGAATGCGTTCTTGGCTTGGGTCATGTTTGGTGCCGCCAAAACCCACCGTTCTATCGCGCTGGAGGCCGACGCCAAGCATTTGGTCACCGATGTCTGGACCTCGGTGGGTGTGGTCCTGGGCATTGCGCTGGTTCACTTCACCGGTTGGTTGTGGCTGGACGCGGTGGTGGCCATGGGCGTGGCCTTGAACATTTTGAAAGAAGGCTGGCATTTGATCTGGCGGTCTTCGCAGGGCTTGATGGACGAGGCCCTGGAACCCGAGGTGAAGGTGGAGATCGACAAGGTCTTGGCCGATTTTTCGCATCAACGCGGAGAAGTCGACATTGTGCGTTTTGACCATGTCACCACCCGCAAAGCCGGGCAACGCCGTTTTGTCGACATGCACATGCACATGCCCGCCAGCTGGACCTTGGGCCGCGCCGCTGCCGTGCGTTCCAGCGTGGAGCAAGCGCTGATGAGCGCGGTACCCGGTTTGCGCGCCACCATCCAATTGCTGCCCAGCGATGTGGAAGCCCATTTCAACGAACCCCGAGATTTGCTTTGATTGGCGTCATTCAACGCGTGAGTCAAGCCAGCGTGTCCGTCCAGGGGCAGGTCGTTGGGGCCATCGGTCCCGGGCTGTTGGTGCTGGTCTGCGCCGAGCAAGGCGACACCGAGGTGGAGGCCGACAAGTTTTTGGCCAAACTGCTCAAGCTGCGCATCTTCAGCGATGCGCAGGGCAAGATGAACCACAGCGTGCAAGACCTGGACGGGCAAGGCACGCCCGGTGGTGTGTTGCTGGTAAGTCAATTCACCTTGGCCGCGAATGTCCAAGGTGGGAATCGCCCCAGCTTTACCCAAGCGGCCGCGCCCGCTGAAGGACGGCGTTTGTATGACTATGTGGTGGCCCAAGCCCGTGTGGCCCACCCCCAGGTGCAAACCGGGCAGTTTGCGGCCGACATGCAGGTGGCGCTGGTCAACGACGGACCGGTGACGATTCCGTTGCGCATCCTTCCCCGCATGGACTCAACTTTCACCGCGTCTTGAGCTCGGCCTGACATCGGCACCGATAATCGGTGCATGAATGCTGCTGAATCGCTTAATTTTTCTCGTTTGAATCTCTCGGCCAATGCCCTGGCCAACTTGACCCAACTGGGCTATGTGGCCATGACGCCCATCCAGGCGGCCAGTTTGCCTTTGACGCTGGCGGGCCAAGACTTGATTGCCCAAGCCAGCACCGGCAGTGGCAAAACGGCGGCCTTTGGCCTGCCCCTGGTGGAAAAATTGCAGGCCACAGACATGGCCATCCAAGCCCTGGTGCTGTGCCCAACCCGCGAGTTGGCCGATCAGGTGACGCAAGAGATCCGCCGTTTGGCGCGCGCCACGGGCAATATCAAAGTGGTCACGCTGTGTGGCGGTGTGGCGCTGCGCGGCCAAGTCATCAGCCTGGAACATGGCGCGCATGTGGTGGTCGGCACCCCGGGGCGCATCTTGGACCATTTGGAGCGTGGCTCCCTGAGTTTGCAGGCGGTACAAACTTTGGTGCTGGACGAAGCCGACCGCATGCTGGACATGGGCTTCATGGAAGACATTGCCAAGGTCGTTCAACAGTGCGCCAAAAACCGCCAGACCTTGTTGTTCTCCGCCACTTACCCGGAAGGCATTGCCCAGTTGGCGAACCAATTCATGCGCCAGCCGCAGACTGTGACTGTGCAGGCGCAGCACAGCGCGACCAAAATTCGCCAATTATTTGTCGAAGTCAAAGAGAGCGAGCGACTGAACGCGGTGTCTCAGGTATTGAATCATTTCCGTCCCGAGTCCACGTTGGCTTTTTGCAATACCAAGCAGCAATGCCGTGACCTGGTGGCCGTGCTGCAGGCGCAGGGTTTCAGCGCCTTGGCTTTGTACGGTGAGCTGGACCAACGAGAACGCGATCAGGTGTTGATCCAGTTTGCCAACCGCAGTTGCTCTGTGCTGGTCGCCACCGATGTGGCCGCACGTGGCCTCGATGTGGCGCAACTTGAGGCGGTGATCAACGTCGACGTGACGCCCGATTCTGAGGTGCATATTCACCGCATTGGTCGCACCGGCCGAGGCGATGCCGAGGGCCTGGCGATCAGCCTGGCGAGCCTGGACGAGATGGGCCATGTGGGCAAGATCGAGTTGTTGCAAGGGCGTGAGTCGGTGTGGATGCCTTTGGCCGACTTGACGCCGACGGCGGGTGGCGCGCTGCGCCCGCCGATGGCCACCTTGCAAATTGTCGGCGGTCGCAAAGAAAAAATCCGTGCCGGTGATGTACTCGGCGCCTTGACGGGCGAGGCCGGATTCACCCGTGAGCAAGTGGGCAAGATCAACGTCAACGAGTTCTCGACCTATGTGGCGGTGGAGCGCAGCATCGCCCAGCAAGCGGTGGCCCGATTGTCCGCCGGGCGCGTCAAAGGCCGCAGCGTCAAAGTGCGCTTGATGCAGGACGCTTTGGGGCGCTGATTTCAGCGTTTGCCGTAGGGGTTGCGAAAGCCCAACTGTTTCAGGATGGCGATTTCGCAGTCTTCCATTTCGTCCGCATCCGCTTCGCTGGTTTCATGGTCCCAGCCTTGTGCATGCAAGGTGCCATGCACCAGTAAATGGGCGTAATGCGCCTGTAGCGTTTTGCCCTGTGCTTTGGCTTCTTGCGCTACCACCGGCGCACACAACACCAGATCGGCAATGACCAGCGGGGCTTGGGCGTAATCAAAGGTCAGCACATTGGTGGCGTCATTTTTCTTGCGAAATTCTTGGTTCAGGCGCTGGCCTTCTTCGGCATTCACAATCCGTACCGTGATCTCGGCGTCATCGCTCAGCGCATGGCGAATCCAACGCCTGACTTTGTGGCGGGGCAGGGCGGCGCGGTGCCTGGCCGCATCGGTCAAGTCACCGAATTGCAGCGAGAGTTGGAGCAGGTTTAAAGCCATCGGTTCGGTCTCTCCGTTCAGCCCAACGCTTCAGTCAAGGGTGGCACGCCGGCGCGGCGCGCTGCCTTGCGCGTCATAGGCGTCCACGATGCGTGCGACCAGGGGGTGGCGCACGACGTCGGCGCTGGTGAAGCGGGTGAAGGCGATGCCTTTGACGCGCTTCAAAACACGTTCAGCATCGATCAGGCCACTCAATTGCCCTTTGGGCAGATCAATCTGGCTCACATCACCGGTGATGACCGCTTTGGCGCCAAAGCCAATGCGGGTCAAGAACATTTTCATTTGCTCCACGCTGGTATTTTGCGCTTCGTCCAGAATGACAAAAGCGTTGTTCAAGGTCCGTCCCCGCATGAACGCCAGCGGTGCGATTTCCAGTGCGTTGCGCTCAAATGCTTTTTGTACTTTCTCATAGCCCATCAGGTCATACAAGGCGTCGTACAAGGGGCGCAAATACGGATCCACTTTTTGCGCCAAGTCGCCGGGTAAAAACCCCAGACGCTCACCGGCCTCCACCGCGGGGCGCGTCAGCACAATGCGTTGGACTGCACTGCGCTCCAACGCATCCACCGCGCAGGCCACCGCCAAATAGGTTTTGCCGGTGCCAGCCGGTCCAATGCCAAAGCTGATGTCGTTGTGGGCGATGCTGTCCAGGTAATGGGCTTGCACCGGCGTGCGGGCCTTCAGGTCGGCGCGGCGGGTGGTCAGGTTTTGCGCGCCTTCCACACTCTCAGGCATGGCACTGTCACCGGCCAGCATCAACTGCACGGTTTCTTCGCTGATGTGACGGTCGGCCAGTTCATACAGCGCTTGCAACAACTCGATGGCCCGATGCGCTTTGGCTTTGGGGCCGTCCACCTTGAATTGCTCGTGGCGGTGCGCAATGCCCACTTGCAGACCCGATTCGATGGTGCGCAGATGCGCATCGGTGGGGCCACACAAATTCGACAAGCGGTTGTTGTTGAGCGGGGTGAAGGTGTGTCTGACAATCAAGCTGATAATCCCATCTGGAACGGTCGCGGTCCACATCGAGCCGCTGCAGGTGTCGATGATAGGCACTTGAAACGCATTTCGACAGACATTGAAAGCAAATTCCCCATGATCGGCAAGTTGACAGGCATTCTCAGCGACAAAAACCCACCCGAAGTGGTGATCGACTGCCATGGCGTGGGCTACGAAGTCAACGTGCCCATGAGCACCTTTTACAACCTGCCCGCGCTGGGCGAAAAAGTCAGTTTGCTGACCCATTTTGTGGTGCGCGAGGACGCGCAGATTTTGTACGGCTTCAGCGCCCCAGCTGAGCGCGAGGCATTTCGTTTGTTGATCAAAATATCTGGCGTGGGTCCGCGCACCGCCTTGGGTATTTTGTCGGGCATGAGCGTGTCCGATCTGGCCCAAGCCGTGACCTTGCAAGAAGCTGGCCGTTTGGTCAAGGTGCCTGGCATTGGCAAGAAAACCGCTGAGCGCTTGCTTTTGGAACTCAAGGGCAAGTTGGGCGGTGAAGTCGGTTTGTTCACCGCGCACGCCGGCGATGCGCATGGCGACATCCAGCAAGCCCTGCTGGCGCTGGGTTACAACGACAAAGAAGCCGCTGCGGCCTTGAAGTTGCTGCCCGCCGATGTCGGCGTGAGTGAAGGCATCAAGCTGGCGCTGAAGGCGCTGACGAAATAAAAAGTCACGCTCTATGCGCATCGACGCGATGCGGTCAAATCCGTGATGAACAAGTCCGCAGTGCTCTGTTGATGGATATCCTTCGTATATACTTTGATCCATGAAGACCACCTCACTCACCATCTCGGCCTGGGGCAACAGCCACGGCATCAGGTTGAGCCGGGAATTGATGCAGTCCTTGGGCATTACCCCTGACACCGCCTTGCAAGCCACCGTGCTGGCCAAAGGCCGCTTGGAGCTGCGCGCGATGAATTCGCGCCCCAGTCTGCAAGACAAGCTGGCAGCGTTTGACCCGCAGGTGCATGGCGGCGAGGTCATGCAGGATGCGCCTCAAGGCTCCGAGTTTGGTGCTGACGCCGGAGCCGCGCCGTGACCCGTGCCGTGTGGGTGCCGGAGCGTCAAGACATCATCTGGATCAATTTCAACCCGCATGTGGGCCGCGAAATGCGCGATAGGATCCCCATGCTGGTGCTCTCGCCCAAAGCGTTCAATGACAAAACATCCATCGTGATTGGCTTTCCCATGTCTACGGCCGCCTCTAATGCCACCAATCCTTTTGCGATTGACAACAGCAAATCGGCCAAACAGGCCAGTTACATCATCTGCAACCAGCCCCAGAGCTTTGACTGGCGACAGCGTGGCGCCACGCCGCACCCCTGGAAGCGGGTCAGTGACGCGATCTTTCTTTCAGCTCGCCTTGAGCTCAACGACATCCTTGAGTTGGTGAACCCATGAGCATTCAAATCGACGACTTCGCCCCGGCCCCTGACAAACGCATGGTCTCGGCGGTGCCCGAGACCCCGCAAGAAGAGGCCATTGAGCGCGCCCTGCGCCCCAAACTGCTGGACGAGTATGTGGGCCAGGTGAAGGTGCGCGAGCAGCTCGAAATTTTCATCAGCGCCGCCAAAATGCGTGGCGAGCCTTTGGACCATGTGCTGCTGTTTGGCCCACCGGGTTTGGGCAAGACCACGCTCAGTCACATCATTGCCGCCGAGCTGGGTGTGAACCTGCGCCAAACCAGCGGACCGGTGTTGGAAAAGCCCAAGGACCTGGCGGCACTGTTGACCAATTTGGAAAAAAACGATGTGTTGTTCATCGACGAAATCCACCGCCTGTCACCGGTCGTCGAAGAGATTTTGTACCCCGCGCTGGAGGACTACCAGATCGACATCATGATCGGCGAGGGCCCTGCCGCGCGCAGCATCAAACTCGATTTGCAGCCCTTCACTTTGGTGGGCGCCACCACCCGCGCCGGCATGCTGACCAACCCGCTGCGTGATCGCTTTGGCATCGTCTCTCGTCTGGAGTTTTATACCCCCGAGGAGTTGGCGCGGATCGTCAAACGCAGTGCCGGATTGCTCAAGTCGCCCATGGATGAGGCCGGTGGATTTGAAATTGCGCGTCGCTCACGCGGCACACCGCGCATTGCCAACCGTTTGCTGCGGCGGGTGCGAGACTATGCCGAGGTCAAGGGCAGCGGTCGCATCGACCAGGGGATTGCACAAAAAGCCCTGACCATGTTGGACGTGGACCCCGAAGGCTTTGACCTGATGGACCGCAAACTGCTCGAAGCAGTGATCCACCGCTTCGATGGCGGCCCTGTTGGACTGGACAATATCGCCGCCAGCATTGGCGAAGAGCGCGACACCATCGAAGACGTGATCGAGCCCTATTTAATCCAGCAAGGGTATTTGCAGCGCACGCCACGCGGCCGCATGGCCACCTTGGCGGCATTTCGCCACCTGGGTGTGACGCCGCCGACGACATTTGGACAGTGAAGCCCCGTTCAGGGACCTGCCGTTTCAAGCCGTGGTTTCATCGCGCGCGGGGTCGGCGATATGCGACTTGTCGGCCCAACCCACCAGCGACAACCCCTGCGGTGTCCACAGCAAGCGGTTGACGGCGGTATTGGTCAAGTCCCAGGTTCGCGGGGCTTGTAAATCCAGCCGGGTGGCGGCACGGTACAAAATGTCCATCACACCGCCATGGGCGACCAGCACGATGTTCCCGCCCAAATGGGCCGAGGCGAGTTG
This sequence comes from Comamonadaceae bacterium, assembly GCA_947451385.1. Taxonomy (GTDB): domain Bacteria; phylum Pseudomonadota; class Gammaproteobacteria; order Burkholderiales; family Burkholderiaceae_C; genus Limnohabitans_A. Next base: position 19,814 of record CANFYZ010000045.1, on the reverse strand, counting down.
GTTCACGGTGGTCAGAACCCGCTCACGCATGACCAGCAACGACTCGCCACCGCCCGGTGGTGCCCATTCAGGATCGCGCTTGCGCCAACGCAACGAATCTTCAGGCAGGCTGGAGGCGATTTCGGAAAAAGTTTTGGCTTGGAAATCGCCAAACCCCCGCTCGCGCAAGCCAATGTGGGTGTTCAGCGTCAGATTCACTGCCGAGCCAATGGCTTGCGCTGTGGCGTAGGCGCGCAGCAAGTCGCTGGTGTAAATCGCATCAATCTGCTCTTGCGCGGCCAAGGCCTGGCCCAGGCGCTTCGCCTGCCATTCCCCCGTGGCGTTCAACGGAATGTCGAGTTGGCCTTGGATGCGGGTGTCCACATTCCAGGCGGTTTCTCCATGGCGAATGGCCAAAATGCGGGTGACTTGCATGGTCATTTGTAGCGAGGTGTTCAGCGAGGAATGTCGATATTCACCACCCGCGAAGCCGCGGGGGGATGAGGAAAGTCTTGCAAGGCGGCCTGCATCAGCACCGGAAAAATGCTGCCCGCATCAGCCCAAGGCCCTTGGTGGACGGCCTGGGTTTCGTACACCACCTGGGCGCTGCGCAGATCGCGCATCACCAAGCTGACCTCGTACTGGTATTGGGGTGAGGGCGGATAGCGCATACCCCAGCCGATGCCGAAACCAACGCCGGCGCCATGCCCTCTGTAGCTGTTCATGCCCAAGCCCAGCACCGGGCGGCCCCAGGGGTCGACCAGATAAGACGTGGCACGGGCGCTGACTTGGACGCTCAGTTGGGCCGCTGCATCGTCCCGGGCCAAGCCCACTGCGGCCAGGGCCACTTGGGCCTGTTGCTCGGCCAAACCTGCTGCGGGGTTATGGATTTGCGAGGGCAGTCGCTCAAAGCGGTAGCGTGCGCCGGTCAATGATGCGGCGCCCACGACGTTGGCATGCACCGATTGCAGCTGGCTGTCGATGCGTCGGGTGGTGCTGCAGCCGGTCAAGGCCAGCGCCAGCAGGACGCCGCCGAATAGAAAACCCCATTTGGTCATGAATTGCGACATGCCGTTTTCCTTGAGCGAGTGCGTTCAGCTGGACAACTGAACCACCTGGATTCCAGGCAAACGGGACTCGCTGAAGCTTTCTTCATCGAAAGCCGTATCGCCGTCAGGCATGGGCATGCCCGTGGTTTGCAGGTTCTTGAAATCGTGGGCCTTGGAGTCCATCAGATGCGAAGGCACGATGTTTTGCAGCGCGGCAAACATGTTCTCGATGCGGCCTGGAAACTTCTTTTGCCATTCGCGCAGCATGTTGCCGATTTGCTTGCGCTGCAGATTTTCTTGGCTGCCGCACAAGGTGCAAGGAATGATCGGGAATTGGCGGTGCGCAGCCCAGCGGGTCAGGTCGGCTTCGGCCACAAAGGCCAGTGGGCGGATCACCATGAATTCACCGTTGTCGCTGACCAGTTTGGGTGGCATGCCTTTGAGTTTGCCGCCGAAGAACATGTTCAAAAAGAAAGTTTGCAGCATGTCATCGCGGTGATGCCCCAGTGCCAATTTGTTGCAGCCCAATTCGCGTGCCACCTTGTACAAAATGCCCCGGCGCAAGCGGCTGCACAGGCTGCACATGGTTTTGCCTTCAGGGATTTTGTCTTTGACAATCGAATAAGTGTCTTGCGTCTCGATGTGGAACTTCACGCCCAGGTTGTGCAAATAGGCGGGCAAGACATCGGCCGGGAAGCCGGGTTGCTTTTGGTCCAGATTCACCGCGATCAGCTCGAAGTCCACCGGCGCGCGGGCTTGCATTTTCAGCAAAATGTCCAGCATGCCGTAGCTGTCTTTGCCGCCCGACATGCAGACCATGACCCGGTCACCGGCTTCGATCATGTTGAAGTCGGAGATGGCTTGGCCCATCTGGCGACACAGGCGCTTTTCCAGTTTGTGGGTTTCGCGTTCGATCTTCAGCGCCTTGTCGTGGTCGCTGTCTGTGTGTTCGGCTTGGAGCCAATCTGTGTGAATGGGTGCATTCATGGTGTTCACCACTGTCCTGTTTCCATGCGAATCGCCACTTCGCAATCATCAAAAATTTCCAGTTTCGCAATTTTGACGCGCACACCCAATACCCCGGGCAGCTGCATCAGGCGGTGGGCCAATTTGCCAATCAAGGTTTCCAGCAAATTCACATGTTCGGCGGTGCATTCGTCGATGATGATTTGCCGCACCTTGCGGTAGTCCAACACATGGTTGATGTCGTCGTCATGGGGCAGCAAAGGTTGCGGCCCCAGGTTCAACTCCGCGTCCACCTGGATCGGTTGGGGCGCGGTCATTTCCTGTTCCAAAATGCCCAGATTGGCGGCAAAGCGCAGCCCAAACAAGGTCAAGGTTTGGTTGCCCAAAGTCGCTTTCATGGGGCCCACGCTTTCATGCGAAACACTTCCACGCCGACCGCTTCACAGTCGGGGTACACATCGGGTTTGTTGCTGGACAGGCGCACCGCCTGCACCCGGGGGTGTGTCAGCAGTTGCGCAGCCAGGCCGTCGCACAGGGTTTCTTGCAGCTCCACATGGCCTTGGGCAATGCGTGCGGCAATCAATTCGCGCACAAAGTCGTAATCCACCACTTCGGCCAAATCGTCGGCTTGTGGCGTGGAGACCTCGTAGGGGACAAACAGCTCGACATTGAACACCACCCGTTGGGCCTGTGTTTTTTCAAAATCATGGGCCCCGATGCGCACGGGCACCACATGGTTGCGCAGAAAAATGCGCCGGCATTCCAGTTGGAGTCGGGTGATCGGATCAAGCATGGGATTCTTTCGAAGTGCCGTCGACCACAAACATCACATCGCGCGCCAGCGGCACCAGGTGCTGGCCGTTGTCGACCGCCAAGGTCACGCCAGTGAGCGCGGGGTTGTTGGCCATGAACAAGCAGGTGGCAGCGACTTGGCCAGGGTCGATGGCGCGCTGCAGCAGGTTGATTTTACTGGCGCGGTCAAAATTTTCAGGCGTTTGCGGGCCGCTCAGAAACATCAAGCCCGGCGCCACACCGCAGACCCGAATGCGCGGGGCCAAAGCTTGCGCCTGCAGGGCCACACTGCGTTCCAGTGCGAGTTTGGAGACGGTGTAGGAAAAATAGTCTGGGTTCAGGTTCAGCACCTTTTGGTCCAGCACATGGATGATGCTGTGCGCGCCAGCCTCGACATTCACCGCAAGACTTTGCGCCATCAGGCGCGACAGCGCCAACGGGGCGATCAAATTCACCTCGAGTTGGCCGCGCATGGCATCTTCCTCAAAGTCACTGGCCCCATCGGGCTCGAAACTGGAGGCATTGTTCACCAGGCAGTGCAAAGGGCCGCCCTGCGCCACGATCTGCGCCATCATGCGTTGGCGCTCGCTGTCTGAAGCCAAATCGGCTTGCACCACCTGAGCTTGCCCGCCTTGCGCCACGAGTTGCTGGCACAAAGCCTCGGCGGCCGTCACCGAGCGTTGTGCGTGACACCACACCCGCCAGCCGTCTTGCGCGAAGGCCTGGCACAGCAGGGCACCGAGCCGGTGCGCGCCGCCGGTGATCAGCACCTGCTTAAGCACGCCGCGCTCCACACGCAACCCGGCGCAAGGTGGCACCACGGTTCGGCCCGATAATCAACGCGAAATTGAACACCCTATGAAGTCCCACATGACGGCCGAAGAAGTTTCGGCGCAACTGACCCAGATTATCGGTGACGCCATCCACAGCGCCGGGGGTTGGATCGGTTTTGACCATTTTCAAGCCCTGGCTTTGTACCAGCCGGGCCTGGGTTACTACGCCAATGCCCTGCCCAAGTTTGGCGCGGGCCCCGAGGCGGGCAGTGATTTTGTCACCGCCCCCGAACTCTCCCCCTTGTTTGGCCGCACGCTGGCCGTCCAAGTGCAACAGGCTTTGCAGGCCAGTGGCACGCGTGAAGTGTATGAATTCGGCGCGGGCACCGGTGCGCTGGCCAAGCAACTGCTGAACCATTTGGGTGACGCGGTGCAGACCTATTCCATCGTGGACTTGTCGGGCACATTGCGTGCGCGTCAGCAAGATACGCTGGCCGCTTTCGGTACCCAGGTGCGCTGGCTGGACGCGCTGCCGGATGCGATCCAAGGCGTGGTCGTGGGCAACGAGGTGCTGGATGCGATGCCGGTTCAATTGCTGGCGCGCATCCAAGGCGTTTGGCACGAGCGGGGTGTGAGTCTGCACGAGGGCCAACTGACCTGGGCCGACCGACCCACCGCGTTGCGACCCCCTGTTGAGATAGAAGGCGCGCACGACTACCTGACCGAAATTCAGCCCCAAGCCGAAGCGTTCATGGCCAGCTTGGCCGAGCGCTTGTTGGCCAGCGAGCGCGGCGGCGCGGCTTTTTTCTTGGACTATGGCTTTCCCGAGGCCGAGTATTTCCATCCCCAGCGCCACATGGGCACGGTGATGTGCCATCAGGCGCACCAGTCAGACATGAACCCTTTGGTCGCCGTGGGCTTGAAAGACATCACCGCCCATGTGAATTTCACGGGCATCGCCCTGGCCGGGCAAAACCATGGCCTGAATGTGCTGGGTTACACCAGCCAAGCCCGTTTCTTGTTGAACCTCGGCTTGGCCGAGGCCATGGCCAACGCCAGTCTGGCCGAGCGCAGCCAGGCGCAACGCTTGATCGCTGAACACGAAATGGGTGAGTTGTTCAAGGTGCTGGGGTTCTCCACCCACGACAATTGGCAGGCCCAGGGCTTCGCCGCGGGTGACCGCAGTCACCGGTTATAAAGTCCGGATGAACCCCTGCCTATGATTCGCTGGTTGATCGTCACCTTACTGGCGCTGGTGTTCATCAGCGGCTTGAGACCTTGGCTGAAAAAGATCGGCTTGGGTGATTTGCCTGGCGACTTTCGGTTCACTTTGTTTGGACGTGAATTTTTCTTGCCGATCACAACCACCCTGGTGATCAGCGGCGCGGCCAGTCTGATCGCCAAATGGCTTTGATTCATTTGTGTTACATTACCTCATCGCTTAAGGCGACAGATCAGCGCGATCGAACAGACTTTGTTCAAATTGCGCACCCTCTCTACACAGAGGCGTTCCCGTCCCCATTGACCCTTGCGTAGCCTCAAAGATACTTTTTTGAGATTTTCACCGTTTGCTTAATGAACGGTTTACGGCCTTTGGGCAGGCCGACCCCTTATCTGGATGTGGCTTTTTTACCGCCACGGCGCTGATATTTCTCTTAGTTAGACATGATTCATACAATTACATTTGAAAACTCCCCCATCACCGTGGGAAAATACCGCATTGCCGCCTGTCCGCGCGCTTTGCCTTCTGGCCGCTTTGCGGCGCAAGTTTCCGTAGCGAGTGGACGTGGCAGTGCCAGTACCGACCGTGTCATGTGTTTCACCAGCGATTTCCCGACACGCGACGCGGCTGCCAGTTTTGCGCTGGCACAAGGCTTGGATTGGGTGCGCGCTACCACGCAGCTGAACTGAACCTTCACGATTTACGAAAGAGAATTGAATGGCAAAAGAAGACCTGATTGAACAAATGGGTGTGGTCAACGAAGTGTTGCCCGATACGCGTTTCCGCGTGACCTTAGACAACGGCCACCAATTGATCGCTTACTCCGCGGGCAAGATGCGCAAGAATCACATCCGTATCTTGGCGGGCGATCGCGTGACCTTGGAGCTGTCGCCTTACGACCTGACCAAAGGCCGCATCAGCTTCCGTCATTTGGCTGGCCGTGCGCCTGCCCCAGCGGCGCCGCGTCGCCCACCTACGCGCTAAGCGCCTTCAATCAGTCCAGGACCCCAAGTCCAGTGTGGGCGTGCTGTCAGCAGCACGCCCATTTTTCTTTTCGGGTTTTATTTCTCGCCCAAGGACATGCTCATGGTTTTGGTCAATGGCTTGGTCAGGTAGCTGAGCACGGTCCGGTCCATGGCTTTGATTTCGACACTCGCCGTCAAACCCGGGCGAACCTGGATTTGGCTGGCTTTGTCGCCTTTGAACTCGGTGCCGGTGATCATGATGCGCACACGGTAGTAAGTCATTGGGCCCTGCTTGGTTTCTTCGGTGAGCACATCCGGGCTGATGTACTTCACTTGACCCTGCATACCGCCAAAAATGGAGTAATCGTAGGCATCCAGTTTGACGCTGGCGGTTTGGCCAATTTTCACAAAGCCAATGTCGGCGGGCATGATCTTGGTTTCGACGATCAAGTTGTTGCCGCCGGGCAGCAATTCCATCACCGTGTCACCCTGGCGCACCACGCCGCCCAAGGTGTTGACCTTGATGTTGTTCACCACGCCATCGACTGGGGCCAGCAGTTCGGTGTGCTCCAGCAAACTGGTGCGGTCATTCAATTGCTCGATCTGCGTACTCAAATCTTCTTGAGTTTTGGTCATCTCGGCCTGCGCATCTTGAAAATATTTGTTTCGCTTGCCAGTCAGTTGCGCGGCAATGTCTGCGCTGGAGCGCTCTAAACGCAAGAGTTCGGCCCGGCTGACGTCGCCCGTGGCTTCGAGTTGGCGGTTGATTTTCAACTCATCATCGGCCAGGGCCAGGATTTTGGTGAGCGCATTCACTTCGTCCTTGAAAGCACGTTGGCGCTTGTTGTACAACTCGGTCTGATTGTGGATGTAGTCTTTGTAGATGAGCAACGAGGGCTCAAACTTCAGCGGTTTTTCAAAAATTTCAGCCTGCAATCGGGTCAAGGTGATTCGCAGTGCCGCGACTTTGGCGCGCGTATCCGACACGGCGGCTTGGGCGCGCTCTTTTTGCAAAGTGGCCAGCAACTGTCCAGCTTTGACAAAGTCGCCTTCTTTCACATGCAGTGCCGTCAAAACGCCGCCATCGGGGGATTGAATAATCTGTGTCCGTTCCGCCGCGATCACCTGGCCTTGGGCCCGCGTCACTTGGTCAATCTTGCCAACGGAAGCCCACACCACCATGGCAATAAAGGACACCATAAAGACAATCAAGGTGGCGCGGGAGCGGTGCGGCGGTTGCAATTCACCGACGTGCGTGGCCTGGGGCTGCGGCTTGGCGGTCACGTCGCTGACCGATGGCGCGCTCAGGCCAGGGCTCTTTGAGGCTGACGCAGGAGGAAGAGAGTGGGTTTGCAAGGACATGATCAGCTCGCAGGTTGCGCATTCGGGCGCTGTTGAAGTTGTTGCAATACGGCGTCACGCGGGCCATCCATGACAATGGAACTGCCTGCGACCACGATGATCCTGTTGACCAGTGCCAGCGTGCCGGGCTTGTGCGTCACGATCACCAAGGTCTTGCCGGCATTGGCTTCTTCGGCCAAAACAGCCATGCACTGGCGCTCTTGCATGTCGTCCATGGTGGCGGTGGGTTCGTCTAACAACAAGATATCCGGCTTGCACAAAATCAAACGGGTAAAGGCCACGAGTTGCTTTTGTCCGTTGCTCAAACCTTTGCCGCCCTCCATGATGGGACGCTCCAGGCCTCTGGGATGGCTGCCCACAATGCGGTCCATGCCGGTGCGGTTCATGGCCGCAAAGAGCACTTCGTCCCCCGGGTCGGGCAGGCCGATCAGCAAATTCTCACGCAATGAGCCCTGGAACAAACGGTGGTCTTGCTGCAGGTAGCCGATTTTTTGGCTCAGCAGTTGCCGGCTGACATGGCCCAATTCGAGGCCGTCGATGCGGACGCTGCCTTTCTGCGGGTGGTACATCCCGCTGAGCATGCGCAACAGGGTGGACTTGCCGGCGCCAATGGGGCCGACAATGGCAATGCGCTCGCCGGGCTTGATCTCCAGCTTGGGCACCGCGATCACGGGGGGATTTTGCCCATAGGCAAATTGCACATCGGACAACTGGTAATGGCCCCGGATGTGCGTGGGCACCAAGGGATGTTGAATGCCATGGTTGTCGGACTCCAAGGTGTACAGGCGCTCTAAGCCCTCCAAGGCGGCGCTGGCATGCGAGTGTTGCACCAACAGTCCTGGCAAGGCCATGACTGGGGCCAAAATACGGCCACTCAAAATCGAACAGGCAATCAAGGCGCCCATCGTCATATGGCCTTGCATGACCAACAGCGAGCCCGCCACCACCAAGCCGGCATAACTCAACTGTTGCAACACCGCAGACAAGTAGCCCACACTCTCGGTGGCACTGCGCATGCGCAAATCGCCTTGGATGGTCATCTTGTTGTAGTTGATCCAACGCGACAAAAACTTCCAACCGCCCGACCCGGCTTTGATGGTCTCAATCCCTTCCACGGCTTCGACCAACAGGCCCGTCCGCATGTTGGACAAGGCCGCACTTTCTTTGGCCAACTCCTTGACCTGGCCACGAATTCTCAGGCCTATGAAAAGCGCAATGCCGCCAAACACCAACGGCACCAAGGCCACCAAGGGGCTGGCAATCAAGGCAATGATCACCAAGAACAGCAAGCTCATGGGCAAGTCGATCAAGGTGAACAGCGTGTTGGCGGTGTAAAAGCTGCGCACCTGTTCATAGCCGCGCAACTGCCCGGCCAAGCTGCCGACCGAGCTGGGGACTTGGTCTACGCGTAAATTGAGCAGCTGTTGAAACACTTCGCGCGACAAACGGTGGTCAAAGCCCACCACCACATAGTCCATCAAATGGGAGCGGGCCAGCTTCATCGCGTACTCGATCAAGATGCTGAGCAAGACGCCCAAGCTGAGCACGATCAAGGTGTATTCGCTGCGCGAAGGAATCACGCGGTCATAGACCTGCATGGAAAACAGCGAGGTGGCCAGTGCAATGATCCCAATGAAGGCCGAGGCCAAACCTGCCTCGATCATGGGCAGGCGGTACTGACGCAGGGTTTGCTGCAACTGTTGGGCAAAGGTTTTGACGGCCGGCTTTTCGCCCATGGCTTGTGACAGTTTGTGCGCGTCTTCATGCGGGTTGAACTTGACCAAGGCGACCTTGCCTTTGAGCGCATCCTGCGCCAAGGCATGCTGCCCATCGGCATTGAGCACAATCCATTGGCCCTTGGGGTCGCAGTCCACCAGCACCGCCCAGCCGAGCTCATCGGCATGGCACAACAAGGGCAGATAAGCCCGATCCGGGTCAGCCAGCAACAGCGGTTCGTCGAGGCCCATTTGCGCGGCAATTTTTTGAAGCTGTTGCAAAGGCGCTTGGGCGTCGTTCAAGGCGGACAAACTGGCGCGCAATGACAAGACATCCACACTGGTCCCTTGCATCTGCGCCAAGCGCTGCATCGCCCATTCGAATGGTTGGTGGTGATTCATGGCTGTGCCGTCGCTAAAGGGTTTTGATCCATATTGATTTCGAGTCGCAAACGCGAGCCCACTAGGCTGGCTTGCGCGTCGACCAGCGCGTATTCGTTTTGCGCCAATTCACGCACTTGATTGAGCAAGTCCAGCCAGGTTTTCCGGTTGGCCTGAAACTGGCGCTCAAACGAGGCCAGCACCATGTCGGAGCCGGCCACTGATTTTTCTAGAGCCGAGATTTGGGCGTAGGCATTCAGAAATTCTTCGCGGTCGTTTTGCAATGTTTCCTGCATTTCTTTCATGGCCACATCCACGCCTTGTTCGGACTTGGCAATGCGTTTGGCCAGTGCTTCGGCTTCCACGACATTGGCAAAACCTGCGCCGGGCGTGTAGCTCAAGCCGGCAAAAGTCACCGTGGAATTGTTGGCATTCGGGTAATTGTTGCCCACGGGCTTGTCCATTCGCAGGTACAACTGCGGCCACCTTTCAGCCTCCTTGGTGCGCAACCGGTTGTTTGCAGAAACCACTTCGCTGCGCGCAATTTGGACTGCCGGCGAGCGCCTCGCCAAGTCTACCCAGTCCGCTTGCTGCAACTGATTGAGAAATGGCGCCGCCGGGGCCAGACCTGAAAAAGACGGCAAGGCGGACAAGCGCTGGCGCAAATTGACTTCACCAGACAGTTGCTCCAACTTGAGCAGGGCCACTTTCAGGTTCCTTTGGGCGGCGTCCAGCTCAACTTGGGTTTGCAGTTGTCTGGAGTTGGCCAACACCAAATCGATGCGTGAAGAGGCCTCTGCGTCCACCCGCCTTTGCATTTGCACCTTGAAACCCTGCAGCCGGTCCATGGTTTTTTGGGCGACTTGAACCCGGGCATGGGCGGCCAACATGGCCTGCCAAGCATGGGTAATTTGCAGAAAAAGCTGTCGTTGTTGCCATTGCACTCTGAGTCGGCTGAGGATCACCTGGTTTTCGGCCTCGGTGACCTTGGAAGTCACCAGACCCCCATCCCACAGAATTTGCTGAACTCGCAAACTGTGCGAGGGCAGTGACGAGGTGTTGCCCGTGTTCGACTCCACCACAGCAGACAGACTGGGCCACCGCTGCCGCTCTACCGCATTGACATCGATGCTGCCGGCTTGGGCTTCTAAGCGTGCCGCCAGCAACAGGGGGTGCGTCTGGTTGGCGGCGGCGTACAAAGCATCAACCGTAAATGGCCTGGGGCCAAGCGTTTGGGCTGGCGTTTGCGACCATGCGGGGCCCGTCAGGAGCGCGATCCCTGCGCACACAGTGCGGATCCAGAGTGAAATTTCACTTCTGTTGAATTTGCCAGTGCTGAGTTTTCGAAACCCCAAATCCATACCTTGCCTTAGTCATACAGCCCACGGCTGTCTGAGCAGACGTGGCTATTAAATGGAAAAAATGAAATATTGTTTGTACCTAAGTATAACAAATTTCTTATAAAACCTGCCGGTTGATGAATTTTCTTATTTTGTTACATCTTTGCAAAATTTGATTTTTTGCTTGCGTCCCGCCCGGCCATCCTGGGGGGCTCAAGCGCCACGGCCTTGCGACATCCGTGCGCGTGATCACGATAACCGGTGCGGACCGGGCACTGCAACAAGTCGCTCGCAAAGTACGGAGGGCCATTAAAAATGGGTTTTGATTGCCAAAGTAGTGGTGGTTGTACTTGCTGAATTTATTATTTTTTTAATTTTTAATTCTTTCATATAAGAATTGATTGTGCTGCCAGATATACTAATTTCTTGAATGTTATAAATTTTATTTTTTATAAAAAATAGCCTGATTTTCGTTTCCCTGAAGTGATTTCACAGCATCTCAAAGTCAGCTCGCCAAGCCAAGGCGAGCCGCTGAACGCTCGATCCTAGGCTGCATTTGTAAAAAGTACCCCACCCAAGTTGAAAAATAAAGAGCGATTATGAGTATGAAAATTAAAACCATCGAGTTGAATTCAAAAGACTCAGGTCGTGCCTCTTTCATATCTGGCGATCGAAACAGCGTCAAAGTGATGGCCCATGAGCGCATCGCGCTGTACTGGGATGGCGTCAAGTTCAGTGGGGTGGAGTTGCTGCAGGGGAAGCGGATCACGATCAAAAAAGTAAATTCAGACCTCGTGCTGGAGCGCGAGGGCGAGCCCTTGGCGATTCTTGAAAATTTTTATGGCGTCGAGGGCGCGGCCTTGGATGGTGCCGGCTGGCAGTTCGACAACATGAGCGCCTTACAAGTGCAAGACGACGGGGTGGTGGCGTTACCCGTGACCATCGGTTCGTTCATCACAATGACCCCGTTGGGTACATACACCGCATTAGCGGGGGCGGCAATCGGTGGACTGGTTCTGAAAGACCATTTCCAAAATCAACGGGTTGCCGAACTCAGCCCGCAAGCCCAGGCCATGGCCAAAATCACAGCCTATGCGCAAGACAGTGCAGCCCCTGCGCCCACGCTGAAAGATTACCAAGACGCAGGGGTGACCGGCATGGTCGAGGGGGTCAATGGCAACCTCACTCAAATCAACAGCGCCTTGGCCAGTTCGGTGGTGACGGGCACGCAGGTCAGTACGCTGGCCAAACTCCAAGCCATAGTGCAGGCTTACAAGGTGATCACCCTTGCGGCGGACGGGCTGGCAGACCAAGATGCCCACCCCACACAAAGCGATTACAGCCTCATCGGTGTCACGGGTGTGGACAGCCTTGCCAAGCTGAGTTTGATGGGCGATGTGATCGATGGCAAGACCCAAGCTGAAGTCAACACCGTCGCCCAGTTGCAAAGTCTGGCAGACGCAACGGCGCACCTCATGGCGGCCGCGGGGGGCAGTTCAACAGAAATTGCAGCCTTGACCTTGGGGGACCTGATCACTCTGGGCATCACCGGCGTCACCCCACAAAACTTTAACGCGGCGCGAGCAGCCATTGGGGCGGGGACCGATGCGACGGTGGACAGCCTGATCAAACTGCAAAACTGGGGCCATAGCGCCATCAACACACGAGTTGAAGGGGTCATTCAAGCCGGTCCGGTGATTGCCAACAATGATCTTGAAGTCAATGTGTACGCGGCTGACGGGGTGAACTTATTGGCCGAGCATGTGCTGGTTGACGGCAGTGGTTATTTCTCGACCAGTGTGGGCACCTACACGGGGGTGGTCCTGGCCAAGTTATTGAACAAAGGCACTGAACCCGACTATTTGGACGAAGCCACAGGCGCTCGCAAAGACTTGTCCATCACATTGATGGCGATGGGCGAGGTGGCCACGCCGGGTTTGACGCTTCGCCTGAATCTGAATTTATTGTCCACGGTCGCTGTCAAAAAAATGGGAGCCAACCCCACAGCGACCGAAGTCAATGCCATCAATACGGCCATAGCCCACGCCTTTGGTCTCAGCAACTTGTTCGAGACGACGGTTGTGACGACGCTGGACAGTCAATATCAGGCCGCCGATGGTTTGTCGGAGGGCGAAAAATATGGCGCCGTGCTGGCCGGGTTGTCAGGCATGGACAAGCTCAACGGGGCCAGTGTGCAAGCCACATTGGACCAAGTTACCCAACAAATTACCGTGGTCAATTCGGTCGCTTCGCTCAGCAGTGCCATCAAATACGACATCACCGCAGGCGCCAAAGTGGTGGCCGCGAACCAGTCTGCAGTCACATCCGCCTTTGGGGATTCGGTAGCGAATCTGATTAACTTTGTGCCCAACTCAAGTACCGGCGGAACCACCGGTTCCGAAGCGCTGGGCTTGGACAAAATAAAAAATTGGGCCGGGGCTTCTGTGGGCATGGCGGCGCCCACGTTGTTTGATTACGCGAATGCCAATATCACAGGCATTGAGAACGCCATCCAACTCCAACTGATCAATGATGTCGTTCACAGTCAGGCACTCATCCAAGTCGATTCTGTGGGTAAGTTGAATATTCTGGGCGAGGCCGTCATTGCCGTGTTGACGGGCGCAAGTGGCGGTAAGTCGCCCACCCTTTTGCAACTGCAAAACTTGGGCATCACGGGCGTGACTGCCGACAACCTGGCAGCCTTAGGCCAAGCCATTGCCAACACCGCGGACGATGGCAGTGCGGTTGACTCCCTGGCCGAGTTGCAGGCGCTCGTCAGCAGTGCCGCCAAGGCAGCTGCAGCGGCACTTGCGGGCATCAGCGCAGCCGCAGAGGCCAACAGCGCCTCCGCCACAACGCCAGATTTGACGGTCTACACCGCTGCGGGCGTGACTGGGGTGAACTTGGCGAACCTGGCCGTGGTCAACAGCGCGCTGAACACCAGCGGGGTGAATGGCGCTGCCACTGACAGCAGCGCCAAAGTGCAAGCGGTGGTGAACGCATACAACGCCATCTTGGCTGAGGCCAACGGTGCTGTGGCCGATGCCACGCCCGGCGTGAACCCCACAGCGACCCAGTTCGCCGCCATCGGCGCGGACATTGGCGCCGCGGCAACGGCGGGCAACAACTTGGCCTTGCTTGACAGCATCATCGGTGTACTTAGCAGCGGCGGCGTCGACAGTGTGGCCGAGATCAGCAATTTGGCCCGCATTGCCAATGCCATTGAACTCATAGCCGCCGGTGGCACGCCCGCCCCAGTGCTCAGCGTCACGGACTTGACGCTGGTGGGTCTGACCGGCGTGAACTCTGACAATCTCTCCACCATCATCCAAGCCATTGCGGCCAGCAACGATGACGGCAGTGCGGTGAGCGCGATCACCGACTTGCAGACTGTCACCACCACGGCCGTCAACGCCCATGCAGCGGCACTCACCACCCTCAGCACGGCAGCCGAGGCCAACAGCGCCTCTGCCTCAACGCCCGACTTATCGGTGTACATCGCCGCGGGCGTGACCGGGGTGACTGCGGCCAACCTGGCTGCCATCAACAGCGCACTCAACAGCAGCGGGTTGAATGGCGTTGCCACAGACAGCACCGCCGAAGTGCAAGCGGTCGTGACCGCGTACAACGCGATCTTGAGCAGTGCCGATGGAGTCTCGGCCAATACGCTGACCCCCATCGTGGGTCAGCAGTTCACCGCCGTGGGAGTGAACGGTGTGAGTGGCGAAGCTGCCACGGGAACTCCGTTGGGTTTGCTGGACAGTGCGGTGGATGCCAGCAAGACCAGTGGCGTGGATACGCTGGCCGAGTTACAGGCCATGGCCCATGCAGCGGCCCGTGTGATTTCAGCAGCAGGCGGTAGCGCGGCAGACATTTCAGCGTTGACGCTGGCCGACCTGACCGCCTTGGGCGTGACCGGCGTGAACGCCATCAATTTTCCGATCGTTCTCGCGGGCATTGGCGCCAGTTTGGCAGACACCGATGTGGACACCTTGGGCGAGCTCCAAGCCTTGGTCAGCTCGTTTGGCAATGCGGCAGCCTCGGCGCTCAACACCATCAGCAACTATGCGCAAGGCAACAGCGCCACCGATACCGCCCCAGACCTGACGGTCTACGCTGCCGCCGGCATGACTGGGGTCACCTCAGCTAACTTGGCCGCCATCAACAGCGCACTCGACAGCGCCGCGGTGAACGGCGTTGCCACAGACAGCGTCGCCAAAGTGCAAGCCATCATCAACGCTTACAACGCCATCCTGGCTGAGGCGAATGGTGCCGTGGCCGATGCCACGCCTGGCGTCAACCCCACGGCTGCGCAATACACGCTGCTTGGCGCCACTTTGGGTTCGGCCGCAAGCGACGCAGAAAATCTGGCCTTGCTCAACGACATCGTCGCGGCCAAACCAACTGCGGGTGTGGACACCCTGGCCGAGATCGACGAATGGGCGCGCTTGGCGAATGCGATTCAAACGCTCGCCTCTGGAGGCTCACCGAGTCCCGCATTGACGGTGGCCGACTTGACCGGGGTGGGACTGAGTGGCGTGTCGTCCGACAACCTGGTGGCCGTGTGGTCCGCCATTGAAAGCAAGAACAACGATGGAACCGAAACACAGGCCTTGAGCGCGCTGCAAACGCTGGTCACCAACATCAACACGGCAGCAAGCGCATTGGGCACTTTTGCGCAAGCCAACACCACAGGGCTGGTCAATGCCCAAGGCACCGTACCTGACTTAGCCTTGTACGCCGCCGCTGGCGTAACGGGCGTCACCTCGGCCAATTTGGCCGCCATCAACGACGCTTTGGCCAGTGCCACTGTCTCTGCGGAGCAAGCCAACAACCCGGCTGAAGTCCAAGCCATCGTCAACGCGTACAACGCCATCTTGGCCGAAGCCAATGGCGCGGTGGCCGATGCCACGCCGGGCGTGAACCCCACGGCCACGCAATACGCCGCGGTGGGCGCGGCCCTAGGGGACGCCGCCAGTGACGCAGAGAACTTGAGTTTGCTGAACGACTTCATTGGCGCACAAAGCAGCAGTGGTGTGGACAGCGTGGCCGAGATCAATCAGCTGGCGCGCATCGCCAACGCCATTCAAAGCGTGGCCGCTGGCGGCACACCGGTGCCCGCTTTGACGGCTGCCGACTTGACCACGGCCGGTCTGATCGGCGTGACCGATGGCAATCTGGCCGCTGTGCTGAGCGCCGTAGAGGGTAAAGCCAACGATGGCAGCCAGACCGACTCGCTGAGTACGCTGCAAACCCTGATCAACACGGTGACGCAGGCCGGCAATCAAATTGTGCAAGCCGCACAAGACAACACAGCGGTCAGCGGCGCTTTGGGTTTGAGCGCATTCACCGCCGTTGGCGTGACCAACGTGGTGTCCACCGATTTACCCCTGATCCGCGAGATGCTGGACACCAGCAACATCACGGGCACCAGCGTGAGCAGCACGGCGCAGGTTCAGGCGCTAGTGGATGCGGTCAAACAAATTGAAACTTTGGCCGACGGCAGCAACAACAGCACCAGCACCCTCAGCGCCGCCGCTGTCTCGGCGCTGGGCCTGGCTGGGGTGATTGACTCAGCGGCAGAGCGCAGCCTGTTCAGCAACATCTTGGACAACCGCCCCGCGATCAGCGCCAATCAGGCCAGCGAGATCTTGAACCTGGCCAGCATCGCCGATCGGCTGGCGCAAACCGCCGCCGACCAAACACCCAGCGTGGCCCTGATGGCGCAGGACCTCTCGAACATCGGCTTGCTCGATGTCAACCCGGTACTGCTCAGTCAAACCTTGGCCGCCATTGGGGCCACCGCCAACGATGCCAGCGGCATCAGCACGCTGAGCCAGTTGCAAGCGTTGGTTGACGCTGTCAATCTGGGTAACAGCCTGGCCCAGGTCACGCTGGCCGAGGCCGCCAATGGCATCAGCGCCGCTGAGTTGGCCGATGGCCTTCAAATCAGCGTGACCTTGCCTGCCAAGGTCAGTGCCAACGCCACGCTGAAACTGCAATCGACATTACAGCCTTCCGGTTCCCCGCAGGTCATGAACCATACGGTCACCGCCCAAGAAGTGACCAACGGCAGCGTCGTGCTGACCCTGCCCGCCAGCAGCGTGGGCGCGGACGGCACCTACAAGTTGAGCAGCACCCTGACCAACAACCACAACGTGGACACGCTGCCCTTCGAAACCACCTTCACGCTGGACACCACCGCCCCGCAAGTCTTGATCACCGGCATGGCAGGCAATGCGCTCACGCTGTTGGCGGGCCAGGGCGAGCTGAACGCGGCCGAGCGCGGCACGGCCGTGAACAGCTTGGCGCAGTCCGTGGTGGTCGCCGGCAGCACCGATGCCGAGGTGGGCAACACCGTGCGGGTCAATTTGAACAACAAAACCTACCCAGCCACGGTTCAGGCGGGCGCCATCGGCCAGTCCAATCAATGGACTTTGACGGTGCCCGACGCCGATGCCTTGGTTCTGGTCCATGGCAATACCTACGGCGTGACGGCACAGGTCGCGGACACTGCGGGCAACGCCACCAGTGACATCAGTCATTACAGCCTGCGCATCAACACCGCGCGTCCAGACGTCCCGACCATCTATACCCGCAGTACCAATGACACCACGCCCGTGTTGTCGGGCATGGCACTCAAGGTGATCAATGCCAATGGCAATTTAGACGATGTCAACAATTACACGGCTTTGGCTGACGGCGACACGGTTCGCATTCAGTTGAATGCGGCCACGGTACTGACGGCGACAGTGGGCAGCACCACGGCAGGCTTTAGCTACAACACAAGCAGTCGCGTTTGGACGCTGGACACGGGTGAGGTCACAGGCTTTACCGCCTTAGCCAACGGCACCTACGATGTGGGCGTGCGGGTGACCGCAGGGGGCGTCTCCAAAGAAGACATCAGCAGCGCTGAATTGCAAGTGAACACGACCACGCCCAGCCTCAAGCTGAGCGCGGTGGCTGGCGACAACAGGGTCAACTCCTCAGAAGGGGGTCAAGCGCTGGTGTTGAGCGGCAGCACCGATGCGGCCTTGGGCAGCACAGTCACGGCCACGCTCAATGGAGCGACTTACACCGGGCAAGTGCAGGCCAGTGGGACCGATAACAATTTCAGCATCACGATTCCTGTGGCCAGCGTGGCCGCCTTGGGTCAGGGCGACAACACTGTGGCCTTGAGCGTGGTCAATCAGTTTGGCATCACCAGCACCATCAACCGCACCGTGACCGTGGACACCTTGGCACCGGCTTCACCGGTGTTTCAAGTCGTGGCGAGTGACGACATCGTCAACAGCACTGAGGCGATAGCAGGATTCAACCTCACGGGCACCGGCGAAGTGGGGGCCACAGTGGGATTGAGCTTTTCCAGCGCGCGCATGCTGACCAGCGGCAACACGGCCACCGTGGCCTCAAATGGCAGCTGGTCACTGGCCGTGAGCACAGCCGATGTGACGGCTTTTTCTCAGGGCAGTGAGGTCATCACAGCCAGCCAAACGGACGCAGCTGGCAACGCCAGTGCCTTGAATGGCACGCGAACTTTGCTGGTCGACACTACGGCGCCCAATCAAACCCTGGGCAAGGCAAGTTTCAGTGCCGACACCGGCACCAGCAGCAGCGACTTGCTCACCCAAACCGCTGCCCAAACCATCACGGCAACTTTGAGCAGCGCGCTTGGAAGCAACGACACCCTTTATGGGTCGACCGATGGGGGCACGACCTGGCGCAACATCAGCGACAAAGTCAGTGGTACCACCTTGACCTGGAACAACGCCACCCTCACCAGCAGCAACAGCCTCCAATTCAGGGTGAGCGATTCCGCTGGCAACACCGACTCGGTCACCACAGTGGCCTATGTGCTGGACACTGAAGCGCCAGCAACACCCACCTTGGCACTGGGTGCGGGAGTGAGCGGCGGCGCCACGGCGGCTGAGGCGCTGGCTGCGGGCGGCCTGGTGACAGTGAATTCAGGGAGTGGTGTCGGCACCGCAGTCACTTTCGCCAATGGCGTGAACCGGGTGACCAAGACCCTGACCGGGACCGGCAGCCCGCTGGCCATCGTTCTGACAAACAATGAACTCTCGACTTTGGGCGACGGCACAATCAGCGTGAGCGCGCTGGCCACGGATGCCGCTGGCAATGCCAGCAGCTTGGCCAGCACCAGCTTGACGCTGGACACTTCAGCCCCTGGTGCACCCACTTTGACGCTGGGCACGGGCGTCAGCGGTGGCGCCACCAGCAGCGAGGCGATAGCCGCCGGCGGCGTGGTGACCGTGAACGCAGAGAGCGGTACGAGCACATCGGTGACGTTCACCAACGGTACAAAGACGATCTCTCAAACCCTGATCGGAACCGGCAGCGCGCAAGCTGTGGTGTTAAGCAATAGCAACTTGACGACCTTGGGTGACGGCACGATCAGCGTGACTGCGGTGGCCACGGATTCGGCCGGCAACGTCAGCAGCTCGGGCAGTACGAACTTTCTGCTGGACACTTCAGGTCCAGCTGCTCCCACTTTGGCGCTGGGCACGGGCGTCAGCGGTGGCGCCAGCAGTGCTGAAGCGATTGCCGCTGGCGGTGTGGTGAATGTGAGTGCCGAGACGGGGGCAGTCATTGTGACCCGGTTCACCAACGGCACCAATACGCTCACCAAAACTTTCACGGGCACCGGCAGCGCACAAGCGGTCACGTTGACCAGCAGCAATCTGACCCTGCTCGGCGACGGCACGATCGCCGTCAGCGCGGTGGCCACGGATGTGGCCGGTAATGCCAGCAATGAGGCCAGCACCAGTTTTACCCTGGACACGGCAGTACCGACAGTCACCAGCGTGGCGCTCAGCAGCGCCACGGGTGCAGTCAGCAGCACTTTGAATGCGGGTGATGTCGTGAACGCCACGGTGACGATGAGCGAAGCAACGACGGTCACAGGATCGCCTACCTTGGCCATGAACATCGGGGGAACGACCGTACAAGCTAACTATGCGTCGGGTTCGGGTTCCACCGCATTGGTCTTCACTTATACGATTTTGTCTGGCCAAACGGATGTCGACGGCATCGGTTTTGCAGCTAACAGCGTGGCGCTGAACAGCGGTGCTTTAAGGGATGCGGCAGGCAATGCGGCCATGCTGACGCACAGTGCGGTAAGCAACAACAGCAGTTACTTGGTCGATACGACTGCCCCGACACTGGCCATCACCAGCAGTGCCAGCGCAGTCAAGGCAGGCGAGACAGCAACGATCACCTTCACTTTCAGCGAAGCACCAGTGGACTTTATCG
>CANFYZ010000044.1 GCA_947451385.1 Comamonadaceae bacterium | reverse complement strand
TGTCTGGCCCGCGCTTTTAACTTGTCGGCCCATCAAACCTCGGTGCTGCTGGCGTTTTCGGCGCTGCCGACCGCCTCCACTTGCTATGTGCTGGCCGCGCGCATGGGCTACAACGGCCCCTATGTGGCCGCCCTGGTCACCCTCTCCACCTTGCTGGGCATGGTGAGTTTGCCATTTGCTTTGGTGGTGCTGCGCTGACGCCTGCACAACAGCCAGCACGGGCTGCTCTGCGTGCTGCTATCCGTGCGGCTGTGCGTGGGTCAAGCGTGCGCCTGTGCCAGCGACCACGCGGCCTGTTCACGCACCACCGCATCGGCATGCGCCAACAAACTCTGCAGCAGGGTTTGGATGCGCTGCACCTCTTCAGGTCGCAGGCTTTGGGCGACCAGGGCATTGCCCGCCGCCAAGGCCAGGTTGCGCAGCCAACGGGCATGGCCAATGCGGCGGATGGCGCTGCCTTCGGTGCGGCGCAAAAACTCGGCTTCGTCCCACCCCAGCAAGTCGGCCACCGACGCGCCAGCCAGGCCAGGTCGGGCATCAAAGTCTGGCAAGCCGCTGCGCTGGGCGTACTTGTTCCAGGGGCAAACCAGTTGGCATTCGTCGCAGCCATAAACCCGGTTGCCGATCAAGGGGCGCAGTTCCAACGGAATCGGGCCTGCGTACTCGATGGTCAGGTAAGAAATACAGCGCCGCGCATCCAACTGCTGCGGCCCGATGATGGCTTGGGTGGGGCACAGGTCAATGCAAGCGGTGCACTGCCCGCAGTGCGATGTGAGGGGTTCGCTCCGCGGCAGGGCAAAGTCGACAAACAGCTCGCCCAAAAAAAACATCGATCCGGCTTCGCGCTGCAACACCAAAGTGTTTTTGCCGCGCCAGCCCAGGCCGCTGCGGGTGGCCAGTTCAGCCTCCAGCACGGGCGCCGAATCGGTGAACACGCGGTGGCCAAACGGACCGATGGCTTGCGCGATCTGCGCTTGGAGTTTTTGCAGCCGGCTGCGCAGCACCTTGTGGTAGTCCCGCCCCCGCGCATACAGCGAAACCACCGCCTCGCCCGGTCGCTGGGCGCGGGCGTTTTCTTGCGCCACCCAATCGCCATCGGCGTGCCTGGGCAGATAATCCATCTGGGCGGTGATCACACTCACCGTGCCGGGCACCAGCTCGGCGGGGCGGGCGCGCTTCAAGCCGTGGGCGGCCATGTAGTCCATGCTGCCGTGGAAACCGGCCGCCAACCAGGTCTGTAAACCCGCTTCGGCAGAGGTCAAATCCACCCCGGCGACGCCAATTTGCGAAAATCCCAGCTCGCGCGCCCAGGTTTGCACCTGGGGCCACAACACCAAAGGATCGATCTGAGTACGAACAGCAGTCACCCGCCGATTGTAGGAACTCCCGCCGCCTCCGCGCCCTTGGCGATGCCGCAGGGCCACAGCGCGCAATGCGTCTGGCACAACGAAGACGAGACGCAAGCCTTTGCCCAAGCATTGGCGCGGCAGCCTGCGATCCGCGATTGCTACATCGAACTTCAAGGCGATTTGGGCACGGGCAAAACCACGCTGGTGCGGCACCTGCTGCGCGCATTGGGCGTGAGCGGGCGCATCAAAAGCCCCACCTACGCGGTGGTCGAACCGCATGAGGCGGGTGATCTGGCGATTTGGCATTTTGATTTCTACCGTTTCAATGACCCGCAGGAATGGGAAGACGCTGGCTTTCGCGACATTTTTGCCAGCCCCGGCCTGAAGCTGGCCGAGTGGCCGAATCAGGCTGCAGGCCGCTTGCCCACGCCAGACTTGCGCATCGCCATCACCCTGAAGCCCGACGACACGCGGCAGGTGCTGTTCAGCGCCCACTCCGCCAAAGGCTTGGCCCTGGTCCAAGGTTTGCCCCATGCCTTTTGAAAGCCAGCGCCAGGGCTGGCCGCGCCGCGAATGGCTGCAAGCCGGGCTGGCGGTGCTGGTGTTGGGCCGCACGCACCTGGCCTGGGGGGCCAGCATGCTGGCGGTGCGGGTCTGGCCCGCGGCCGAATACACGCGGGTCACGCTTGAATCTGACACCGCGTTGCAAGCGAGCCAGAGCTTCATTCCCTCACCGCCGCGCCTGGCGATCGACATCCAGGGCCTGGAGCTGAACAGCGCGCTGCGCGAGTTGGTGGGCAAGGTGCGGCCCGACGACCCGAACATTGCCGGTGTGCGGGTGGGGCAAAACAGCCCGGGCGTGGTGCGGCTGGTGATCGACCTCAAGCGCGACATTGCGCCCCAGGTCTTCGCCCTGCCCCCGGTGGCCGCCTACCAACACCGGCTGGTGCTGGACCTGTATCCCCGCGTGACCGTCGACCCTCTAGAAGCCTTGATCAATGAGCGCATCCAAGGAGGCCCGCCTTCCCCTGCTGCAAGCGCTGCGCCGCCGCCCCTGCCCGCTGGCACCGGCGGGTCAGACCCGCTGGGCGAGCTGATCCGCAAGCAATCCGGTAAAACCAGCCCGCCCAATCTGCCCACGGCGCCAGCGGTGGGGACGCCGCCCAGCGAGCCCATGACCCGCCGCACCCCGCGCCCCGACCCGGGCGTGTACCTGGACAGCCCGGACCCTGCCGCCCGCGCGCAGTCGCCCGCCTCGCCCCAGCGCACCGACCGCTTGATCATCGTCGCGC
Organism: Comamonadaceae bacterium; assembly: GCA_947451385.1. GTDB lineage: Bacteria > Pseudomonadota > Gammaproteobacteria > Burkholderiales > Burkholderiaceae_C > Limnohabitans_A. The sequence goes on along the minus strand of CANFYZ010000044.1, from coordinate 24,932 downwards.
TGGACCCGGGCCATGGCGGTGAAGATCCCGGTGCCGTGGGGCCTGCGGGCACGCGTGAAAAAGACGTGGTGCTGCAAATCGCGCAACGCCTGAAAGAGCGCATCAACGCCCAGAGCGTGAACGGCAGCCCGATGCGGGCCTACCTGACACGCGATGCCGATTTTTTTGTGCCTCTGCATGTGCGCGTTCAAAAAGCCCGCAGCGTGCAAGCCGACCTGTTTGTCAGCATCCATGCCGATGCGTTTTTCACGCCCAACGCCCAGGGTGCCAGCGTGTTTGCGCTGAGCCAAGGCGGGGCTTCGAGCAGCGCGGCGCGCTGGATGGCGAACCAGGAAAACAAGGCCGATTTGATCGGTGGGGTGAACATCGTGGCGCAGGACGCCCAGGTCAAACGCGCCCTGCTGGACATGAGCACCACGGCGCAAATCAACGACAGCCTGCAACTGGGCGGTGCCATGCTGCGCGAGATCGGGGGCGTGGGTCGTTTGCACAAACCCAAGGTCGAGCAAGCCAGCTTTGCGGTGCTCAAAGCGCCCGACATCCCCAGCGTGTTGGTGGAAACCGCCTTCATCAGCAACCCCGACGAAGAAGACAAATTGCGCAGCGCCGCCTACCAAGACAACCTGGCCGAAGCGCTGATGAAAGGCATCAAAGCCTATTTCGCGCGCAACCCGCCGCTGGCGCGCAACCGCAGCCTGTGAAGCCAGGTCGCCGCGGGCAACCACCCCGCAGTTCAGGCCAGGTCGGGCTTGAGAAAAATATCTTTGTCTGGAAAGAACTGACTGTGCATGGGCAGCAAGGCGCCGCCCAGGGCGCGGGCGTGCGCGCCCACCTGCCCGGCCAAAAGGGGCGGCTGGTGCATGCCGTCAAAGCGGTAATGGGCCAGCGCGTCTTGGGTGGCAGCCCTCAAGGCGGACATGAGCGGTGCGCCCAGGGACCCGTCCATCACCACCGCGTCCAAATCCAAAAATGCGGCCGCACTGGCCACCGTCATCGCCAAGGCCTGGCTGGCCTGGGCCAACCAAGGGCCGGTGCAATCTTGGTAGGCCGCGTCCAGAATGGTGCCCTGGTGAATCAAGGCCGGGTCATGCCCTGCCGCTTGCAAGGCTTGCTCCAATTGCCAGCCTGAAGCCAGTTGCAACAACTGCGGCGGCATGCCCGAGGCCGTGGCACTGTCAGGGGCCAAACCCACCGGCAAAGAACCAATCGCCCCGGCGTTGCCGCGCTCCCCGTTCATGATGTGGCCGGACAACACCAGACCGCCACCGACGAAGGTGCCGACAAACACATACAAGAAACTGCGCACTTGGCGCCCATGGCCTTGCAGCAACTCGGCCACGCAGGCGGCCGTGGTGTCTTTGGCAAAAACCACCGGCAAGGGGGTCAGGCCTTGCACCTTGGCCGTCAGGTCGATGTGCTCCCAACGGGCCAGGGCCTTGGCCGCGTCGCCGCCCATCAAATCAGCCCATTTGTGCAGCGACAGCGGTGCGGTCAACCCGACACCCACGGTGCGTGCCCACACCTCGCCCATGCGCGCTTGCAGGGTCTGCAAGCCTTGCGCCATCGACTGGAACAAACCATCGGGATCGGGGTAGTCGTACAGCACTTCCACGCGCTCGACCGGTTGGCCCGTGAAGTCGGCCACCAACAGCTCCAAGTTGCGTCGTCCCACCTGAATGCCCACGCTGTACGCGCCTTGCGGGTTCAGCGACAAAGGCACCGAGGGCTGACCGATCTTGCCGCGCACGCGGTCTTGTTTCAGCAGCAAGCCCTCGTCCAGCAAACGGCCGACAATGATCGCCACCGTTTGCGTCGACAACTGGGTCAGTCGCGCCAGATCGGCTTTGGGAATGGCACCGTGATGACGGATGGCCTGCAACACAATGCGCTCATTGAACTGGCGCATGCCCACGTGGTTGGAGCCCCGCATGGCGGGTGTGGAAGGGACGGAGTTCATCAGAAAAAGATCACACCTTTGCAGAAGGCGGCATTGCCGTAAGCCGAGCCCTCGCCACTTTGCACGATCAGGCTGGCCGCTTTGATTTTCTCGTAAAACGCAAAACGCTCCACCGGCTCGACCTGTTCGGGCTGGAAGCCCTCGGCCACCACCCCGTCCACCACCGCCTGTTGCGCGGGGGTGCGGAAATCAGCGGCGGTGCGGCAGGCATGCATGTAGGCGGCGGGTTGGGCCACGTCGGTGGCCAAAGGCAGCACCGACAACACGGCGCGGCTGACCCGCTCCAGGCTGTGGCCGGGCAGGCGCACCACCGGTTTGCCTTGGCTCAAAAAATCGGCGGTGAAGTTCGCGTCCACCACCGCCACCCACTCGCCATGGCCCATGGCGCACAAGCGCATCAGCAACTCGGGCGTGAGCAGCGGATCGAGTCCTTTCAGCATGTGGCCGCCTCTTTAACTTCAGAGGAGCGCAGACTCGCCGGATCGATGGCGCCGGTGATCAGGCCGACGATTTCTTCGGGGTGGGTTTCGCGCGTCAAGCGGCTGCAGATGATGCGGCCCTGGCGAAACACCCAGATGCGGTCCACCAAATCAAACACCTGGCGCAGGTTGTGGCTGATGATGATCAACGGGATGCCCTGCTTTTTCAGGCCTTTGATGATCTCTTCCACCCGCGCCGTCTCTTGCACACCCAGCGCCGCGGTCGGTTCGTCCAGGATGATGAGTTTTTTGGCAAAACCCGCGGCTCGGGCGATCGCCACGCACTGGCGTTGCCCCCCCGACATGCCGCGCAGACTCTCCGACATGTCTTGGATCTTCACGCCGGTGGTGGCCAGCATCTGCGCCGATTTTTCGCGCATCGCCTGGTGGTTCAGGATCGACAGGGGCCCGAGGTTCAAACGGGTGATCTCGCGGCCCAAAAAGATATTGGCGGGCACATCCAGGTCTTCGGCCAGCGCCAGGGTTTGGTAGACGGTTTCGATGCCCTGCTCGCGGGCGTCCAGCGGCGACTCGAAACTGACCCGATGGCCATCCAACAAGATGTCGCCTGTGTTGGGCTGCTCCACCCCGGTGATCAACCGCACAAAGGTGCTTTTGCCTGCGCCGTTGTCACCCACGATGGCGGCGTGCTCACCCGGCAGCAGACGGAACTGGGCATCGGTCAGGGCTTTGACGCCACCGTAATGTTTGGTCAAGTGGCTGATTTCGAGAACGGGTTTGGGCGTGGTCATGGCAGCGACTCTCAGAAGGAATGGGCGCAAGCATGGCCTATTTTGACGGGGATTGCATTAGTAAAACTACTAGGTTTACTTAGTCCGATTTTTCGATTCCAATCCCATCGCGGTCAAGAAAATGGTTTTTGACCTCGATCTTTTACACAGTGGAGACAACCCCATGATCACCAAACGCATCTTTGCTCGCCTGGCCATTGCAGCAGCCGCCACCGCCTTGTTCAGCTCGGCCATGGCCGCTGACGTGACCGTGGCCTATATCACCAATGGCAACACCAACGAGGGCTGGACCCTGATCAACGGCGGCGCAAAAAAAGCAGGCTCTGCCCCGGGCGTGAAGTTCATTGAACTGGCCGCAGAAAAAGGTGAGCTGTCCAAGCAATTGGCCATCGTCGAAGACATGATCACCCGCAAGGTCAATGCGATCGCCATCGCCCCGGTGGACTCGGCCGGCATTGCCCCCGCCATCAACAAAGCCCTGGCCGCAGGCATCGCGGTGGTGGCGGTGGACACCGGCATCACCGGCGCCAAGATCACCTCGTATGTGGCCACGGACAACATCAAGGCCGCCAACGTGCAAGGCAAGTGGGCCGCTGGTGAAATCAAAGACGGCGACACCGTGATCTATGTGACCGGCGACCAAGGCCAGTCCACCGGCCAAGAGCGCAAAAAGGGCTTTGTTGATGCGCTGAACGCGGGTCGCAAGAACGTGAAGATTGTTGAAGTGCCCACCACTTGGGACCAGACCATGGCACAAAACGGCGTGGAAGCGGCGTTGCGCGCCAACCCCGGCGCCAAGGTGATTGCCTGCGCCTGGGACGGCGGCGCACTGGGTGCCAAAGCGGCACTGATGGCGGCTGGCAAAAAGCCCGGCGACGTGAAGATCGCTGGCTTTGATGGCTCGCCAGGCGGCCTGGACATGATGAAGCAAGGCTGGCAACAAGCCAACGCTGCGCAAATGCTGGCCAAGATCGGGCAAGTGGGCGTTGAAACCGCTGTCGCTGCGGCCCAGGGCAAAAAAGTAGAAGCCCGCATCGACACCGGCTCTTTCTTGGTCTTGCCCTCCAACGTGGACAAGTTCGCGGCCGACTCCGGCGTGGGCCAGTTCATGAAGGTCAAGGCCAAGTAAGCACAGGCACGGTGTCATGAAATCCATCACGCGACAAGAATGGTACGGTGCCCTGGTGGCGGTGCTGGTGCTGGGCGTTTTGCTCAGCCTGGCTTCGCCCTACTTTTTGACCACGGGTAACCTGTCCAACATCTTGGTGCAGGCCTCGGTGATCGCCTTGCTCGCGGGTGGACAAACCTTTGTGATCTTGACCGGCGGCGTGGACCTGGCCGTCGGTGCCCTGACCGCGCTGGCCGGGGCCGTGGCGGGTCACTTGATGATCAAGGTCGGCATCGATCCTTATCTGGCCATGGCCGTGGCACTCGCCATTGGCGCGGCGGTGGGCTTGTTCAACGGCTACCTGGTGGCTTTTGTCGGCATCCCGGCCTTCATTGTCACGCTGGGTGGTCTGACGCTGTGGCGCGGTTTGGCTTTCGATTTGACCGGCGGCTTTGACAATGCGGGCCTGCCCGACCCCCTGCCCTTCATGGGCTACGGTCAGCTGGTGGGTGTGCCCATGCCGACGCTGATCACCGGCGTGTTCTACGTGGTCATGGCTTTTGTGCTGTCCAGCACCAAGCTGGGCCGCTATGTGTACGCCATGGGGTCGAACGAAATGGGCGCGCGCCAAGTGGGCATCCACATCCGGGGGTACAAGCTCGGGGTGTACGTGATCTCGGGCCTGAGCTGCGCTTTGAGTGCGATTGTGCTGATGGCGCGCATGGACTCGTCGAGCGGCAAGATGGCGCAAATGTTCGAGCTCGACGCGATTGCCGCCGTGATCTTGGGCGGCACCTCGCTGTTTGGCGGGCGCGGCAGCATTTGGGGCAGCTTGCTGGGCGCGGTGCTGATCACCATGATCCGCAACGGCATGAACCTGATGGAAGTGTCTCAGTTCAAACAAATGATGGCGATTGGCGCGGTGGTCATCGTCGCGGTCTGGATCGACGTGGTGCGCCGCAAGCACCTGCTGAAGAAATAAACCCCCAGACCAAATCAGCCCAGGGCGGTGCACCTGGGCTGGATGCGCCTCTCTTGTGTCAGCTCACGCCTGAGCGCGGGCGCGCCAAGCGCCGAACGCCGTGATCAAACCAGGCACCAAAATCAAAGCCCAAATGATTTTGGACAAATGGGTTTGCACAAATGGCAAGTTGCCAAAAAAGTAGCCCGCAAGGGTCAGGCTGACCACCCAGAACAGGCCGCCGGCCACGTTGTAAGCGGTGAACTTGCTGCGCGTCATGGCGGCCACGCCCGCCACAAAAGGCACAAAAGTGCGAATGAAGGGCATGAAGCGCGCCAGCACGATGGTGATGCCGCCGTACTTTTCATAAAACGCATGGGCTTTGTCAAACGCCGCGCGGTTAAAAAACCGCGAGTCTTCCCACTGAAACACCTTGGGGCCGACATGGTGGCCGATGCTGTAGTTCACCTGGTCGCCCACGATCGCGGCCACCACCAGCACCAGCATGGCCAGGGGCAGGCTCATCAGCTCAGCCCCGCACAGGGCGCCTACGATGAACAGCAGCGAGTCGCCAGGCAAAAACGGCATGATCACCAAGCCAGTTTCGACAAACACAATGGCAAAGAGCAAGGCATACACCACCACGCCGTACTGCGCCACAAAGTCGCGCAAGTGCACGTCGACATGCAAAATAAAATCAATGAGTATGAAAAAGATGTCCATGGGTGGATTATCCCTTGACCCCTGTTGGATCTTTGGCGGTCAATTTCAGCGACTTGAAAGACCTACAATTTGCGGGTGAACACCGAACCTGTTGCCTCGCCCGAAGGCCCCCCCTCTTCTACCCCCACGCAAGCGCCCCCGCCCCGGACACCGATCCGCGAGCTGCCGGACGAATTGATCAGCCAGATCGCGGCGGGCGAGGTGGTGGAGCGCCCAGCGTCCGTGGTGCGTGAGTTGCTCGACAACGCCCTGGACGCCGGCGCCAGCCAAATCACCTTGCGTCTGTTGGCGGGCGGTACCCGCTTGATTGCGGTGGAAGACGATGGCGCTGGCATTGCCCCCGACGAATTGCCGGTGGCCTTGAAACGCCATGCCACCAGCAAAATCGGCAGCCTGGACGATCTGGAGTCCGTGGCCACCATGGGTTTCAGGGGTGAGGCTTTGGCCGCCATCAATTCAGTGTCTGAAATGAGCTTGCTGTCACGCACCGCTGGCCAAGCCAGCGCCTTTGTGCTGGACGGGCGCACTGGCGAGTTGCGGCCTGCGGCCCGTGCCATCGGCACCACGGTGGAAGTGAAAGAACTTTTTTTCTCGACCCCCGCGCGGCGCAAATTCCTCAAGTCTGACAGCACCGAGTTGGCGCACTGCATTGAATCGGTGCGCCGCCACGCCCTGGCCCGGCGGGATGTGGGCTTTGCCATTTGGCACGAGGGCAAGTTGCTCGAGCAGTGGCGCAACCACCCCGGCCCGGCCGGGCTGGAACAGCGCTTGGCCGATGTGTTGGGCGAAGACTTTGTTGCCCAATCGGTGGCGGTGGACTACCGCATCGGCCCGGTGCACATCACCGGCCGCGCCGGCGTCCCCGATGCCGCGCGCTCACGCCCTGACCACCAGTTTGCTTATGTGAATGGCCGTTTTGTGCGCGACAAGGTGCTGACGCACGGTGCGCGCAGCGCCTACGAAGACGTGCTGCACGGCCAACGCCAGCCGGTGTATGCGCTGTATGTGCAGATGGACCCGACCCGGGTCGACGTGAATGTGCACCCCACCAAAATCGAGGTGCGGTTTCGCGACAGCCGCGAGATCCACCAAGCGGTGCGCCACGCGATTGAAAACGCCCTGGCCGTGCCCCGCGCCCATGCGCTCACCGCGCAGGCTCTGGGCGGCGAACCCGCACACGCCGCAGCCAACAACGGTTTGGCATGGTCCCCCAGCACGGCACCCCGCTTGCCCGAGTCGGCCGCGTGGCAGCAACGCGGCATGGCGCTGGACAGCCCAGGCCCATCCCAGGCCATTGGCGCCAAGCCCTCTGGCTGGGCAACTCCCGGCGACACACGCTACAGCCGCCATGTGGCCGATTTGCAAGCGCTGTGGGGCGCCCCCCCAGAAGGCGCAGCCAGCCACGCACCGAGCGGTGCAGGCTTTGAGCCTCTGGGCACGCCGCGCCCTGCCTTTGGCGAACCCGCCGACGCCGCCGTGCGCAGCATGGACGTGCCGCCAGAGGCCGCAGCCCCACACGATCTGCCGCCCGGCGACTGGCCGCTGGGCCGCGCCATTGCGCAGCTGCAAGGCGTGTACGTGCTGGCCGAAAACGCGCAAGGTTTGATCGTGGTCGACATGCATGCGGCGCACGAGCGCATCGTCTACGAACGACTCAAGCAGCAATGGACGCAAACGCAAATCAGCAGCCAACCGCTGTTGATTCCCGCCACCTTCGCCGCCACCCCGAACGAGGTGGCCACGGCCGAAACTTGCCACGAAGTCCTGGGCCAACTGGGGCTGGAGATTTCGCCACTCTCGGCCAAAACCTTGGCGGTGCGCGCCGTGCCCACCAGCTTGGCGCAAGGCGATGCGGTGGAGCTGGCCCGCAGCGTGCTGGCCGAGTTGGCGCAGCACGATGCCTCCACCGTGGTACAACGCGCGCACAACGAAATTCTGGGCACCATGGCCTGCCATGGCGCGGTGCGCGCCAATCGCCGCCTGACCCTGGACGAGATGAACGCCCTGCTGCGCCAGATGGAAGAAACCGAACGCTCCGACCAGTGCAACCACGGTCGCCCCACTTGGCGGCAGGTGACGATGCGCGAGCTGGACACCTTGTTTTTGCGCGGCCGCTGATGACCGAGCCCTCTGCCACGGCCACCGTGTTGGCCGCCCCTGCCCCTGCAACGCCGTCCCTCATGACCCGCTCCTGGGTGGTGTTGCTTTTGGCTTTGTTGCTGGGCTTGCAGCCGGTCACCACCGATTTGTACCTGCCCGCCCTGCCCAGCTTGACCGAAGGCTTTGGCGCCAGCATGCCCCAAGCGCAGCTGACTTTGACCGCCTTGCTCTTGGCCTTTGGTTTATCTCAACTGGTGTGGGGGCCCTTGTCTGACCGCTGGGGTCGACGCCCGGTGTTGCTCTGGGGCATGGGCGCTTATGTGCTGGCCTCGATGGGCTGTGCACTGGCACCGTCTATCGAGCTGTTGATCTTGTGGCGCACTTTGCAGGGCGTGGCCATGGGCGCGGCGGTGATGGCGGCCCGCGCCGTGGTGCGTGACTTGTACCCACCAGTGGAGGGCGCGCGCGTCATGTCGCAGGCCCTGACGGGCTTGGGCATCATTGCGTGTACCTGTGCACCCATGGGCGGACTGCTGACCGACCATTGGGGCTGGCGTCCCGCCTTGATGCTGTTGGCCGTGTTCGGCCTCATGACCTGGGCCTTGTTGGCACTGCGCTACAAAGAAACCTTGGCGCAACCCAACCCGCACGCCTTGGAACCGGTGGCCTTGGCCAAGGCCTGGTGGGTCATCGTGAACAACCCGACGTTCCGTGCCTACTGCGCGTTGTCGTCCATCTCCTACCTGGGCTTGTTCTCCTTTTTGGCGACTTCGTCGTTTGTCTTTGTGCGGCAATTCGGTTTGAGCAAAACGCATTACGGCTTTTTGATGCTGTCCATGTCGCTCTCCTACATCGTGGGCACCTTCATTTGCCGTTGGTTGTTACGGCGCATGTCGGTACAAAATTGCGTCAAGCTGGCCTCGTGCTTTACTTTGACCGGCGGCCTCTCGCTCACGCTGCTGGCCTACGCTGGACAAGGCGAAGCCTGGTACGGCCCCTGGGCCGTGATGGTGCCGGTCTATGTGTTCATGCTGGCGCATGGTGTGCACCAACCGTGTGGGCAAAGCGGCGCAGTCGCGCCCTTTCCGCAGATGGCGGGCACCGCCTCCGCGTTGAACGGTTTTTTGATGATGCTGGGCGCTTTTTTCGTGGGCAGTTGGCTGGGGACGCACATGGCAGAGCCGGTGTTTGCGCTGGCCCACGGCATGTTGCTGTGCAGCCTGTGCATCGGGCTGGTGGCATGGACATGGGTGCGGCGCCTGCCCACACTGGGCGCATAAAACCTATGCAGCCCACGCCGCTTTCGCCCCTTTCTTCGACCCTTTCTTCTCCGCTTTCGGCACACCCTGCGCCACGGGCTCTGGCCTTGGCCGGGCCCACCGCCAGTGGCAAAACCGCCGCTGCCCTGGCCCTGGCCGCGCACTGGCAAACACGGGGCGGTGTAGAAATCATCAGCGTAGATTCAGCGTTGGTGTTCCGTGGCATGGACATCGGCACCGCCAAACCCACGGCCGCTGAATTGGCGGCGGTGCCACACCATTTGATCGATATCCGCGACCCGCTGCACGCCTACAGCGCGGCCGAGTTTGTGCGCGATGCCGAACGACTGATCACCGAGATCAGGGCACGCGGCCGACTGCCCTTGCTGGTGGGCGGCACCATGCTGTATTTCAAAGCCTTGTATGAAGGCCTGAGCGACATGCCGCCAGCCGACCCCGCGGTGCGCAAGGCCTTGCAAGCTGCGCTGGCCCAAGAGGGTTTGACGGCGTTGTATCAACAATTGCAAAAAGTCGACCCGGTCACCGCCGCGCGCTTGGCCCCCGCAGACACGCAACGCATCTTGCGCGCGCTGGAGGTGTGGCAACTCACGGGGCAGCCGATCTCCTCCTTCCAAACCCGAGACGCTGATGCGCCCGTGCGCAGCGACATCGCCTTGATCTCGCTGGAACCTTCAGATCGGACCTGGCTGCACACACGCATTGCACAGCGTTTCGATCAGATGCTGGAACACGGCTTGGTCAACGAAGTTCAGGCGCTGCGCGCGCGCGGCGACCTGCAGGCCGACCTGCCCGCCATGCGCTGCGTCGGCTACCGCCAAGTCTGGGAGGCGTTGGACAACCTGGCGCCCATGGCCGACCTGCGCGACAAAGGCATTTTTGCAACTCGCCAACTTGCGAAACGGCAAATCACCTGGCTGCGCAGCATGCCGCACCGGCATGGGGTGGCGGCGGATGCGGCGGACGCTGTACCGCAGGTCCTCCAACTGGCTGAACAACTCAAGCTGGGCTGAACAGCGACAAGGCCGATAAACGCATGCGCCCATTCCTTCTCTTATTGGTTTTCTCTGCTGCGGTCACCTGCTCGCTGGTGGCCTGTGGCGGGGGCGGAGGGGGTAGCGCGGCAGCGTCTACGTCTTCGATTCAAAAGTTACCCCAAGGCGGTTGGCCCGTCCCGACCTACGCGGCCCAGTCCCAGGAACTGGTCGCCTACAACACCTTCAACCAGGCTCGCGTCTCGTGTGGCTTTGGGTACCTGCAACAAAACGCCAACTTGGACACGGCTGCCTTGAACCATGTCGTGTGGCAATTCAAAAACAACCTGTATCAACATACCGAGACCCCAGGCACGGTCGCTTACACGGGAAGCAGCCCTTGGGAACGGATGCTTGCTGCCGGTTACATCCAAGGGACGGGCGCAGCGCAAGCGAACGAAGTTCTGACCTACAACCGCCCCATCCCTGCCGGCTATGGCTTGTCGGCTGCGGTCAGTCTGTTGAGCGCGCCTTATCACCTGGTGGGGCTGATGAACTCCAACAGAGAGGTGGGCATCAGCATCAAAACGGCAGGGCCTGTCGGCTCTGGGGCGGACGTGGAGAACCCAGGCAGCTTACCCGGCATCCTGTTGGTGGCCGACATGGCGGCCAACACCGCCAACCCCGCCCAACTTCAAGATCCTGCCGAGGTTTTGACCTATCCCTGCGCCGGCACCGTGGGCACAGCCACCGCCCTCTTCACCGAGGTTCCGAGCCCCATACCGTCAAGAAATTTTGCCACCCAACCTGTGGGCCAACCCATTTTTGTGCAAGTCCTGAAAGGCCAGGTCCTGACCCTCAAGGCCTCTTCTATCGTGAAAACCTCGGACGCCAGTGAGGTGCCTCTGGCCGTCACCCTGACCTCTGACAACGACCCCAATGCCAAGCTCTTACCCAACCAGGCGATCTTGATTCCGAACCTGCCACTGGCCGCCAACACACACTACAGCGTGACGATTCAAGGCACCAACAACGGCAAAGTTTTTGTGAAAAACTTCACCTTCACGACGGGCACTTGATTTTTCGGGCCGACAGCCCCGCCCGGCTCAGACCCCAACCTTGAGGGGTTCTTTGGCTTGAAAGATGGCTTGTGAGTTCAAACTCAGTTGCGCCAGAAGCGCATTTCTCTTTTTGTACTGGCTTCTTTTGTACGATGGCATCTCCTGTGGGACCCTGATCGGCGTTTGGGTAGACAAATGCCAATAGCCACTGAAATTCTTTGCTGCGCCGAGTTCAGTCCAAAAACCGCTGTAGTCAAATTTGAAACCTTGGCGCGCTGTATTGATCTTGCGTTTGACTTGGTGCTTGGGATCAATCCCGATCAAATGATCAACCTGCCAAGCTTGGCAAAGCGATTGGATCGTCGCCACCAATAAGTTTTGCGGGCGAAAGCCAAACGACGCTTTGGTTAAACGTTTGTTCAGTTCCAATATGTTTCTTTGGGGGTCTTTGATGCCTTGCACAGAGGCAATCAAAATGGTTCGGGCATCTAAGAAACCAAAACTCAAATTTGAAATTGATTTTCCAGAAGCATCTTTGATGGCGACGGCCCAGAATCCTTCATGCTGACTGACCCGGTTCAATTGAAGGTCGATGGTGAAACTGCCCACCTCAGCCAAAGTGATGCTGCCCCCTGAAAGCAAATGCGCCGCGTGGTGATCCCCAAATTTAATTTTGGCGGTTTCAACATCGACCAGGCAAGCATCAAATCGCTCCTTGACGGAAAACCGATTGTCCAAATAACTTCTGAGCGGTATGTAAAAATTTTGCGGATGGGTTGCAAAAAAAGCCCGGCCGAAATCGCTGGCCGAGACTTTCAAAAGGAATTTAGTGCGGATGTCTCTGGATAAATAGTAGCGAATGCCGTACTTTAATTTTTCTAACTGGTTCCCCATTCGCTTTTCGCCAAGCAAATCACCCATGGCCGGCCAACTCAAGTGAGCTTGAGCGGTTTCAGCCCTTTGACTTTGCACAGCGTTGCTGGGGTTCCACATCGCTGAATTGTAAATTTATGTAAATAGCCAATTTTTTTGGGGCTTTTCGGTCAAGCCCTCGGGGCTTCAATTGGGGCAAACGATTTCCCCCGAAGTTTGACGCTTAAAGCAAAGCGTGCTGGGGCGGGAAGGGACTTCTTTCTCGGCGTCCCGTTGCACTTTTTGGTCCTGTGCTTGTTGCTTTGTGAAGTCGAGCAGGGATTGCCGCAGGCGTTGCTCGCATTCCGCTCTGGCATCGGGAGTGGGGTATCTGATGCAAGAACCCTCAGCCCGCGCCAAAAAACTGTCCGTCCCGCATGCGCTGAGCAGCCCTGCAACCGAGAGTGCAAGCAAGCAGGAGCTCGGCCGCATCAAAGACCTTCCAGGTAATGATCGGCCAGAGTCCGGTGGCAGCCAGCCATTACTTCAAGGCTTTGAAGCGCACGCGCTTGGGCTTGGCGCCTTCTTCACCCAGACGTTTTTTCTTGTCGGCTTCGTATTCTTGGTAGTTGCCGTCAAAAAACACCCATTGACTGTCGCCTTCGGCGGCCAGGATGTGGGTGGCAATGCGGTCCAAGAACCAACGGTCGTGGCTGATGACCATGACCGAGCCGGCAAACTCCAGCAAGGCGTCTTCCAGGGCGCGCAGGGTTTCCACGTCCAAGTCGTTGGACGGTTCATCCAGCAGCAACACGTTGCCACCCGCAATCAAGGTTTTGGCCAAGTGCAAACGGCCGCGCTCACCGCCGGACAGCATGCCGACTTTCTTTTGCTGGTCGCCGCCGTTGAAGTTGAAGCGCCCGCAGTAGGCACGGCTGGCCATTTGGAACTTGCCCACGTTCAAAATGTCCAAGCCGCCAGAGACGTCTTCCCACACGGTTTTGTCGTTGTTCAGGTCATCCCGGTTTTGGTCCACAAAGGCCATGCGCACGGTCTGGCCGATCTTGACCTCGCCGCTGTCGGGCTGCTCTTTGCCAGCGATCATTTTGAACAGCGTGGACTTACCCGCGCCGTTCGGGCCGATGATGCCGACAATGGCGCCCGCAGGCACTTGGAAGCTGAGGTTGTCAATCAGCACGCGGTCGCCAAAAGACTTGCTCACGTTCTTGAACTCGAACACTTCATTGCCCAGGCGCTCGGCCACGGGAATGAAAATTTCCTGCGTCTCGTTGCGTTTTTGGTATTCGTGATCTGACAACTCTTCAAAGCGCGCCAAACGCGCCTTGCTCTTGGCCTGGCGACCTTTGGGGTTGGCGCGTGCCCACTCCAATTCCTTCTTCATGGCCTTGCTGCGCGCGTCTTCGGTGCGCTGCTCGGTCGCCAAACGCGCGTCTTTTTGTTCCAACCAAGAGGAGTAGTTGCCTTTGTACGGAATGCCGGAGCCCCGGTCCAATTCCAAAATCCATTCTGCAGCGTTGTCCAAGAAGTAACGGTCGTGGGTGATGGCCACCACGGTGCCCGAAAAGCGTTGCAAGAACAGCTCTAACCAGTCCACCGATTCGGCGTCCAAGTGGTTGGTGGGTTCGTCCAGCAGCAACATGTCGGGGCGCGACAGCAACAAGCGGCACAAGGCCACGCGGCGTTTTTCACCGCCGGACAATTTACCGATCACCGCGTCCCAGGGTGGCAAGCGCAGCGCATCAGCCGCGATTTCGAGTTGGTGTTCAGACGCATCTCCGGCGGTGGAGATGATGGCTTCGAGTTTCGCCTGCTCGGCGGCAAGGGCGTCAAAGTCAGCATCTTCTTCGGCGTAGGCGGCATACACCTCCTCCAGGCGGGCTTGCGCCGCCTTGACTTCGCCCATGGCGCTTTCCACGGCTTCGCGAACGGTTTGCTCGGGGTCCATCACCGGTTCTTGCGGCAGATAGCCGATCTTCAGGCCCGCCATGGGAATGGCTTCGCCTTCGATTTCCTTGTCGATGCCGGCCATGATTTTGAGCAAAGTGGACTTGCCCGAGCCGTTGGTGCCCAGCACGCCAATTTTGGCGCCGGGAAAGAAAGACAAGGAAATATCTTTGAGAATGTGACGCTTAGGTGGCACGATTTTGCCAACCCGGTTCATCGAAAATACGTATTGAGCCATGGTGCTTTAGAGATATGTTCAACCGGCCCGCCAGCGCCAGGGTGGCACTACAGGCGAAACCGTGCAGCCGACATTATCCCCGCAACACCTCACCCCCACACAAAACCCCCAGCATTTACAAGCCGGCGCGCTGCACTTGCGCTTGCAGCGCGGTCTGCAAGGTGTTCAAACTTTCAGCGAAATGGGCCTGGGTTTCTTTGTTCAAACGCCCTCGGCTCAGGGCTTTTTTCAGTTGCGCAGCCAGAATTTGGGCGTTCATGCGCATCAGACTCCGCGCGTCGGCAGGCAAGTTGGCGGGTGGCTTGACCAGCGCATCGGTCACGCGGCGCAGGTGTTCGCGCTGCACATTGCGACGCAGCAAGCCGGTGTCTTGGGCTTGCAGGGCTTCGGCCCAAATGGCATTTTGCAAGCTGTCGTGCAGCTGCGCCAAGCTCAAAGGGTTGACGCCTTGGGGCGCTTTCAGGGGCGCTTCGAGCAGGCGAGCGGCCACAGCGGACGAAAACAAGGGGTCCAGAATGGCCCGCTGCAGCGCCAACACCGCATTCACAACCGATACCTCCGAGCTGCCTCTGCGCTCGAAAGGGTCCATGGCCAAGCGGCTGAGCAACTGCGGGTCAAAGCGAAAACTTTCGGCGCGGAAAAAATCTTGGGTGATCAACTGCAGCGCCTCGCGCTGGCGTGCGGCGGGAACCGCTTCAAACAAGACCCGGCCGGTGCCGGCGCGGTCACGTCGGGTGAGCACGCCGCCGACGTATTTGGCCGCCAAAGGTGCCACCTGCGACAAGGCTCTGAAACCGCTGTTGAAACTGCGGGTCAAGCGCTCGTAGCTCTCTCCGTCGGCCAGCTTCAAGTTCTGCAGCCGGTCCCACAATTGGCGCGACAAGGTGATGCGGCGCTTGTAGTAAGCCAGGGGGTCCGACCCCAGGTCAAAGCGGTTCACATCCGGGTCCATGCCCTCAGACAGGCCAAAGCCAGCATCTTCGTCACTCGCATAGGCCAATTCAGGCCGCGTGGATTGCGCCGTGATTTTGGCCAGCCCGGCGGCCTCTTGCGCCGGCTCCAAAGGGCTGTAGCCGTAAGCAATGGCCCAGTGGTCGTAAACCCCCAAAGCGTCCATCACGTAGTCGCCCTGGTTTTCGTTGGCAGGTGAAATATTGAAGGGCAAATAGTCCATCACCGAACTGGACAATCCATGCGCGTGGGTAAAGCGCGGGTCTTGCATCTGCGCCAAGCTGTACACCGTGGAGGCACGAAAGTTGTGGCGCAATCCCAAGGTGTGGCCCACCTCATGCATGACCACATTTTTAACGTACTGCTGCGCCAACTGCTCCGCTTGCGGGCTGTCCAGGGTCAGGCCCAGACTTTGCAGCCAATCCATCGCAAAGTGCAACTCATGCGCTGCGTCATGGCCGTAATGGCAGAACGACGAGGCATGGCTGCCCTGCCCACCCTGTCCATGCAGCCGGTGCGCAGTGGTTTCCCAATCCTCGACCAAGGTGCGCCTGGCGCTGCGCGCGAAAACGTCAGACACGCCAATCTCTGCACGCAAGATTTCGCCAGTGCGCGGATCGGCCTGCGAAGGCCCAATGGCAAAGCCCACATCGGCGCCGCTGAACCAGTGAATGATGGCGTGCCGCGGCCCCATGGCGGTGGGCTCATCACGCGAGGTTTGCTGCTGCACTTGCAAGGCGCCTTGCAAACCTATTTTTTCAAAAGCCGGGTTCCAGGCCAAGACACCTTCGCGCACCGCTTGACGGTATTTTTCTGGAATGTTTTTGTCCAGCCAATACACCACCGGCGCTTTCACAGGCGATGAGGCGGCGGCCGGGTCTTGCTTTTCCAAGCGCCAGCGCTTGATCCAATGACGGCGCGGTTTGACCTGCGTGTCCTCGGTGTAGTCGACCCGGTCCACGCTGAAATACCCTACGCGCTCATCGGCCAAGCGCGGCACCATGGCCTCGGGCAACAATGAAAAACTGTAGTCAAAGTGCACAAACAAGCTGCGCGGATCGGGCGTCGCCTGAGGCGGTGGCGGCATGGGCACCATGGACGGGGTCATCGGTGGTGCCGACAACTTGGGGACCGAGAAATGCGCCTGCACTTCCAGTCCGGTGAGCTGCGCTGAATTGCGCAGGGTCGCAAAGCTGCTGTTGCGGGGGTCCAGTGCAAATGGCATCCGATAGGCCATCTCTAAACGCGTCAGGTAGCCCGGGATGTCGTTCATGAGCAGAGCTTGGGCTTCAATCAGGACGGCTTGGGTTGTGGGGTCCGGCGCCGCCACCAGCGGCGCGCTGGCCAGCAAGCTGTCGGAAAATGACTCGGTCACAAACTGTGCCTGCGGCGTGCCAGGGGTGGCAAAGAATTCGGTGTTCTTGGCGATCAGCTGCACCTGGTTGCCGACTTTGCGCCAAACCACCGCTTGCGCACCGCCCATTTGTCCGCCATACAAGCCACGTTCTCCCACGGAACGTGGCACGTTGTAAGAAAAAAACATCAGCTGATTGAACTGCTCAGGCCGAATCGCGATCCACACCTTGTCGTCTTTTTGGTGCAGGGTCAGCAGACCCGGAATCGATTTGGCATCTTTCAACACCTCTTGCATCGGCTTGAGGGCACCCGGTGCGGGGGCGGGGGCTGGCGCGGATGCCGGGGGCGCAGGCGGTTTAGCGGCAGGCGCGGCAGTGACTGTGGCGGGATTGGCGGGAGGGGGGACGGAAGGGGCCACCGGTGTTTGCGCCTGCGTCTGCAATACCCAGGCCATCCCCAGGGCCAAGGCTGAAAGTCGATTCCAAACAAGTGAGAGAGGCATGAGGGCTCCGGGTACAGTCGCCTGATTCTAGAGAAACTGTCTCTGGGCCACGACCCGGTTCATGAAGCCCGTTAAACTCTCCCCAGAATGACGCACCGATGAGCAAAGGACTGCGATGAGCGTTTCTTCCATTTCCCACCGATCCGCTCCGCCTCCGATCGAGCGAGAGCCAGCGCGCGCGGCGGTCAAGGCGGCAGCCAAAGAACCGGCTCCCAAGCCCAAGGTCGAGGCGCACCATGCTGCGGCGCCTCACGCTCAACCCACTTACACCCACGCCAAAGAAAAAACCACGGCCATGGTCAAGGGGCAACGGGTGGATATCAAAGCCTGAGCGCAGCAGCCCTGCCAACTGCCGCCCCCCATTGACAGACTCAAAGCGGCAACTCAGACACCAAACCGGGACGGACTGAAAACTGGACGCGACTGTCCAGCGCCTCGATCACCACGCGGGCGGCCCTGGCGCTGTAGACCTGCTCTTTCAGCCAAGCGCCTTCGGCCTGCAAAGCCTGATGGCTGGGCAAGGTGGTGGACCACACGCGGCCATCGCTGTCCCAGCGGTACCCCCGGGCTTTGAGTTTGTCTTTGCTCTCAAAAGGGGCGCCCACCGCGCGTAATTTGTAGCGGGTATTGCGGGCGGCCTCGATCAAGCGGGCCAAGCCAGTGTGCGGGTCTTTTGGCAAAGGCCGCGCCAGCACTTGCAGCAAGGCATGGCAGTCCACCTGGGCGCGGTGCGCGTCATAAAACCAACCGCATTCATGCGCCAAAAATTCCAGCTTGGCCGAGCCTGTGCCCTGCGCTTTCCAGTCAATGCCGGCAAAGGAGCAGGCCCAAGCCTTGTCCGCAAAGACCGGCAAACGGGCTTCGACAAAGGGACGGTCAAAGCCCGCGTTGTGCGCCACGATCAGGTCGGCACGCGCCACCATCTCGTTCACACGCGCGTCGTTCAGGCTCTGGCCTTGCACCATGCTGCTGTCGATGCCGGTGATCTGCACGATGGCCGGCGGAATCGGTTTGCCCGGGTCCTCAAAGTCTTCGTAAACCTCCACCCGCCCCACCGGCAGACCCGTTGCCGTGTCCACATCCACCGCCAGCATGGCCAGCTCGATGATTTTTTCTTGGCGCGCATCCAGACCCGTGGTTTCGGTGTCCAAAATCAACACCCGCTGCGTCACGGCACCGGCGGGGGGCGCGCCATAGTCCAGGCAGGGCACCAGTCGGCGCAGCACTTTGTAGTCGGGGTGGGTTTGCAAGGTCTGGGCCATGCGCGCTGCATCGTCCTGCGCGGTTGCGACGCTTTCGGGTGCGGATCGCGCAGGCAAAGCGGCGGTTTTTTTGCGCGACTTGCCGCGCGCGCGCGGCACATCGGGCTCAACATGGCCTTCAGGCACTTCAAATCCAAAACTGAGTTGGCTCATTCAATTCTCTTGGCTCAATTTTCTGGGCTCAATTCCGACAAACCGCCGCTGCGCAAGACGCGCGTGGCGGTGGCTTGCAACAGCACCGATTGTGACGCAAGCACCAGGGTCAAACGCGTTTTAGCACGGGTGATGCCGGTGTAAATCAACTCACGTGTCAGCACCGGGGACGGCGTGTCGGGCAAGACCAGCAGCACATGTGCAAATTCTGAGCCTTGGGATTTGTGCACCGTCATGGCCCACACCGTTTCCACCGCGTCCAAGCGTGAGGGCAAGACCCAGCGGATGTGCCCCGCTTGCGCAAACGCCACGCGCAATCCGTTGGCCGTGGGCAAGCACAGACCGACATCGCCGTTCATCAGCTTCAAGTTCGGATCGTTGCGTGTGACCATGACCGGGCGGCCGATGTACCACGTCTCGGCCCCCTCGCCCATCCAGCGGCTGATGCATTGGTTCACATGCACCACGCCCCAGGGGCCGCTGCGCAACGCACACAGCACCTGAAAATCGGCAAAGCGCTGCAGCAGCGCCATGGCCGCCGCATCACTGCACACCGCGCTGGGCGCGCGCCAGGGGGCCAGTAAATCAGACCAGGCCGACCAGCCTTGCCGCACCACTTGTGCCAAGGCGGGATGCGGCCAACGCGGCACGTTCAGCATGTCGACATCGGCCGCAAACAAGCTCGCTTGCGCGGCCGATGTGGCGGCGCATTCGGCCAGCAGGGTCTTGACTGCCTTTACCTCACCCGCGTTCACGGCCAGGGCCCATTGGCCAATGCCGCTGTCGGCGGCAAAGCGGCGTGAATGCCTCAGCATGACGGTGTGCTGCGCCAAGGCGGCACTGCGGCCGGTGGGGCTGACGAAGGCGCGCACATCTTGCCCGGTGTGGGCTTGAATCCAATCTGCCGTCTCGGCCGAGTAACCGCCCAAAGCAGCCCCTTCGCACAGCTGGGCCATCACCGCACCGGCTTCTACCGAGGCCAATTGGTCTTTGTCGCCGAGCAAGATCAAGCGCGCCGACAGCGGCACCGCGGCCAGCAGGCGGGCCATCATTTCCAAATCGATCATGGACGCTTCGTCCACCACCACCACATCGCAGGCCAGCTCAGGCACCTCGCGCAGCGGCGCATCGGGGGTGAATTGCAGCAAACGGTGCAAGGTTTCGGGCGCTGGCGGGGCTTCGATGCGAAGCGTTGGCGGCAAATGCGCGATGGCCGACTGGATCGACTCGCCCAAACGGCTGGCGGCCTTGCCGGTCGGCGCCGCCAAGCGGATGCGCAAGGGCTGCGCCGCCGCACGGGCCTGCGCGGTCAACAAAGCCAGCAAGCGCACCACGGTGGTGGTTTTGCCGGTGCCCGGGCCGCCCGTGATCAAAGTCAGCGACGAGCGTGCCGCCAGGGCACACGCCACTTTTTGCCAATCGATCTGCGCGGGCATTGGCGTTGGCGATTGCGGCGGGAACAAGGCATTCAGATGCGCGGCCGTGTCCCCGGGCATGTCCCACACAGGCTGCGCCATGCGGGCGCGCAAGGCCTGCATCACGCTCTGCTCGGCCTGGTAGGCGCGGCGCAAGTACAGCAAGGGCGCGTGGGCCGGGCCCGCCAACACCAAAGGCGCGCCCTCACCCTGGCACCAAGGCAAACTGGCGGCAGCGGCGCTCAAGTCGCTGGGCAAGGCCTGGGCCTGGGCTGCGGTCCAGCCGAGCAACGCCGCCGGTTGCGCTTGCAAGGCCTGCAGGTCCAGGCAGGTGTGACCACGCCCCATTTGGTGACTGGTCAAGGCGGCCAAGACAAGGTGCCGAGGGTCAGTGGACGGGACTTGGCTTTGCAAGAACTCAGCGAAGGCGCGGTCCAGCGCGGTGCAAGCGGCCAAGGCCGTGTGCGACAGGGGCGTGGGGGTGCTCATGCCGTTTCCTTGAAAGCTGTGTCCAGCGCCTGCACCATGGCGGGTGATGGGCGATGAGCCCAGACCCCAGCGCCGGGCTGGTCCACACCCCGTGCGAAGACATAGACCGCGCCGCCCAGGTGCTGGGCACAGTCGTAACCCGGCAGTCGCGCCTGCAGCAAGCGGTGCAAGGCGAGCAAATACAAGCTGAGTTGCACATCGTAGCGGTGCGCCAACAGTCCCTGCGTTAAGTCGGGGGGCGCATACGCCGGGAGTTTGTTGGACTTGTAGTCCAGCACGTAATAACGCCCGGCGTGCTCAAACACCAGGTCCATGAAACCGGTGAGCAAGCCTTGCAGGCTGCGCGCTTGCAAGGGCTCGCGTGGCTGACCCGGCACCACATAGTCAGCCATAGTCTGGTCCAATGCCTGGGCCTGCACCCCATGGGTGAGCAAGGTGAAATTCATTTCCGCCCAGGCATTGTCCTGCGTGAGTTGTGACAGCACCAAATGCGGCACCGCTGCATCGCCCAGCGCAGCGCCCAAAGGCAATGGCGTTTGCGCCAGCTGCTGCAACCAAAGCCGCAGCAGTTCGCATTGCGCAGGCTCCAGTTGCAAGGCCGCTGTTTGGCTTTGGAACAAGGCCTCCCAGCGCGCGATGGTGTCTGGCGCCACGTCCGCACTGGGCTGGGCGATGGGCCAGCCCTCTTGCCATTGCCACTCCAGCAGATCGTGCAGCAAGGTGCCATAGGCACTGCCCGCCTTGAAGTCATTGAAAGGCAAGGCAACGGAAGCTGGGGAAACCTCTTGTAAGGCCTCTGCAGTGGGCGGCGTGTTGTCGGTTTGGGCGTCTTGCCAGCGCTCGTCTGTTTCGCTGGGCAAGGTCCACGGCATGCGGTGCTCGGTCTGCCGAGTCAGTGCGCTGAAGCTGGCCATCCACCAAGGGTTGTGATGCTGACGCACCGGTGTCAAGGCAGGTTGGAACTGGGCGGGCGCGGCAGCAGGCTGGTAGACCTCGGCGCTGGGCTCGGGCGCGATCACCACCTGAATGGCCGCGCAGTCTGACCAGGTGCGCAGGCAGGTCGCCAGGTCTTCAGGAGACTTGCGACCCAACAGGTCGCTGAGTGCGCTGGCCGGTTGCGTGCTCTTTTCAGTGAAGTCGCGGCTGCGCGAGGCAACTCCCAAAAACAAGGCCCGCTCGGCCCGCGTCAGCGCCACATACAGCAAGCGCTTGTCTTCGGCCAAGCGGTCGACTTCACTGCGCAGCGAATCCTTCTTTTCTTTTTTGAAGTTCGACGCAAACGGGATGTAGACGCAAGGAAACTGCAAGCCCTTGGATTTGTGCATGGTGATGACCTGCACCAAGTCGGCATCGGTTTCCAGGCGCATTTGCGCGGCATCCCCACTGGCCTGGGGGTTGTGCAATTGATCGGCCAGGTAGCGCAGCAAGGCCGTTTGGCCCTGCAGGTTGAGGCTGGCTTTTTGCAGCAAATCGCCCAGGTGCAACAAGTTGGTCAAGCGGCGCTCGGGGTCGGTGCTGCTGGCCCGCAGGCGCTTGGCAATCTGCTGCTCGTGCAGCCATTGGTAGAGCATGGGCAAAAAGCCCTGGCGCTGCCAGGTGTGTTGCCAGCGGCCAAAACGCTCGACCTGCGCGTCCCAGGCGGCCTCGTCTTGCAGCAGGTGTTCGATCTCAGCGGCGCCCAGACCGAGGGTGCGGCAGCTCAAGGCCGAGCGCACGGCCGACACCGACTGCGGCTGTGCAATGGCTTGCAGGACGTGCCACAGGTCGCGGGCTTCGGGCGTTGAGAACACGCTGTCGCGGTCGGACAAATACACGCTGCGCACACCCCGCACCTGCAGCGCTTGGCGAATCGCCTTGGCTTCTTGGCCGTCGCGCACCAACACCGCCAAGTCGGCCGGTTGCGCCGCACCGCTTTGCAGTAAAGCGACCATTTGACTCGCACAAATGGCCGACATGCGTTGCAAATAAGACGTGGTGCCCAAGGGGGCGGGGCTGGGCAAATGCCAGACCGTCATGGCGGGCGTCATGGCCGACGAACCAGCGCTGTCCCCCTCGCGCGCATCCGCGCCGAGCGGCGACTGTGCGGGCACAAAATCGAGCGCACCAAAGGGTCGGTTGGCCCGGTTGAAGACATGGTTCACCGCCGCAATCACCTGGGGCGTGGAGCGGTAGTTGTGCAGCAAGGTGTGCACCGCCTGGGCCTTCTCGCGAGCGGCCAAATAAGTGGGCAGATCGGCGCCACGGAAACTGTAAATGGCCTGCTTGGGGTCGCCGATCAACAGCAAGCCGACCTCCGTGGCCTGCGGGTCGGGGTAGATCAGCGACAGCGAGCCCCATTGCCATGGGTCGGTGTCTTGAAACTCATCGACCAGCGCCACCGGATACTGGGCACGAATCGCTTGCGGCAAGCGCGAACCCGGTCGGTGCAGGGCCGCATGCAATCGCGTGAGCAGGTCTGCAAAATCAAATTGAGCGCGTTGCTGTTTGCTGCGTTCATAACGCTGTGCAATGCCCTGCGCGGCATGCGCCAGCAACGCAGCTTGTGGCGACGGGGCTGCGTCCATCGCGTCGCTCCAAGCTTGCATGGCGCTCAAAGCCCCGGTGCTGTCTTGTGGTGGCGAACCGCTGGCCTTGGTTTTTGATGTCAACGCACGCAAGCCAAACTTGGCCGCCACTTTGGCATCCAGCGGGGCCCCTTGCATCCAATCGTGCAGTTGCTGCACATAACCCGCACGCTGTGCCACGCGGTAGCTGTTGCCATTCAGATCGTGCGCCATGGCCTGGGCCAGTTGCGCCAACAGCGCGGGTCCGTGGGCGCTCCACAGCGCAAGTGCCTGCACTTGCAGGGCGTCCACTTGCGCTTGGGCGGCAGACCATTGCTGCAAGATCTGCTGTGGCGTGGGCAGTGCTTGCACCTCTTCTGAGGTCGGCGCATCGGCCGGCGGAGTGCGTTCTTGGGCGCGCCAGATCGGCTGCAGCTTGTTCAACAAAGCCTGCGGCGTGGCGGCCACGGGCAGCACAGCCTGCCACTGGGTTGCGTCCAGGGCATAGAACCACTCACGCCAATAATCGGCAGCGGCTTGCAGGCGCAAGGTCTGGCTGTCTTCGACCGTGCTTTGCTCAAACAAACTGGACGAATCGAAGGCATGCTGGCGCAGCATGCGCGAACTCCAACCGTGGATGGTGAAGATCGCGGCTTCGTCCATCCACTGCGCCGCCGCATCCAATTGCGCCGCACAGCCAGGCCAGGCAGAGGCGTCGATGCTGTCCTTGAGCCCCTGCAAAAACACATCGGCCACAGGCTGAGGCTGAGGCTGAGCCTGGGGCTGGCGAAAGGCGTGCGCCGCCTGCGTCAGCCGCACACGAATGCGGTCGCGCAACTCGGCGGTGGCCGCCTCGGTGAAGGTCATCACCAAAATCTCGGGCGGGGTCAACGCGCCCTGCGGTCGACCGTGGCCCAGCACCAGGCGCACATACAAGGCGGCCAAGGTGTAGGTCTTGCCCGTGCCCGCACTGGCCTCGATGACCTGCAGGCCTTGCAGCGGCAAGGTCAGCGGATTAAGCGCTTGCACACTCATGAGGCGGCTCCTGCGGCGGGCGCATCCGTGCGAGCGCCCCCCATCTGCACCTGGGTCATCAGACCGCCATACAAGGCCGTGGCCCAGTGCGGCAGCGCGGCCGCCAGATCGTCAAACGATTCGAAGGAGCGCTGCAAATAGGCTGAGCGGGAATGCTCGCCTTCGGTGGCAAAACCACCCTCAAACTCCTGGCTGGCTTGGCGCAGGGCAGCTTCGGTCATTGACTCGTCTTCCTCCGCGTCATCGCCAGCTGCGGCATCGGGCGACAAGGCTGCGCCCTGCAAGCACTCCAGATAAGCCAAACCCGTGCGCAGCGCCACGGGCAGCGGCGCTTGCCAGGCCTGCCGATACGCTTGCAGCCACTGCGACAGTTGTGCCCTGGCTTGCGCGGCGGTCAAAGCAGGCATCTGCGTCTCACCATCGATGCCGCACAAAACGCTGTGCACAGGGCGCTCGCTGGCGCAGGCCAGCACATGCACCACCCACAGGTAGATCCATTTGTCCCACCGCGGCCAGGCTTTGCCTTTGCCATGCGTCACGGCCCCGGGTTGCACCGCGCATTGCGCCCAGCCACGGGGGCCTTGGCGCAGACCGCGCAGCGCCCCGGTGAGGGTGAAACCATCCACCGTCAAGTTCAAGGGCTGCGGCGGCAGGCACTCAGGGTATTGCGCCAGCCAAGGCGCTGCGCGTTCGCGCACGGCCTGGGCTTTGAGCAACAGCGCATGGCCGGCTTGGCGACCGAGCGCCCCCATGGGCAACTCGCCCTGCGCTTGCAGTTG
>CANFYZ010000043.1 GCA_947451385.1 Comamonadaceae bacterium | reverse complement strand
CCAGCTGCCTGATCCTGGCGCTCGATGCCTCGGACTCGGCCGCATTACAGCGCTTGGCCGAAGCCAAAGGCGCGGTCGAGTTGTTGTTGCAACAGTCTTATGCGCGGCGCGACAGTGTCTGCATCGTGGCCTTTCGCGGCGCACAGGCGCAACTGCTGCTGCCGGCCACGCGCTCGCTGGTGCGCGCCAAACGCGCCATGACCGGCCTGCCCGGCGGCGGTGGCACGCCCTTGGCGCTGGCGCTGAAGTTGGCGCACGAACAAGCGGCGCAACTGCAGCGCCAAGGCGTCACGCCCATCTTGGTGGTGCTGAGTGACGGCCGCGCCAATGTCACGCTGCAAGGGCTGGGAGGTCGTGCCCAAGCCCACACCGACGCACAGAACTGGGGCCAGCAATGGCGACTGTCAGGCCACCGTGCTTTGTGGATCGACACCTCGGTGCAGCCGGATGCGCAAGCCCAGCAACTGGCCGCCACCATGGGCGCCAGCTACCTGCCCATGCCGCAAGTGCAAGCCCAACGCATGGCGCAGGCGATGGCACGGGTGCGCAGCCCCAGCGCTTGACCCTTTGATGCAGCGGTATGTTTGACAGCTTTTATCCCGGCCTGACCCGGGCCGATCACCAAGCGCAACACGGCCTGTGGCCGCATGCGCAGCACAGCCGTTTTGTGCAAGCGGGCGGCATCCAATGGCATGTGCAAAGCCTGGGCCAAGGCCCGTGCCTGCTGCTGTTGCACGGCACCGGTTCGGGTCACTTCAGCTGGCGCGGCATGTTGCCTGCGCTGGCCGAACACTTCACGGTGCTGGCGCCGGATTTGCCCGGCCACGCCTTCACCAGCCGGGGGCCCGAGGGCGCGCTGTCGCTACCCGGCATGAGCGAGGGTTTGCGTGCCCTGCTGCTGCAACTGCAACTGACACCGCAAGTCATCGTCGGGCATTCGGCGGGGGCCGCCATTGCCGCCCACATGGCGCTGCACTATGACAGCCTGGCGCGCAGCACCCTGATCGGCCTGAATCCGGCTTGGCTGCCTCTGCCCGGCGTGGCTTCTTGGCTGTTTGGACCCGCCGCCAAGCTGGCTGCGCTGAATCCCTTGTCGGCCTGGGCCACAGCCAAAATGGCGGCCAAACCCGGTGCTGTGGCCGAGTGGGTGGCGCGCACCGGCTCAACGCTCGATGCAGCCGGCCTGGACCTCTACACCCGGGTGCTCAGTCACTCGGGCCATGTGCATGGCGTGTTGTCGATGATGGCGGCCTGGCAGCTCAAACCCCTGGCCGCGCGCCTGCACGAGCTCCGCAACCCGGTGTGCATGCTGATTGGCGCGCAAGACCAAACCGTGCCACCGGCTTTGGCGCAAGCCGCTGCTGGGCGGCTGCCCCGAGCGCGAACACAGATTCAAGCGGGTTTAGGACACCTGGCGCACGAGCAAGACCCTGCCGGCACCGTGCGGCAAATTTTGCAATGGTGTGCAGAAAAATGAAGTTCAGGGCGCACGCAGGAGTTGCTTGACTGCGCCAACGGCCTCGCGCGCATCAGTGAAAATCGCGTCCGCGCCCAATTCTTGGGCGGTCAGCGCATGCACCAGGAAAATCGGGCCGCCCAGCACCACCCGCACTTTGGGATTGCCCGATTGGGCCCGCAGGTGCGCGATCAAGTCCGGCAACTTAGGCAACTGCGCTTCGATGGCCACGGAAATACCCACCACGTCAAACCACTCATTGGCGACGGCCCGCAGCAACTCGGATTCAGAAGAAGAAATTTCCAGCACCACATCGCAACCCGCTTGGCGGAAAAAATCGGCGACGATGGTCAAGCCCAGAAAATGCTGTGAGCCCGGCGCACAGGCCAGCATCACCCTGTCGCTCTCGCCCTCGATGCCGGGGCCCGCAGGCGAGGCATAACCCAAACGGTAAATCATTTGGTGCATCAAGGCCAAGCCGCAAGTGACTTGGGTGAAGTCGCACAGGTCCTGTTCCCACAACGTGCCCAAATGGCGGGCTGCCGGGGTGATCAATTCCAAAAAAATCCGGTCGTGGGTCAAACCGCGGTCACTCAGCGCATCCACGATCTGGTTCGCCTGCAAAGCGTTGCCACTCAGGCAATGCTGGGTGAAAGCTTGAAACTCGGGCTGCTCGTCCACGGCGACTTCGTCGCGCAGGGCCTCGGATGGGCCAGTGAAAAACCGCTGCACGTTCAGCAAACGGGGAATGATCTGCTCTTCGATCACGGCTGACAAAGACTCTTTGCAGTCGCTGAGCACACTGCCGGTCTTATTTAAACCGTTGGAGGGACCACCCGAAGCACTGAACTCAGACATGCGTGTTCCTAGCAGTTGGTGCGTGTCACCCGGAAGGGAGGTGAAAACCGGGGCGTTCAATCGCCAGCGAGATAGCATGCCGGTCCGCTGCTGCCATGGATTTATAAAATGTGCAGTTCAAAACCACAAGCATGAGAAACCCTAATTAAGACCACTTAAATATACATTTCATATGCACCGACGGCCGCCTTAAAAAGGGCCGTTCAACGCCACAGTCTGCAGATTCAGCATGGCCGCCACGGCCACCCACACCGCGTAAACGATCAGCAGTGCGCTGGCCCAACGGGACAGGCGCCACAGGCCCCACATCAAAGCGACGATGGACAGCCACAAAAAAACCACCTCGATCAAGGCCCAGTCAGGCCGTTGCAGCTTGAAATAGAGGCCACTCCACAAAATGTTGAGCAGCGCATTCAGGCCGAACAAAACGGCCACACGGCGGCGCAGCGCGGGCGTGTCAGCGGCCTGCCAGGCGAGCCAGGCACTGATGGCGCACAAGGTAAAAATCGTGGTCCAGACCACACCGAAAGCGGCGTCCGGAGGTTTCCAGTCGGGGTGCTTGAGCGCGAAGTACCAAGGGCCCAACTCGGTCAACGCCCCGCCTACGCCTGCGGTGGCGTAACTCAGGGTGAATGCAACGACCAATCGGGTGACAGCTTGTGAGTTCATCACCGGGATTGTCCGCGGATTCGCGCAGGCGCATCTGCGCGCCGTCAGACAAGGCCCTCAACTCACGACCGTCCTTGCCGGCTTCAGGTGCGCGCCAGCCCCAGCAAATGCGCCATGTCTTTCAAGAAAATGCGCACATGGGCCATCGGGTCTTTGCGCGCCAATTCTTTGTTCATATACGACTCAAAGGTCAGGCGCTGCACGTCGCGGTCTTCGCAAATTTTCACGAACTTTTCACGGCGGCGGTCATTTTGGTACCAGAAGTACTGCATCACGCCCAGAATCCAAAACACGCGACCGTGCTGCTTCATGAAGCTTTTGCGACCTTGTTTGAGGCAAGCGCGGTTGCCGGTTTTCAAGGCCAGGTGCGCCGCTTGGGCCACGCGCCGGGCGCAGTCCATGGCGTAGTAAATGCCTTCTCCAGAAGAGGGAGCGACCACACCGGCCGCATCACCGACGACCACCACATCGCGTCCGTTGTCCCACTGGGGCAGCGGCTTGAGCGGAATCGGCGCGCCTTCGCGGCGCAAGGTGGGGGCATCGGTCAGGCCCGCAATGGCGCGCAAACGCGCGGTGGCGCTGCGCAATGAATAGCCCTTGTCGGCGCTGCCCATGCCCACGCTCATGGTCTTGCCATGGGGAAAGACCCAGCCATAAAAATCAGGTGAGACTTCGCCTTGGTAGTAGACATCGCAGCGCGCGCCGTCGTAGCCAAGTTGCCCCACCGGCGCGGCAATGATCTCGTGGTAAGCGAAGACGTACTTGGTTTTGTGCGCATTGGGAATAGCCTGCCGTGCCACCTCGGAACGCGCGCCGTCGGCACCCACCACCATGCGGGTCGAGACTTTGATGCGCGGCGCGTTTTCGCCGGCCGAGTGTGCTTTGGCTGTGACGGGGGAGTAATGCACCCACAACTGACCACTGTCATCGTGTTCCAAATGGTCAAAAATTGCCTGGCAACGCACTGCGCCGGCCTGCGCTGCGCGTTCGCGCAGATACTCGTCAAACTCATCGCGGTCGACCATGCCGACAAAGCCGTCGTCGATCGGAATGTCCACCTGGTTGTCGGACGGCGAGATCATGCGGGCGCAGCGCACCTTCGCCACCAGCAGGTGATCAGGAATGTCAAAGTCTTTGATCAAGCGCGGCGGAATCGCGCCGCCACAGGGCTTGGTGCGGCCTTGGCGGTCCAGCAACAGAACACGCCAGCCTTGGCGCACCAGGTCGTGGGCGGCGGTGGCGCCTGCAGGTCCACCCCCCACCACCACGAAATCGAAATCGATTGGGATTGAGTTCATGAGCTGGATCCACCTTTCAGCCATTCAGGGCTTTTAAAATGCACTGCACCTACACCTGCAGGCTCGGGTGCTGCACGCGTCGAGCTGGCACGCAGGCGCAAGGCCACGGCCGCCGACAAGGCAAACATCAGCGCTTGCAGACCGAATACGGCGGCATAGGCCGTGCTTTGTTCACCGAGCAGGGCGTGGGCCAGGTCACTGGCCGCTGTGCCCAGCAAGCCCCCGAGACCAAAGGCGGCGGCTTGTGCGGCACCCCACAAGCCCATGCGCGTGCCCTCGCGGCCCGCACCGCTCTCACCGGCCAGGCGCATCATGGTGGCAATCGCGGCGATCGAAAATGCGCCATTGGCCACCCCCAGAAAAATCACGTTGGCCTTCAAGGGCCAGTCGCTCGACAAAGCCGAATGCACCAGGCCCAAGGAGGCCAGCGCGGAGAACAGGCAACCGCCCACCATCCAGGCTTGTACCGAACCCAGCCGTCCGGCCACCCAGCGCGATCCGGCCGCAGCCACCGCCAGCATGCCGATCAACACGCCCATGTGGTGCCACCCCGACAGCTGCGTGGTCTGCCCCGGCGTAAAGCCATGCACCGCGCCGGCAAAAGGCTCCAATACCAAATCTTGCGCGCTGTAGGCCAGCATGGACATGAACACGAACACGGTGAAAGTGCGCGCTGCAGGCTCGGCCCACACTTCTTGGAAGGCCTCTTTGAAATTTTGTTTTTGCAAACGCTCTGCGGCTGTATCGGACACCGGTGCAAGCTGCACCGGCCCTGGTTTTTCAAGGCCCCACAGGCACAGCGCGGTGATCAATGTGGTCAGCACGCTCAAACCGGCCGAGACCTGCAGCAACAGCTGCGGGCTGTAGGGGTCAATCAGTTTGCCAACCACACCGGCGGTGACGGCAAAACCAACAATCATCATCAGCCACACCGTGGTGGCGGCCGGAGCGCGGCGCTCGTCCGGCACGCGCTTGGCCATCAAAGCCAACAGCGAAGTACCGCAGGCGCTCACGCCCAAGCCAATCAAACTGAAGGAAAACAGCGCCAGCAACGCACCATACAAAGGCTCTGTGGCCATCCACACGGTGGCCAACGCCGCCATCACGCCGCCGATGCCCAGCACCACCATGCCGCCCATCATCCAAGGCGTGCTGCGCTGGCCTTTGTCTGCGCCGTAGCCCATGCGCGGGCGCACCATCTGCACCGCGTAATGCCATGCCACCAAAAACCCGGGCAGCAGCGCCGGCAAGGCCAATTCAACCACCATGATGCGGTTCAGGGTGGACGTGGTGACCACCACCACCGCGCCCAGGCACGCCTGAATCAGACCCAGGCGAACAATTTGAAACCAGCCAAAAAAAGGTGTGTTCAAAGGTGTGTTCATGAGGCCCCCAAAGTCGATACAAGCAAACCCGATTGGCGCAGACCCCAGGCGCTGACCATCATGCCGGTGACAAACAGCGGCACGCCAAAGGCCGATACATGCAAAGCGCGCTCGACCGGCTGGCGCAAGAACTTGGCCATCAAGGGCCATTGCAACCCTGCCAAGACAAACACCGCCAAGGCATGCCACGGCAGTTGCCAGTTCGCCAACAGCAGCGTCACAGCCACTTGCGGCACCAGCATGAAGATGCAGGCCATGCGCGCCGCGCCAACGGCGCCCAGTTGCACCGGCAAAGAGGCCACGCCCATGCGGCGGTCACCTTCGATGGCCTTGAAATCGTTCAGCGTCATGATGCCGTGCGCGCCCAGGCTGTAAAGCAAGGCCAAGATCAGTGAATGCGTGCCGGGCCAAGCGCCGCCCAGCATCACGGCGGTGCCGGTGAGCCATGCCAAACCTTCGTAACTCAAAGCGCAAGCGGCGTTGCCCCACCAACCGTTGTTTTTCAAACGCACCGGCGGCGCGCTGTAGGCCCAAGACAACGCAATCGCCAAACCACACGCCGCAAAGCCCCAAGGCCCCATGAGCGTGGCCCACAACAGCGACAACAGCGTCCAGGCAATGGCAATCGCCAAACCCCAACGGCCGGGCATGCGGCCTGAGGGGATCGGGCGCTGCGGCTCATTGATGGCATCGACATGGCGGTCAAACCAATCGTTGACCGCTTGGCTGCTGGCGCACACCAGCGGCCCAGTGAGCACCAAGCCCAGCAGCAGCAAAGGCCAGTTCGCACCCAGGTCTTGGCCCGAGGCCACCACACCGCATGCGAAAGCCCACATGGGCGGAAACCAGGTGATGGGTTTGAGGAGTTCGGCGACCGTGCGCAGCGCGGGTCGGTTCAGCGTGGGCTGAGAACGCACCAACGCGCCAGCCGAATGCGACGGGGTGTGGGCCAGGGGAGGTGTGTCCATGACCCCATTGTGAGGAGTCTTTGAAAAATGTCAACAAGGGTTGACACTAAGTGTCAACTAATCCGAACACTTAACCCAAAGATTCGGATTCTGACTCAGCCACCATGCCAAAGCGGCGCAGTTTGACGTACAGGCTTTGGCGTGACAAACCCAGCATTTCCGCGGCCGAGGCGCGGTTGTTGTGGGTCAATTCCAGCGCGGCTTCGATGCACATGCGCTCAATCGTGTCCACCGTCTCGCCAACGATGTCTTTGATGGGGCGGCGTCCCACCAATTGCGACAGCTCGGCAAACGGGTTGGCTTGACTTTGTGACGCAGACGAGGCCCCGCCCTGCAAACGGCGGTCCATGTCGCGGACAAAAAAGGCATACATCGGCTCGGGGCGGGCCAAGCACACGGCCGAAACCTCGACCGGCAGCGTCATGCCCGACAGGGTGCGCACCTCGGTGGCGAAATTGCGCACCGGTAACTGCTGACGCAGGCTGGTGTTGAGCACGCCCCAATCGACAGCACCGCGCAACAACCAGCGCTCCATGTTTTGGCCCACCACCTGCGAAGAAGCGGTCAGGCCCAGCAGGGCCATGCCTTCTTCGTTGACACTTTTGATGACGCCCGAGGTGTCGGTCAGCAGCCAGCCGTCAGGGAAACGCTCCATGGCCTCGCTCAGTGCGGCCGATGAGCCCGGTTCTTGGCGCGGGGCCAACATGCTCTCGCGGGTGACCAAACGCACCAAGAACTGCGCCCCGCCCTCTTGGCGAAACACGGTGGCGGACACGGTCCAGGTGGCTGCCAAGCCGGCCACACGGGCCGAACACATCTCGATGCGGCCCGTGGCCAGCGCTGTGCGCAGCAAAGACTGCACTTCGCCCTGGCTGTCGGCATCAAAACATTCACGCACATCGCGCCCGACCAGGCGTTTGCCGGCATCTTTGAGCAGGGCCTGGGCCCCCACATTGGCTTCCAGCACGCGCTGGGTGCTGCCGTCGACCATGAAAACGGCCTCAGACGAGGTGTCGAACAAGACGCGGTAGCGCGCCTCGATGTGGCGCAAGCGCAAATAGTCGCGCTCCATGGACTGCTGGGTTTCGACCAGGCGACGTTGCAACTCGGCCAGACTCTCCAGGTCGCGACCCAGGGCCAGCAGCTTGCCGCCCTCCAAGGGCAGCACCACATACTGCAAGGCCACCTCGTTGCCTAAGGTGGAGGCATGATTCACATGCCGCCAGCGCATGCCTTCGGTGGCACCACGCGACTGCAGCAGGTCTTGAATCTTGACTCGGCTTTCCACCGTGACGGTGTCCAACCAGTTGCGACCAATCCAGTTTTGGCAACCCAGTGCCGACAAACTGTCGCGCCCCACCGACACGTCCTCCACCACCCCTTGTGGGTCCATGACCAGGGTGAGGTCTGACACCACGCCGAGCAACTTTGAGAACGTCGACGGATCCAAAGATGGAAGTTTCATGATGTAAACCAATTACGCACAAGTATCAGAAAATTGACACTTTGAATGTCAGACGAGTATAGGTCCAGATACAGCTCTGTTTGGTCAAGACAGATTGATCTGTGTCATTAAATGTAAGCAATGGCCAACGCTCAAGCATGGGTGACTCCGGTGCGCATGCGCTGTGTCAGCCAGGTCACCGTGGCCGGCGCTTCTTCGCTCACCACTTCGGCGGCCAGACCCTTCAAGCACCCAGGCGCTCGCAAAGCCATGGGGCCACCCACGAAAAGGCACACATTCTCATTGGCATAAGTTTGGCGCAAGGTCGGTAAGACATCGGCCAGTACATCCAGTTGCCGGTCGGTTGACACCGAGACACCGACCGCATCGAACCAATCAGACTGGAACATGCGCGAGAATTCCGCCACGTCCAGAGGCACCCCCAGGGTCACATTCCAGCCTGCACGCTTAAAAAACTCACTCAACATCAACAAGCCCAGACTGTGCTGCGCGCCGGGTTCGGTCATGAGCAGCAGGCTCCAGGCCGTTTGCTGGCGCGGTGTATCTTGCAAAAACTCATTGCTGAAGTCATGCAACAGCTGTTGCAAATGGCTGGAGGCAATGGTCGACAGAGCGAAATCAAGCCGATCACTGCACCACCAATCGCCCAACATGCGGGCGCAGGGCATGATGCCTTGCAGATAGATGTCTTCGAGGGACTGGCCTTGACGTTGCCAGCCAAACACCACTTGCCGTGCGGCATCCAAGCCTTGTAAACAGGCTTGCGCCAAGTTGTTGATTTGCACCAGATCCAGGGCCGATTTGCCCACAAACGACGTCCCACCGACAAGCCTTGGCCCCACAGGCAAGCCTTGACGCGCGGCCTCACGCAGCGGCGACTGCGCCCCCTGCGCCCTGGCCCGGAGGGGGGAATTTTCAAGCTGGAACTTCGCCATGACAAGCACCGATCATCAAAGGAATACGCCTGCAAACCATCGCTCAACCGAGGCTGAATCGTCGCAAGAGCTTGTTGAAAGGGCATAAAAATGCGCCAAACAGCACAGGCGTGAGTGTGATGGGAATCTCTCGCATTGACTTCAGTGTAAACCCTAATTGCCAATATTTATGTCAATTTATGTTGACACACTGTAAAAGCAGGCTTACATTCATTCCCAGTGATCTCAAGCACAAGGAATTTCATGCCGGCCACCGCTCCCCAGGTTTTGTACACGCCAGCGCAACGCGCACGGCGTGACGCGACCGCCTGGACGTTGGTGCAAGGCGTGTTGGCACCGGTGCAATTTCTTATTTTTGGCATCAGCTTGTACATGGTGCTGCGTAGTTTACAAAATGGCGAACACACCGACTGGGCCCTGGCCTCGGTGGTGCTGAAAACCGTGGTGCTCTACGCCATCATGATCACCGGGGCCATTTGGGAAAAAGTGGTCTTCGATTGCTACCTGTTCGCGCCCGCCTTCTTTTGGGAAGACGTGGTCAGCATGGGCGTGATGGCCCTGCACACCGCCTATGTCTGGGTGTGGTGGCAAGGCGACTGGAGCGCGACCGACCAGTTGCTGTTGGCCCTGGCCGCCTACGGCAGCTACGCCATCAACGCGGCGCAATACATCCGCAAGCTGCGCATGGCGCGGCTGCAAAAACCCGCAACCCCCTCTTTGCCCGATACGGGCGCACAGGCCAGCACATGAGCCCCGTCATCCCCATCCGCGCTGAAACTTCTGGTTGCACCGACGTGGTGCCTTTGGTGGAGCGCGGCCAGCGCGAAGTGTTTTGTGGCCTGACCGGCATCATCTGGCTGCACCGCAAAATCCAAGACGCTTTCTTTTTGGTGGTGGGCTCGCGCACCTGCGCGCACCTGATCCAGTCGGCCGCCGGGGTGATGATTTTTGCCGAGCCCCGCTTTGGCACCGCCATCATCGATGAGCGCGACCTGGCCGGTCTGGCCGATGTGCATGAAGAGCTGGATCGCGTGGTTGCGCAGTTGCTGGCGCGCCGCCCCGACATCCGTTTGTTGTTTTTGGTCGGCTCTTGCCCTTCTGAGGTCATCAAGCTCGACCTGTCGCGCGCAGCCGAGCGGCAAAACCAGATCCACTACCCTGCCGTGCGGGTGCTCAATTACTCGGGCAGCGGCATCGAAACCACCTTCACCCAAGGCGAAGACGCTTGCCTGGCGGCCATGGTGCCCGGCTTGCCCAGCCTGAACAACGCGGCCGACGCAGCCAAACAACTGCTGGTGGTCGGCACCCTGGCCGATGTGGTGGAAGACCAGTTGCGCAACCTGCTGGAACGCATGGGCTTGCAGGTGAGCTTCTTCCCCCCGCGCAACAGCCAAGCCATGCCGGCGGTCGGTCCGAACACCCGCTTCTTGTTGGCCCAACCCTTTTTGGCCGACACCGCACGCGCGCTGCAGTCGCGCGGCGCGCAGCACCTGCCTGCGACCTTTCCGCTCGGCGTTGAAGGCACCACCGCCTGGCTGCAAGCCGCAGCCACCGAGTTTGGCGTGGCGCCCGATGTGTTTGAGCAAGCCACTGCCGCACCGCGCCAACGCGCCGAAAAAGCCTTGGCTGTGCAACGCCAAATGTTGCAAGACCAGCGCATCTTTTTCTTTCCCGACTCGCAGCTCGAAATTCCACTGGCCCGCTTTGTTCACCGCGAATTGGGCATGCAACTGGTGGAAGTGGGCACCCCTTATTTGCACCGCCAACACATGGCGGCCGAGCTGGCGCTGTTGCCCGCGGGCACACGCATCAGCGAAGGCCAAGACGTGGACCTGCAGCTCGACCGTTGCATGGCCGATGCGCCGGACCTGGTGGTCTGCGGCCTGGGCCTGGCCAACCCCCTCGAAGCCCAAGGCATCACCACCAAATGGGCGATTGAGCTGGTCTTCACCCCCATCCAGGGCTATGAGCAAGCGGCCGACCTGGCGGGCTTGTTCAGCCGTCCCCTCAAACGCCGTCTGAAGCTGGCCGCCTGAAAGCGCAGGAACACCCCATGCAACTGACCCTCTGGACTTACGAAGGACCGCCCCATGTGGGCGCCATGCGCGTGGCCACCGCCATGACCGACGTGCACTACGTGTTGCATGCGCCGCAAGGCGACACCTACGCCGACTTGTTGTTCACCATGATCGAGCGGCTGCCGCGCCGCCCGCCGGTCACCTACACCACCTTCCAGGCGCGCGATTTGGGTGGCGACACCGCCGAGCTGTTCAAAGATGCGGCCCGCCAAGCCATGACGCGCTTCAACCCCGCCGCTATGCTGGTCGGCGCGTCTTGCACCGCCGAATTGATCCAAGACGACCCTGGCGGTTTGGCCCAAGCGCTGCAACTGCCGATTCCGGTGGTGGCGCTGGAATTGCCTTCTTACCAACGCAAAGAAAACTGGGGCGCGAGCGAAACTTTTTACCAACTGTGCCGCCACCTGGTGCACAAACCTGCGGCTGACAAGCCGGGCAAGGCCCGCCCCACCTGCAACATTCTCGGCCCGAGCGCCCTGGGCTTTCGGCACCGCGACGATGTCAAAGAGATCACCCAGCTGCTGAACCAATTGGGTGTGGATGTGGCCGTGGTCGCGCCCCTGAGCGCCAGCGTGGCCGACCTCCAGAAGCTGGCCGAGGCCGACTTCAATGTGGTGCTGTACCCCGAAATCGGCCTGGCCGCCGCACAGTGGCTGAAACGCCAGTTTGACCAGCCTTACACCCAAACCGTGCCGCTGGGCAGCCATGCCACGCGCGACTTCATCGCTGAAGTCTGCGCCCTCGCCGGCCTGCCGGTGCCCGCACAAGACGCAGACCACGCGCACGCGCCTTGGTACGCCAAATCGGTGGATTCGACCTACCTCACCGGCAAGCGCGTCTACATTTTTGGCGATGCCACCCACGTGGTGGCGGCCGCCCGCATCGCCAGCCAAGAGATGGGCTTCGAGGTCGTGGGCCTGGGCACCTACAGCCGCGAATTTGCCCGCGAAGTGCGCGACTGCGCCAAGCGTTATGGGGTTGAGGCGCTGATCACCGACGACTATCTGGAGGTCGAAACCCAGATCAACGCGCTGCAGCCCGAGCTGATTTTGGGCACACAAATGGAGCGCCACATCGCCAAGCGCCACGGCATTCCGTGCGCTGTGATTTCCGCCCCGGTGCATGTGCAGGACTTCCCTGCACGCTATGCGCCGCAAATGGGTTTTGAAGGGGCCAATGTGCTGTTCGACACCTGGGTGCACCCGCTGATGATGGGCCTGGAAGAACACCTGATTGGCATGTTCCGCGAAGACTTCGAGTTCCATGCCGAGGCAGCACCTTCGCACCTGGGCGGCACGCGTCCAGCGGCCGAACGCCCCGCCGTGGCCCCCCCGCCCGAACCCGCAAAGCCGGTCACTGCGCCCCCGATCGAGGTGGTCAGCTTGGTCGCCGCGCCCGCCAAAGCCGCATCGAACCAGGCCATCTGGAGCCCTGAAGCCGAAAAAGAGCTGGGCAAGATTCCGTTCTTTGTGCGCGGTAAAGCTCGCCGCAACACCGAACGATTTGCCCAGGACCTGGGTGTTGCGAACATCACCGTGGAGACGCTCTACGATGCCAAAGCCCATTACAGCCGGTAAGACCAGCCGCAACTCGAACGCTGCGCTGGCGCAGCGCATGAGTGTGGTGTTGCTGACCATGGACAGCCACCTGGCCAGCGCCGCCGAGAGCGCGGCCGAACGCTTGGCCCGCGACCTGCCCGGGCTGCATCTGCAAACCCACAGCGCCTCGGCCTGGCGCGACAGCGACACCGCGCTGGCCGCCTGTCTGGCCGCCGTGGCGCAGGCCGACATCGTGATCGTCACCATGCTGTTCATGGAAGACCACTTCTTGCCGGTGCTCGATGCCCTGCAGGCCCGGCGCGCGCATTGCGATGCCATGGTGTGCATCATGTCGGCACCCCAAGTCACCCAACTCACGCGCATGGGCAAATTGGTGATGGGCCGCGAATCCAGCGGCCTGATGGCTTTGCTGAAAAAGCTGCGCCCCAGCGCCAAAAACAAAGACACCGGTGCAGAAACCGGCGCCCCCGCCAGTGCCGGGGCCAAACAAATGGCCATGCTGCGCCGCTTGCCCAAGTTGCTGCGCTTCATTCCGGGCACCGCACAAGACCTGCGTCTGTTCTTTTTGACCATGCGCTATTGGTTGGCCGGGTCTGAACACAACATCGAACACCTGGTCAAAACCCTGGTGCACCGCTACGCCCAGGGTCCACGCGAGCCCCTGCGCGCGCTGGCCCAGCCAGAAGACCCGATCGAATACCCCGAGGTGGGTCTGTACCACCCGCAGATGAAACAGCGCATCAGCGAACAACTCAGCGAGCTGCCCGGCCACGGCCGCAAAGACCAGCCCGCCGTGGGTCTGCTGCTGCTGCGTTCGTATTTGCTGGCGGGCAACACCGCGCATTACGACGCGGTGATTCAATCGCTGCAAGCGCGGGGCCTGCGGGTGATTCCGGCGTTTGCCAGCGGGCTGGATGCGCGCCCCGCCATGGACCGCTTTTTCAAACCCGGGGGCGAGGCCAAAATCCAGGCGCTGATCTCACTCACCGGCTTCTCGCTGGTGGGCGGCCCCGCCTACAACGATGCCAGCGCCGCCGAAGTGGCATTGAGCGAACTGGATGTGCCTTACATCGCCGCGCACCCCTTGGAGTTCCAGTCGATCGAACAATGGGGTGGCTCCACCCGCGGATTGCTGCCGGTGGAAAACACCATCATGGTGGCCATTCCAGAACTCGATGGCTCCATCTTGCCCATGGTCTATGGCGGTCGGCCCGGCCCGGCCGGTCAAACCTGCCACGGCTGCGACCGGCATTGCACGTTTCCGAGCGGTCCCCGCAGCCAAGACATGTTCACCTGCGCCGAGCGCACCGAAATGCTCACCTCGCGCGTGGAGCGGTTGGTGCGGCTGCGCGACAAGCCGCGCGCCGATCGCAAGCTGGCCATCGTGCTGTTCAACTTCCCGCCGAATGCGGGCAGCGTGGGCACGGCGGCGTATTTGTCGGTGTTCCAGTCCCTGTTCAACACCTTGCAGCGCTTGAGCACAGAAGGTTATCGCGTCGAGCTGCCGGCCAGCGTGGACGATTTGCGTCAGCGTCTTTTGCAAGGCAATGCCAGCCAATACGGCACCCAAGCCAATGTGCTGCACGCCATCGACACCGGTCACCATGTGCAAAACGAAAAATGGCTCACCGAGATCGAAGCGCAATGGGGCCCGGCCCCAGGCAAGCACTTGACCAACGGGCAATCGATCTTTGTGTTGGGCGCGCCCTTTGGCCAAGTGGTGGTCACGGTGCAACCGGGCTTTGGCTACGAAGGCGATCCGATGCGCTTGCTGTTTGAAACCGGCTGCGCACCGACCCACGCCTTCAGCGCGTTTTACCGCTACCTGCGCGACGACTATGCCGCCGACGCGGTGCTGCACTTTGGCACGCACGGCGCATTGGAGTTCATGCCTGGCAAACAAACCGGCTTGTCAGCCCAGTGCTGGCCTGACCGACTGATCGGCGCCTTACCCAACGTCTATCTGTACGCGGCCAACAACCCCTCAGAAGGCGCGCTGGCCAAGCGCCGAGGCGCGGCCACCTTGGTCAGCTACCTCACGCCCTCGCTCACACATTCGGGCCTGTACAAAGAACTGGTCAGCTTGCAGCAGTCGATCGAGCGCTGGCAACAAATGGGGCCCGACCAGGCGCAGGACCGCGCCAGCCTGAGCGAGCTGATCCACGAACAAGCGCAAAGCATGGACCTGACCGTCCCCGCCGCCAGCCGCAACGCGCCAGCCGCCTGGATCGAACAATTGCAAAACCAATTGCTGGAACTCGAATACGCCTTAATTCCCGAAGGGCTGCACGTCATGGGCCAGGCCCCGACCCGCGCACAGCGCTTGGGCACCCTCAAAGTCATGGCCGACGCCATGGGCTTGCACGCCGGCATGACGCCAGAGCGCAGCGCCGCCCTGATGGAGGCCCTGGTCGATGGGGCCAGCGAAGCGCAACTGAACACCCAGTTCAGCGCCCAAGGTCTGAGCGGCGACAAAGCCCAGGCCGAGAGCCTGCGCCAATTGGTGCGCAGCAACCGCTTGCTGGGTGAAGACCACGAAATGCAAGGCCTGATGCGCGCGCTGGACGGGCGCTACCTGCAACCCGCCCCCGGCGGCGATCTGATCCGTAACGCCAACGTGCTGCCCACCGGGCGCAATCTGCACGGTCTGGACCCTTTCCGCATGCCCTCGGCCTTTGCGGTACGCGACGGCCAGCGCCAAGCTGAAAAGTTGCTGGAGCGCTACCAACAAGACCACCAGGCCCTGCCCGAGACCGTGGCCATGGTGCTATGGGGTACCGACAACCTCAAGACCGAAGGCGGACCCTTGGCTCAAGCGCTGGCCTTGATGGGCGCGGCGCCCCGATTTGACAGCTATGGCCGTTTGGCCGGCGCGCAACTGATCCCGTTGGCCGAGCTGGGCCGGCCACGCATCGACGTGGTCATCACCTTGTCGGGCATCTTCCGCGACCTGCTGCCCATGCAAATCCGGTTGCTGGCCGAAGCCTCTTTCTTGGCCGCCAGCGCCGAAGAGCCGGCCGAGCAAAACTACATCCGCAAGCACGCCCTGGCCTTCATGGCCGAGCACACAGACAGCACGCTGGAGTGTGCCGCCCTGCGGGTCTTTGGCAACACCGAAGGCGCTTACGGTGCCAACGTGAACCAGCTGATCGACAGCAGCTGCTGGGACAACGAAAACGAATTGGGTGACGCCTTCACCCAACGCAAAGGCTTTGCTTATGGCCGCGAAGGCCGTCCGGTGCGCAACACCGCGGTGCTGCAAAGCGCCTTGGCCAGCGTCTCGCTCACCTACCAAAACCTCGACTCGGTGGAACTGGGCGTGACCAGCATCGACACCTACTTTGACACCCTCGGCGGCATCAGCCGCGCGGTATTGCAAGCCAAACACCAACGAGACGGCAACGCCGCCGAAGCCCCGCCGGTGTTCATTGGCGACCAAACCCAGGGCGATGGCGTGGTGCGCAGCCTGACCGAACAAGTGGCACTGGAAACCCGCAGCCGCATGCTCAACCCCAAGTGGCATGAGAGCATGCTGCAACACGGTTACGAAGGTGTGCGGCAGATCGAAGCCCACCTCACCAACACCATGGGCTGGTCGGCCACCACCGGTCAAGTCCAGCCTTGGGTCTACCAACAACTGGCACAAACCTTTGTGCTGGACCCGGCCATGCGTGAACGCATGGCCCAGCTCAATCCCACCGCATCGGCCAAAGTGGCCAACCGCCTGCTGGAGGCCACTCGCCGACAGTATTGGCAACCCGACGCCGAAACCATGACAGCTTTGCTGCGGGCCGGCGAAGAGCTTGAAGACCGCCTTGAAGGCATCCAGGAAGGACTCCCCGCATGATCGAAACCACCAGCATCCCCGTGAACAGCATCCAGAGGGTCCGAGGGGCCGACGGCGAAGGCAGTGTGCAGTTCCAGATGGACCCGAGCGTGAAGATCGGCACCGCCAAGGTGTTTGCGGTCTACGGCAAAGGCGGCATCGGCAAAAGTACCACCTCGTCCAACCTGTCGGTGGCCTTCAGCAAATTGGGCAAACGCGTGTTGCAGATCGGCTGTGACCCCAAGCACGACTCGACCTTCACGCTGACCAAAAAACTCATGCCCACCGTCATCGATGCGCTCGAAACGGTGGACTTTCATGCCGAAGAACTGCGCCTGGATGACTTTGTCTTCAAAGGCTACAACGGCGTGATGTGCGTCGAAGCCGGTGGCCCGCCCGCAGGCACAGGCTGCGGCGGCTACGTGGTGGGCCAGACCGTCAAGCTGCTGAAAGAGCACCATTTGCTGGAAGACACCGATGTGGTGATTTTTGACGTGTTGGGTGACGTGGTCTGCGGTGGATTTGCCGCACCGCTGCAACACGCCGACCGGGCGTTGATCGTCACCGCCAATGACTTTGACTCCATCTTTGCGATGAACCGCATCGTGCAAGCCATCGGTGCCAAGGCGAAAAACTACAACGTGCGCTTGGGCGGTGTGATCGCCAACCGCAGCGATGCCACCGACCAGATCGACAAATACAACGCGGTCACCGGTCTCAAAACCATGGCGCATTTCCCGATGCTCGACGAGATCCGCAAGAGCCGTTTGCAAAAGTCCACGCTGTTTGAGCTGGAGGCCACACCCGCCGTCAAAGCCGTGCAGGACGAGTACATGCGCCTGGCAGCCGCCCTGTGGCTGGGGGCCGATCCGCTGCCGTCCATTCCCATGAAAGACCGCGACATTTTTGACCTGCTGGGTTTCGACTGAACCGCACGCCAAAAACACGCACTGAAAGAGCCGCATGAACACCACCGCCTACGAACAACGCCGCAGCCAGATCGAGCATTACTTCGATCGCACCGCTGCCGATGCCTGGGCACGCCTGACCTCGAACGAGCCGGTGGGCCGCATCCGCGCCACCGTGCGCGCCGGACGCGACACCATGCGCGAGACCCTGTTGTCTTGGTTGCCGCAAGACCTGCGGGGGCGGCGCGTGCTCGATGCCGGTTGCGGCACTGGCGCACTGGCGCTGCAAGCGGCCTTGCGCGGTGCCGAGGTGGTGGCCATCGACCTCTCACCCACGCTCGTTAAATTGGCGGCCGAACGCATGGCGGCCGAGCATCCGTCGCTGCCGGGCTCGGTGCAGTTTTTGTCGGGCGACATGCTCAGCCCCGAGCTGGGTCACTTTGACCATGTGGTGTGCATGGACTCGCTGATTCACTACGACAGTGACCAGATCGCCCACGCTTTGGCCGGCTTGGCGCAACGCACTCGCGCCTCGATGGTCTTCACCTTTGCGCCGCGCACGCCGCTGTTGGCGCTGATGCACAGCGCGGGCCGTTTGTTTCCGCGCAGCGACCGCTCGCCCTCACTCTCGCCGGTGGCGCATGCCGATTTGCTGCAGCGCATGCAAAACCACAGCGACTTGCAAGCTTGGCAAGGTGCCCGCATGCAGCGCGTGGCCAGCGGTTTTTACACTTCACAAGCCTGGGAGTGGACCCGCGCATGAAACTGCACATCCCGGTCCCACGCTGGCTGACCGCTTACGGCACACGCTTCATGCCGTTTGCCGATGCGGCTTCGCCCGAACTGCCGATGGCGCGTTTGCTGCGCCTGTCGCTGTTCCAGGTGGTGATCGGCATGGTGACGGCGCTGCTGGTCGGCACGCTGAACCGGGTGATGATTGTGGAGTTGCATGTGCCCGCCTGGTGGGTCGCTTTGGCGGTCGCCATTCCCATGGTGTTCGCGCCTTTGCGCACCTTGATCGGCTACCGCAGCGACACCCACCCTTCGGCACTGGGCTTGCGCCGCATTCCCTACATGTGGACTGGCACCTTGCTGTTGTTTGGTGGCCTGTCCATCATGCCTTTTGCCTTGTTGCTGTTGTCTGAGCCCGAAAGCGCCAACCTGTGGGTGGGTCAATT
The DNA here is from genome assembly GCA_947451385.1 of Comamonadaceae bacterium. Lineage (GTDB taxonomy): Bacteria > Pseudomonadota > Gammaproteobacteria > Burkholderiales > Burkholderiaceae_C > Limnohabitans_A. Next base: position 9,628 of record CANFYZ010000043.1, on the reverse strand, counting down.
GGGTGCCTGCCTGGCCTTTGTGCTGGTGGGTGCGGGCATCCAGGTCACGCAAACCGCGGGCATGGCCCTGGCGCACGACCTGGCCAGCGACGACAAACGCCCCCGTGTGGTGGCCCTGCTCTACAGCATGCTGCTGGTCGGCATGATCGCCAGCAGCGCGGTGTTCGGTCTGGTCTTGAGCGATTTCAGCCCGCAAAAACTGATTCAGCTGGTGCAAGGTTGCGCCGTGATGGTGGCGGTCATGAACCTGGCCTCGCTCTGGAAGCAAGAGGCCCGTCAAGCCAAGCGCGGCCGACGCGAAGCAGGTGGCTTTGCCAGCAGCTGGCGCCAACTCATGGCCCAGCCGCAAATGCGTCGTTTTTTGTGGACCTTGGGCATTGGCACCTTTGCTTTCAACATGCAGGACATCGTGCTCGAGCCCTATGCCGCTGAAATTTTGCAGCTGAACGTGGGCATGACCAGCAGCCTCACCGCCTTGAGCTCGGGCGGTGCCCTGCTGGCCTTTTTGTTGTCGGCGCGCTGGCTCACAGGGGGACTGCACGCCTGCCGCTTGGCCAGCCTGGGGGTGTTGCTCGGCTTGCCCGCCTTTGCCATGGTGATTTTTTCGGGTCCGCTGGAAGCCGCCTGGTTGTTCCGCCTGGGCGTGGGCCTGATCGGCTTCAGTGGCGGCTTGTTCTCGGTGGGCATGTTGGTCACCGCGATGGGCATGGGTCAAGGCCAGGACAGTGACCGCTTGGGCGACCTGGGTGGCTTGGTCATCGGCACCTGGGGCGCGGTGCAAGCCACCAGCGCCGGCGCGGCCATGGCGCTGGGCGGCGCTGTCCGCGACGGCGTCTCGGTGCTGGCCATGTCAGGCGCATTGGGCGAAGCCCTGGTCACGCCCATCACCGCTTACAGCTTCGTCTACCACCTTGAAATTTATTTGTTGTTTGTGGTGTTGGTGGCCCTGGGGCCGATGCTGCGCGCCAGCCGACGCCACACCCCCCACCCGACCCATTCACCCACCCCGTTTGGCCTGGCGCAACTGCCGGGCTGATGCATTGATTTATTTGGAAGGAGCACAGCCATGGAAACAGGCGCAATCACACAATACATAGATGTGGCCCAACTCGTGTTGTACATGTTTTGGGCATTCTTTGCGGGACTGATTTATTACCTCTTGCGTGAAAACCACCGCGAGGGTTACCCCATGGATTCGGGCCGCGAGAACGGCCCCCACATCGAGGGCTGGCCGCCGGTGCCGGAACCTAAGACCTTCAAAACCCAAGACGGTCACACCTACCTTTCGCCCGATTTGGCGCGACCTGACGGCGAGTACAGCGGCCAACCCACCCACGGTTGGAACGGCGCGCCGCTGGAACCCGTGGGCGATCCGTTGCTGGCCGGTGTCGGCCCTGGCGCATGGGCCATGCGCGCCGATGTGCCCGACATGGACATGCACGGTCACCCGAAAATTGTGCCCCTGCACCTGGCCGAAGGCCATGCGGTATCGCCCAACGATGTCGACCCCCGCGGCCTGCCCGTCTGGGGCGCTGACGATCAGATCGCCGGCACCGTGTGCGAGCTGTGGATCGACCGCATGGAGATGATGTTCCGCTATGCCGAAGTGCAATTGCTGAACTCAGACAAACGCGTCCTGCTGCCGATGACCTTTGCGCGCATCAAAAAAGACGGCACCCATGTGCAAGCCATCTTGGCGCACCAGTTTGCCAATGTGCCGGCGTTGCGCTCGAACACCCAGATCACGCTGCTGGAAGAAGAAAAAGTCACCGCCTACTACGGCGCGGGCACCTTGTATGCCACCCCTGAGCGCCAGGAACCCATCATATGAAAGCCACCCACGAGCACGAGTGGGAGGCGGCGCCGGGCTTGCCCAGCGCCCTGCCGCCCGGTGAACGCATTCTCTGGCAAGGCGCGCCCGACTGGCGCAGCTTGGCCGTGCACGCATTCCATGTGCGCAAGATCGCTCTTTACTTTGTTTTCATGCTCGCGGTGCAGGCCTTGAACTTGATGGACAGCGCCGGCCCGATCGAATGGAAGCCCTGGTGGGTGGCGGCCAGCCTCTACGCCCTGGCCCTGGGCTTGCTGGCGGGCACGGCTTGGATGTCGGCCCGCAGCACCCTGTATACCCTGACCAATAAACGCGTGGTGATGCGCATCGGCATTGTGCTGACCTTGACCTTCAACCTGCCTTTCAAACGCATTGCCGGGGCTGCGCTGAAGCCCTACGCCGGTGGCCGGGGTGACATCGCCTTGGCTCTGTACCCGGAAGACCGCATCGGCTGGGCCCACCTGTGGCCGCACCAGCGGGCCTGGCATGTGACCCACCCCCAACCCACCCTGCGCTGCCTGCCTGAAGGTGCACAAGTGGGCGAGCAACTGCTGCAACTGTGGCGCGCCGAGCGGGCGGGTGAACACCTGTCCAGCCGTGACGCAGCGCCCACCCCGGTGCACTCACACCAAGGCCTGCCCGCATGAGCACCCTGACCCCACCCCAGTGGAACCGCTCGCCCCCGAGCCTGAGCCGTCCCATGGCCTGGATCGGTGTGGTGCTGCTGGCGGTGCTGGTGGCGGTGGGGCTGGCCCGCTGGTCCGGACTGGACCCGCGCACGCCCGATGCCGCCGTGCAATGGCAACGCAGCTTGTTTTTCAGCGACTCGCCCGACGGCAACATCGTGGTGCGCGATGCCAGCAACGGTCAGAACGTGGCCCAGTTTGCCGGCGAACAAGGCTTTTTGCGCAGCACCCTGCGCGCCCTGGTGCGTGAACGCTTGCGCGAACGCATTGGCGCCGACGCCCCTTTTGTCTTGATCGGCCGCACCGATGGCCGCTTGACCCTGCTCGACCCCACCACCCAGCAGCGCATTGACCTGGAGTCGTTTGGCCCCAGCAACTACGCTGTGTTTGCCAGTCTGCGCGCCACCTCAACGCCTGCGGCCCCTGAGGCCGCTGCACCCGCCGCCAACCGATAAACCCTACGCATGAGCCCCATTCGGAGATCGCCATGAACGCCACCGCTGCCCACACCATCGCCACCGCAGAAGACGCCAACAAAAAAGCCGTGCACAGCGACATGATCAGTCCGCGCTTTTACACCACCGACTTTGCGGCCATGGACCGCATCAACATCGAGCCGGTGCGCGCCGAGTGGGATCGGATGATGGCCGAGTACGAGGGCGACAACAACCACGACCATTTCCAACGCGATGCCGCTTTTGCAGACGAAGTGGCTGCCGGCATGGCTTCGCTGTCGCCCGAAATGCGGCAAGAGTTTTTGGATTTCTTGGTGAGTTCTCTGACCTCGGAGTTTTCTGGCTGTGTGCTGTACAACGAGATCCGCAAAAACGTCAACAACCCCGACATCAAGCAGCTGATGACGTATTTGGCGCGCGACGAATCGCGGCATGCGGGCTTCATCAACCTGTCGCTGCGTGACTTCAACCTGGGCATTGACCTGGGTAACTTGAAGCGCACCAAAAAATACACCTTCTTCAAGCCCAAATACATTTACTACGCAACCTATTTGTCCGAAAAAATCGGCTACGCGCGCTACATCACCATCTTTCGCCAGTTAGAAAAGCACCCTGAAAAACGCTTTCACCCGATCTTTCGCTGGTTTGAGCTGTGGTGCAACGACGAGTTCCGCCATGGCGAGTCTTTTGCGCTGATCATGCGCGCCAACCCGCAACTGCTGAGCGGTGCCAACAAGCTGTGGATCCGGTTTTTCTTGCTCGCGGTCTACGCCACCATGTATGTGCGTGACCACACCCGCCCCATGTTGCACGAAGCCATGGGCTTGGACTCCACCGAGTACGACTACCAGGTTTTTCGCATCACCACCGCCATCACGCAGCAAGTCTTTCCGCTGGCGCTGGACACCGACAACCCCTCATTCCGGCGCGGACTCGAGCGCTTGTTTGCCCTCTCGCAAGCCATGGAAAAAGCCAAAACCCGTGGCGGCGTGATCGGCAAATTACAGCAAGGCGTGTGCGCGGTGCAAGCGGCAGCCACCTTTGCGCGCCTGTTCTTCATGCCGGTGATTGAACAAGACCTGTCACCCCAGGTCCGGATGGAACCCGCATGGTGAATGAAGTGGTTCTGGCCTGCATTTTCACGGCCCTGTGCTGGTGGTTAGGCACGGGCGTGATCTTGTGGCTGGACCGCTTGCCTCCGCGCAGCTTTCGCTTCAGCCTGGCCGGTTGGAGCGTCTTGCTGGCGCTGAGTTTTTGGGGCGTCGCCCACAGCATGCAAGAGGTCAGCGTGTTCAACGCCTACCTCGCCTTTGGCAGTGTGATCGTCATGTGGGGCTGGCACGAGTTGACCTTTTTGACCGGATGGATCACCGGCCCCCGCAAAACCCCGTTGACTCCCGGGACCCGGGGCTGGCCGCGCTTTGTGCAATCGGTGCAGGTCATGCTCTACCACGAGCTGGCCTTGCTGGCGAATCTGGCGCTCTTGTGGTGGATGCAGGAAGGCCATCGCAGCCATGTGGCGATTTGCACCTTTGCGCTGCTGTGGTGCATGCGCCTGTCGGCCAAACTGAATCTGTTTTTTGGTGTGCCGCAAAACGGCGCGCAGTATCTGCCCGCCCACCTGAGTTATCTGGCCAGCTATTTCCGCACGCGCGACATGACGCCCTGGTTTGTGCTGTCCATGGGTGTGGCCATGGGCACCTGGTTCTGGCTGGTGTGGCTGGCGCAGCAAGGCGCCGTGGCCATCACCACCGGCTGGGTCATGCTGGCCACCCTGCTCGGGCTGGCGATTGTGGAACACGTGATCATGGTCTTTCCATGGCCTCTGGAGCGGCTCTGGGGTTGGGCCATGGGCCAGGCTCCCAAAGCGGCTTTGACCTCACCCCCTTGAAGGCCCCATGACCCCACCCTCCCTCAGCCCCACTTTTCGCACCGAAGGTTTCGGTATCCCGGTCACGCCCCATCGCCCCGATGTGAACGCGCTGCCCGTGGCACGAAAACGCCCCGTCGCGGTGGTCATTGGCAGCGGCTTTGGCGGACTGGCGGCGGCGATTCGTTTGAGTGTCAAAGGCTACGAGGTCAAAGTATTTGAAAAGCTCGATGCCCCCGGCGGCCGTGCTTACGTGCATCGGCAAGACGGCTTCACCTTCGATGCCGGGCCGACCATCATCACCGCGCCGTTTTTGCTGGAAGAACTGTGGGCCTTGTGCGGGCAGCGCTTTGCCGACGATGTGAAGCTGGTGGCCATGGACCCGTTTTACCGCGTGCGCTTTGCCGACGGCAGCTGGTTCGATTACAACGGCGACGCCGCGCACATGCGGGCCGAGGTGGCGCGGTTCGAGCCCGATGACCTGCCCGGCTATGAACGTTTTTTAGAAGAAGCCGAACGCTGCAAAACCCTGGGTTTTGAAGGCATGGGCGACATGGCTTTTGACCAACTCAGCGATTTGATGGCGGCCATTCCTGACTTTTTGCGCATGGGTGCCTGGCGCAGCTTGTACAGCCTGGTGGCCAAACACATCCGCAACGACAAGCTGCGCATTGTGATGAGCTTTCACCCGCTGCTGATCGGCGGCAACCCGTTTGCGGTGACCTGCGCCTACGCCCTCATCAACGCGTTGGAACGGACCTGGGGCGTGCACTCGGCCATGGGCGGCACCGGCGCGATTGTGAAAGGCCTGGTCGGCTTGTTGGAGGCGCGCGATGTGCCGGTGCGCTGTAACGCGCCGGTCACGCAAATCCGCATCCAAGGTGGCCGCGCTTGCGGCGTGGAGCTGGACACCGGCGAGTTCATCCCCGCCGATATTGTGGTGAGCAATGGCGACACCGCTTGGACCTACAAAAATCTGGTGGCCCCGGAACACCGCCGCGTCTGGACCGACCGGAAAATCGCCAATGGCAAATACTCCATGGGCTTGTTTGTCTGGTACTTTGGCACCTCGCGCCAATACAAAGATGTGCCGCACCACATGATGGTGCTGGGGCCGCGGTATGAAGGCCTGCTGAAGGATATTTTCAAGCGCCATCACCTGGCGAAAGACTTCAGTCTGTACCTGCACCGCCCCACCGCCACCGATCCTTCCCTGGCACCCGCGGGCTGCGATACGTTTTACGTGCTCTCGCCCGTGCCGCATCTGGACAGCGGCACCGACTGGACCGAATTTGCCGAGACCTACCGCGCCGCCATTGCCGAGAGCCTGGAGGCGAGCGTGCTGCCGGGTCTGCAAAGCCACATCGTGACTTCCAAAGTCACCACACCGCAAGATTTTCATGACCGCCTGTGGTCCTACAAAGGGGCGGGGTTTGGACTGGAGCCGTTGTTGCTGCAAAGCGCGTGGTTCCGGCCGCACAACCGCAGCGAAGACATTCCAGGCCTGTTTGTGGTCGGGGCCAGCACGCACCCCGGTGCGGGTGTGCCCGGTGTACTCATGTCGGCCAAAGCTTTAGAAACGGTGGTTCCCCATGTTCATCTCTGATGCCTCTGCTACCTCTGTGGCCTCTGCTGCTGCCCTGCGCACCGAGCGCCCACCCAGTGGCGTGGCCTTGACGGCGGACGGGCTCAATTTCGACTCACAAGACCTGCAGGCCTGTGTGTCGATGATGCAAGGGGGCTCCAAGACTTTTTTTGCCGCCAGCCGCTTGCTGCCGCCCCGCGTGCGCATGGCGGCCATTGCCCTGTACGCATTTTGCCGTGTCGCCGACGATTTGGTCGACGAAGCCGCCGCAGGTGAGGTGCCGCTGACCGCCCTGCAACAGCGCTTGGACGCCATTTACGCCGGCACCCCGCACGACCATGTGGAAGACCATGCCCTGAGCCTGGTGGTGCAGCAATACACTTTGCCGCGCCATTTGCTCGATGCCTTGATCGAGGGCTTTGCCTGGGACGCGGCGGGGCGCAGCTACGACAGCATCGAAGACCTGCATGCCTATGGTGCCCGCGTGGCCGGCAGTGTGGGGGCCATGATGTGCTGGATCATGGGGCCACATCAGATGGACACCTTGGCGCGCGCCTGTGAACTGGGCGTGGCCATGCAACTGACGAATATTGCCCGGGATGTGGGACACGATGCCAGCATTGGCCGCTTGTATTTGCCGCGCCAATGGATGATCGAGGCCGGCATCCCACCCGACGCCTGGCTGGCCCAGCCCAGCTTCACCCCGGCGCTGTCCACGGTGGTGACACGTTTGCTGGACGAAGCCGATCGCCTGTACAAACAAGCCCATTCCGGCATTGCCGCTTTGCCACCCGATTGCCGGGCAGCGATTTGCGCGGCCAGCATGATTTACGCCGAAATCGGGCACCAGTTGCGACGTGAAGGTCTGGACTCGGTCAACAAACGCACCGTGGTCAGCACCACACGCAAACTCATGTTGTTGGCCAGTGCCTGGACCCAGGTGCACTGGATCCGGGTGGCGGACCACAGCCCAGCGCCTCTGGCGGCCATCTTGGGTTTGGTGCAAGGATGCCAGGCCGCGACACAGCAGACCGGCAAACCCGCGTATTTCCCGAACCGCGCCATGCCGCAACGGGTGGCTTGGATGCTTAACTTGTTCGAGCGTCGGGAGACTGAGCGCTTAGACCGCAACGCGATCCGAAACACGCATTGATCAGGCCCTTCCGGGCCTGGGATTGGATCAGGCCTGGAAGGGCCTGGAATTGGATCAGGCCTGGAAGGCCTGGGATTACTTGCGTGGGCGATTAGGCCGATTCAGCCAATTGGCCAAAATGAAGATGCAAAACACCAGGTACATGAGGATCAGAATGTATTTGGTTTCCATGGTTTGCCTCTTAAAAGTGTGAAGTGAAAAGAAATAACGCCCAGCATCATAACGAGACTGGCCTCGCCTGCCCATGGGGCTGCTGCAATGGTCGCACAGCCCACAGGGTCAAGAGCAGCAACAGGATCTCCAGGCCATAAACCGACGAATAGCCCAGCGCCGAGTTGCTGACCAAGGCCACCGCATCGCGCAGCAGCCCGCCAAGGGCCATGCCCAGGCCAGCGGCCGTGGCCTGCACCGCGCCCCAGGCGCCCATGGCCAAGCCAATGTGTTCAGGTGGGGCCAGCTGCATGGTGGCCGTCAAAGTCCCGTGGGCAAACAAACCGCCGCCCAAACCGATCAGAAAAACACCCAGCGCAAACACCGGCAAAGAGGCCAATGGGGCCGACGCGATGACACAAATAAACGCCGGCACGCCCACCCAAGCGCCCCATGCGGCCATGCGGTAAGCGTCTGTCCCCCGGCTGAGGACGCGTGAGGCCCAGGCAAACCCCATCAATCCGCCCAGCGCCAGCGTGGCAGTGAGCAAGGTGGTGGTGGACACACTGAGTTGCAAAATTTCGCCGCCATAGGGCTCGAGCAACACGTCTTCCATGGTGAACGCCATGGTGCCCAAGCCGACCGCGAGCAAGCGGCGCGGAGTATGGGGGCCGTCGCAAAACAATTGCCAGGCTTGGACAAAGCTGTGTTCCATGGGCGTACCGGGTTTGCGCAAGCGGCTGCGCGCCTCTTGCTTCCACAAGGCCACCACATTCAGCACCAGGGTCACCACCGCCACCGCTTGCACCACGCGGATCAGTTGGCCGGGTGAATAGTCGCTCAGCAAGTGGCCGAGGATCAAGGCGCTGGCCATCATGCCCAACAGTTGCATCACATACATGAGGCCCACCACCTGGGGTTGGCTCTCGGGCGGGGCCAGGTCGGTGGCCAGCGCCAGGCCCGCGGTTTGCACCGTGTGCATGCCCAGGCCTACCAACAAAAATGCCCCCGCCGCACCGATCAGCCCCACCCAAGCGGGGGCCTGGTGGGCTTGGCCCGCCCCGCTGAGCACCAGCAAGGCGAAAGGCATGATGGAAAAGCCACCGAATTGCAGCAAGGTGCCCATCCAGATGTAGGGCACGCGCCGCCAGCCCAGTTGTGAGCGGTGATTGTCCGAGCGAAAGCCGATCATGGCGCGCAGCGGCGCAATCAGCAGCGGCAAGGCCACCATGAAGGAGACCAGTGTGGCCGGCACTTGCATCTCCACAATCATCACCCGATTGAGGGTGCCTACCAGCATGACCATGGCCATGCCGACCGAAATTTGAAACAGCGACAAGCGCAGCAAACGCGACAGCGGCAAGTCTTCACTGGCGGCGTCGGCAAAGGGCAGAAAGCGCGGACCCACTTGGGCCAGCCACTGCGCCCAGGGGGCTTGTGTTTTGGTCTTGTTCATTCATGAAGGGCCAAGCGCTTGCGCGCCTGGCCATTCGGCGGGTTGCACCCGTTACTTCTTCACCGTGGCTTCCGCCGCCGGAGCGACAGTTGCAGCAGCGACGACTTTGGAGCCCCCGTTCAGGAAGCCCTTCACCCAGGTGGTGTTCAGTGTCAGTGCCAAGTGCACGCTGAAGGACGCGATCGCCACAGCAGCAATGAACACCGGAATACCGACAGAAGGTTTCACCACGCACCACATTTTCGAGTAGATCATGTTGTACCTCCTTATTTGAGCCAGGGTGAGTAGATATAGGCCAGCAGATGGGCAAATGCGGCAATCATGCCGAATATCTGCGTGCCCTGGATGAGATTACGGTGAATCTCTTCCGATTCGGCCTCGGTCAGTCCCGTTGGCCAGACTTTGTCTGAGTTAGACATAGTTTTCTCCTTGCAGAAGACGT